>CACIOV010000016.1 GCA_902588335.1 uncultured Pelagibacteraceae bacterium
CGTTCAAGAAGATCCTGAATTAAATTAATAAATTTATTTAAAAAAATCAATGAGCTCAATAATTAAATCTGGAAATGTATCTTTTAACCTAAAAAGATTTGCGGGGATTAGAAGAGACTATTCTAAGGAAGATGTTGAAAAACTTAAGGGAACATTTAATATTGAATACACGCTTTGCAAATCACAATCAGAAAAACTTTGGAATTTATTAAATACTGAATCCTACCTAAATACATTAGGTTCTTTATCAGGAAATCAAGCTGTTCAACATGCTAAAGCTGGTCTAAAAGCTATTTACTTGAGTGGATGGCAAGTTGCGGCTGATGCAAATAGTGCTGGAGAAATGTATCCTGACCAAAGTTTATATCCTTATGATAGTGCGCCCAAATTAGTTGAAGCAATGAATAATGCTCTAATAAGAGCTGATCAAATTCAACATATGGAAATTAAAGAGGGAAAGATTAATGCCGCAGACCAAATAGATTATAAAATGCCCATTGTTGCTGATGGTGAAGCAGGTTTTGGTGGTCCTCTAAATGTATTTGAATTAACAAAAAAATTTATTAAATCAGGAGCAGCCGGCGTTCATTTCGAAGATCAGCTAGCTTCAGAAAAAAAATGCGGACATATGGGAGGTAAAGTATTAGTTCCTACTCAAACTATGATTAAAAATCTTAAGTCAGCAAGGCTCGCAGCAGATGTAATGGAAGTTCCATTAATTATTTTAGCTAGAACTGACGCTAATGCGGCAAAGTTAATTACTAATGATTTTGATGAAAATGATAAGCCTTTTTTAACAGGAAAAAGATCACCAGAAGGTTTTTATTATGTAAACAATGGATTGGATCAAGCTATTTCTAGAGGATTAGCATATGCTCCATATAGTGATTTGATTTGGTGCGAAACAGCAAAACCAGATTTAGAAGAAGCTAAAACTTTTGCTACCGCTATTCATAAAAAATTTCCAGGTAAATTACTAGCTTATAACTGTTCCCCTTCATTTAATTGGAAAAAAAATTTATCAGAGAAAGAAATTGAAATCTTCCAAAAAGAGATCGGTAATATGGGATATAAGTTTCAATTTATAACTTTAGCAGGATTTCATGCCCAAAATTACGCTATTTTTGATTTAGCAAAAAAATATAAACAATATGGAATGGCAGCATATTCGCGATTACAGCAACAAGAATTTGATAGCGAAAAAGAAGGCTATACTGCTACAAAACATCAAAGAGAAGTTGGAACATCCTATTTTGATGCCGTATCAAATGCTATCACTTCTGGAGAGAATTCTACTACAGCAATGAAGGACTCCACAGAAGCTGATCAGTTTTAATTTTAATTAAAACTTAAATCCTTTATCAGCTATATTAAAGAAAATATCCTTTGCAAAATTACTTCTATTTAAAATTTTTAATGCATTATTTCTTAATTTTTTAAGAGAAAAGTATCTTTTTAAAAAATCAACTCCAATTGAAAAGGCAAAGTTTCTTGGTTTTATTTCATCAGAAAATTCGGATAGAATATCCGAACTTCCGATATCCAGACCTAAATTTATTTTTTTATTTAATATTTTTTCTAAACTTGCCAAATCTCTAAGTGTCATATTAAAACCTTGGCCAACAAAAGGATGAACAACATGCAAAGCATCTCCAAACAAAAGAATTCTATCTTGAAAACATTTTTTTCGAATGAAAAATTTTAAATCTTTGTATTCTATATTAGTTGTGAATTTTATATTATTTAAATAATTTTTTGCATAAAATTTTATTTTCTTTTTTAAAAAAGAATTATTTTTTTCTTTCATGTTTTCTTTTATCGACCAAACTATTGATGTTTTTGCATTTGAAATTGGGAGTAAAGCTAATGTCCCATTATCTAAAAAAATTTGTCTAACAGTATTATTCTTTAACAAACCGTGGTTTAAAATTGTAGTAATTGATATTTCTTTATAAGAATTTTCTATTATTTGGTCCCTAAAAAGATTTTTTACTAAGCTGGAGTTATTTCCGGCACAAACAATTATTAAATTATATTTAAATTTATTATTATTAATTTTTATACTTTTTAATAGTCCTGAATTGCAAATTTCAGAGATTTTTTCATTTTTTATTGAAATAGATTTAATTTTTCTTATTTTATCAGTCATTAATTTTATTATTTTTAAATTTTCCGTCATATAAAAAACTTTTTTATTTTTATGATCTTTTTTTAATTCAAATATTTTTGAAAACTTTTCAGTTTTGTTTTCTGTGTATAGCTTCATTGTGGAACAAGGCCACATTTCTTTTGCTAAAGATTTTGTGATATTTAATTTATCAAGATAATCAAAATTATTTTCAGAAATTGCTACAGTCCTATTAGATTGATTATTGTGATTAACATTGCCAGTTATTAGATCTATCTGACAATTTAGTTTCGATAGAGCAATGGCTGTTACTAATCCAGTTAGGTTTCCTCCTATAATACAAATTTTTTGTCTTTTCATGATTTTACTTTTTATAAATTAATTTTAACAATTATTAATAAATGATACAAAGTTAATTAGCTGATTTGAAAAAAATGAATTATGAATTTTTAAAGAAAATCAACAATTTTGTAAAAAATAGATTAATTGAGTTGTCAGGTTTTTTACTGATGCTGATTGGTATTTTTCTTCTAGCTTCAATCATCAGCTATTCTCCAAGTGACCCTAATTTCATCTATGCTCCGGAAAATACAGAAATTAAAAATATTGGGGGATTTTATGGTAGCGTTGTATCAGATTTTTTACTCCAATCTTTGGGGTTAATTTCTATTTTTATTGTTTTTAACTTTTTTTATTGGGGTATAAAACTTGCCACTCAAAAAACAATGGATAATTTTATTACAAAAATTTTTTTTATATTTATCTACATAATTTTTGGAACAACTGCTTTAAACATTTTGCATAATGATTCATTTTGGTTAATTGATAATGGCAATGGTGGGTTTGTTGGACGTGCAATTAAAGAAAATATTTATTACTTTGCTCCTTTAATTGAAAATCAATATGTAGTTTATTTTTTTATTTTATTAACTATTGTTTTTTTTATATTAAGCCTAAGCATAAAACCGAATGAAATTATACAAATTTTACTTTTTCCTTTCAAAATAATAAAAAAAATAGCAAATTTATTAAAAAAAAATAAAAAAGAGATTGACGCTAACATAGATGTTTCAAATGTTCATTTAGAAAAACAAAATCATAAAAAAAATACTTCTAATGAAAAACAGCCAATTTTACCCTTTTCAAATAAAGCAAATGTGAAACAGGCTAACAATATTTTTAAATTACCAGTAATAAATTTTTTAGAAAAAAATCCAGATTTAAAAAATAGAAAAAATATTGATGATTCTGAACTGAAAAAAAATTCAGATTTTCTAGAAAAGATTTTGCTTGATTTTGGCGTTGAAGGTAAGATTAAAAGAATAAGTTATGGACCTGTTGTAACTTTATATGAATTTGAACCAGCTTCAGGAATAAAAGTTTCAAAAATAGTTACTTTAGCAGATGATATAGCAAGAAATACCAGTTCAGTTTCAGCAAGAGTAGCAACAATACCAGGCAAGAGTACAATTGGTATAGAAATTCCTAATCCTAAAAGAGAAAATGTATTTTTAAATGAAATTATTGCAGATGAAAAATTTTATAAAAAGGAGATAAAATTACCAATAGCTTTAGGAAAAAGTATTTCTGGTATTCCCATCATTAGCGATCTTTTTGCAATGCCTCATTTGCTAATAGCTGGAACTACTGGTTCAGGAAAATCTGTATGCATTAACACCATAATATTATCGCTACTTTATAAATATACTCCTGAAAAATGTAATTTAATTTTAATAGATCCAAAAATGTTAGAATTATCAGCCTACGAAGGGATTCCTCATTTGCTTTGTCCTGTTATTACCGAATCCAAAAAAGCAACAGCAGCTCTCGGTTGGGCTGTAAAAGAAATGGAGAGCAGATATAAATTAATGACAAGTGTAGGAGTAAAAAATATAGATGGTTATAATTCTAAACATAAAAAACACATGCCCTACATCGTAGTAATAGTCGATGAAATGTCCGACTTAATGCTAATAGCAGGAAAGGAAATAGAAAATTATATTCAAAGATTATCACAAATGGCAAGAGCAGCTGGAATTCATATTATCATGGCAACACAAAGACCAAGTGTTGATGTAATTACTGGAACAATTAAGGCAAATTTTCCAACACGGATTTCATTTCAAGTCAGTTCAAAAATTGATAGTAGAACAATTTTAGGAGAACAGGGAGCTGAACAATTATTAGGTGCGGGTGATATGTTATTTATGTCCTCGGCAAATAGAATAGTAAGAATTCATGGACCATATGTTTCGGAATCTGAAATAGAAAAAGTGAATAGTTATTTAAGATCACAAGGGAAACCTGATTATATTGATGAAATTACCTTAATTAAAGATAATGAAACTAGTGATAGTGAAAATATTGATGGTGAAAAAGATGAATTATATCATAAGGCAGTAAATATTATAAAAACAGAGGGAAAAGCGTCCACAAGTTTTTTACAAAGAAAATTACAAATTGGATACAATAGAGCAGCAAGAATTATGGAAACAATGGAAAAAGAAGGTATCGTAGGCCAAGCTAATCACGTAGGTAAAAGAGAAATTCTTTAGGACAATTTTGAAAAAAAAATTTAATTTTACTTTATTAATTATATTTTTTTATTTGTTTTTTACTAATTATTCTCAAGCAAATTTTAAAGAAAAACTCATAAATAAACTAAAAACAACTAACACTTTATATTTCGATTTTATTCAAACTATTGGAGGAAAAGAAGAAATAGGAAATTGTCACATTAAATATCCATTGCTTATGAAATGTGAATACCCCCAAAAAAAAAAAATTATAATTACAAATGGAAAAAAGCTCGCAATAGTAAAAAAAAGATATAAAAAAATTTATTACTATCCATTAAAAAAAACACCTTTGTTTTACCTGCTTAAAAAAGAAAATATTTTAAATTTAGTACAAAACAACGAACCAATGATTATAGATTCCAGTATAATTAAATATGAACTAGTTGAAAAAAATTCAAATAAACTGAAAATTTTTTTTGATAAAAATTCATTAGAACTTGTGGGATGGCAAATGATAGATGCCTACTCTAATGAAGTTAGTTTTTTTCTTAAAAATACAGAAACAAATATACTAATTAAAAACGAAATTTTTAAAATACCCAGAGAAGAAGATCTTTAAGAAACCATTTTACCAACTTTTTCACCACCAAAAATATGAAAGTGTAAATGAGGAACTTCTTGACCACCATTTTCTCCTACATTAACTAAAGATCTATAACCTCTCCCTTTAGCTACTTCTGAAATACCTAATTTTTTTGCAACTGCACCTATGCCTTTTATCAAACCAACAATTTCTTTTTCTGATGCCTTGGAAGAAAAATCATCTAAATTTACATATTCACCTTTAGGAATTACAAGTGCATGAATCTTTTTTTGAGGATTTACATCATAAAAAGCTAAAACGAATTCATCTTCATAAATTTTTTTACAAGGAATTTCACCTCTAAGAATTTTAGCAAAAATATTATTTTTATCGTAGTTCATTTTATTTAATTAATAAAAAAATGATAAATCAATAAACCAATAAATATACCCTTAAAAAATGATATCCAAAGAACTCCATAATTAGAAACGTTTAGTTTTTTTTTCCAATATTCTATATATCTTTTATGCCAATTTATCATTTTTGCCTTTTCTTTAACTCGTCCATTACATCTTCAATTTTAATACCATTAGCTTCTAAAAGCACCATCAAATGATAAAGAACATCTGCTGATTCATGAACCTTATTTGTATTATTTTCAATCGCACCAATAAGTTCTGTTATTTCTTCTTTTACCTTTTCGACACTGAGCTTTTTGTTGCTTAATAATTTGTTCGTATAAGATTCTTTAACTGGTGACCCTTTTCGTTGACGAATAACAGCAATCAATTCTTCTAAAGTTTTAAACATTTTTCAAATTCTTACAGGAATTCCCTTTGAGTCTAAATATTTTTTTGCATCTTGTATTGAAAACTCTCCAAAGTGAAAAATTGAAGCCGCAAGTGCTGCACTAGCCTTCCCTATTTTAAATCCTTGATATAAATGTTCTAAATTACCAACCCCACCTGATGCAATTACTGGTATATTTACTAAATTAGATACTTTTTTTGTAAGATCTAAATCATAACCTTTTTTGGTTCCATCTCTATCCATTGAAGTAAGTAATATCTCTCCAGCTCCTAAAGATTCCATTTTTTGAACAAATTTTAAAACATCTTTACCTGTGGGTTTTCTTCCACCATGAGTAAAAACTTCCCATTTATTATTGTTAACTTTTTTTACATCAACAGCAACGACAATACATTGTGAACCAAAAACTTTTGCTCCTTCTTTGATCAAATTTTCATTAGTAACTGCTGCTGTGTTTATTGAAACTTTATCTGCACCAGCGCGTAATAAATTATTTATATCTTCTATGCTGCGTACACCCCCGCCCACAGTAAGAGGGACAAAACATTTTTCCGTTGTTTTTTTGACTACCTCTAATATGGTATTTCTATTTTCATGTGAGGCAGTGATATCTAGAAAGCAAATTTCGTCCGCCCCACTTTCGTAATATATTTGCGCTTGCTCCGCAGGATCGCCAGCATCTACAAGGTTTACAAAATTTATCCCCTTCACTACTCTTCCCTTATTTACATCTAAGCACGGTATAATTCTTTTTATCATTAAATTAATTCTCTAAGTTTTTTAATATCGATATTTCCATCATAAATTGCTTTACCTACAATAACACCTTGTATGTTGGAGAATTTATTTTTTTTAATATCTGTAATATCATCAATTGAAGAGATTCCTCCAGATATTACGATGGGAATTTTAGTTAATTTTGAAAAATTTACTGTTTCACTTAAATTAGGACCAGACTTTGTTCCATCTCTGTTAATATCAGTATAAATTATTCTTGAAATATTTATATTTTCAATTTTTTTTAAAAAATCAGTTGCTAAAATGTTAGTTTGTTTTTTCCAACCAGATAATGCTATATATCCATCACGGACATCAACCGCTAAAACTATTTTATCATTAAATTTATTACAGGCTATTTTAAGGAATTCAATATTTTCAATAGCTGCTGTTCCTAATATTACTTTCTCAACACCCAAATCTAAAAATCTTTTTATAGTATCCAAAGATCTAATTCCGCCTCCTATTTGAATTTTTATTTTTTTAATTTTACTAATTTCTTTAATAATATTTTCATTATTAAATTTATTTTGGGAGGCTCCATCCAAATCAATCAGGTGAATATTACGGAAACCTAAATTAAAAAATTCACTTGCTTGATCTATGGGTGACTTTTTGTACTGTGTAATATTATTAAAATCTCCCTTTAAAAGTCTTACACATTTTCCTCCCTTAATATCTATTGCAGGGAATATGATCATTTTTTGATTTACAAAGTTCCTTTTGTTGAAGGAATTTTGTTTTTAATTCTTTTATCTATTTCTAAAGCTTCTCTTAATGATCTAGCGAGACCTTTATAACAAGATTCAATTATGTGATGGCTATTATCTCCATAAACATTTTCAACATGTAAAGTAATTCCTGCTGCCTGAGAAAAAGCTTGAAACCATTCTTTAAACAATTCTGTATCCATTTCTCCTAATTTTTCCACTTTTAATTTTACCTTCCAGATTAAATATGGTCTGTTTGAAACATCCATCGTTACTCGTGTTAATGTTTCATCCATAGGGATCAAGGCGTGCCCGTATCTTCTTATTCCTTTTGATGAGCGGAGTGCTTTTTTTATGCATTCACCTATTGCAATCCCTGTGTCTTCTGTAGTGTGATGTAAATCAATATGCGTATCACCCTTTGCTGCTATTTTTAAATCAATTAAAGAATGCTTTGATAGTTGCTCCAACATATGATTTAAAAAACCTATTTTGGTTTCTATTTTATAAGACCCACTTCCATCAAGATTTACCTCGACGTTTATACTTGTTTCTTTAGTCTTTCTATTTACTTTAGCTTTTCTTGCCATGTTGCGCCTCTGTAATAACAGGGTATATAAATAATTCAAGAATATATCAATAAAATGAACTTTTGGGCTTGAAGATAGCAAATAAATCTCCACATAGAATATTGCTATGAGTAACAATTCAAATTGGCACGGAACTACAATTGTCTTAATTAGAAAAGGTAAAGATGTTGTTGTGGCTGGAGATGGTCAAGTTAGTCTTGGCAACACAGTAATAAAAAGTACTGCTAAAAAAGTTCGCAAGATTGAAAAAAGAAATGTTATAGCCGGTTTTGCCGGATCAACTGCCGACGCTTTAACTTTATTTGAAAGATTGGAAGCTAAATTAGAAAAGCATGCAGGCAATCTTACAAGAGCTGCTGTCGAATTAGCAAAAGATTGGCGAACAGATAAATATTTACGAAGATTAGAAGCTTTAATGGCCATAGCTGATAAAGAAAAAAGTTTTATAATTTCTGGAACAGGAGATGTCCTTGAACCTGAAGAAGGCATTATAGGAATAGGCTCGGGAGGTAATTACGCTTTAGCTGCTGCAAAAGTACTAATGGATTCTAAAATGTCTGCAGAGGAAATTGCAAAAAAATCAATTCAAGTTGCCTCTGAAATATGTGTTTTCACAAACAAAAATATAACTTTAGAAAAAATTTAAACAAATGAAACAAAAAACAAATATAACTTCATTGCCAACAAGGGACTCTAAACAAGAAAAAGATGATAGATCAATAGTGTCATCTTTGTCTCCGAGAGAAATAGTTTCTGAATTGGATAGGTATGTGATTGGCCAAAACGCAGCTAAGAGAGCTGTAGCAATTGCTCTTAGAAATAGATGGAGAAGACAAGCGTTGAAAGGAGATATGAAAGATGAAGTTTTGCCAAAGAACATTCTTATGATAGGTCCAACAGGTGTCGGAAAAACTGAAATTTCAAGAAGACTTTCTAAGTTAGCAGAAGCACCTTTTATAAAAGTAGAAGCCACACGTTTTACTGAAGTAGGTTACGTGGGTAGAGATGTAGAACAAATAATCAGAGATTTATTAGAAATTGCAATAGCTATAGAAAAAGAAAGAATGAGAAAACAAGTCCATGCAAAAGCTCAGCTTGCTGCAGAGGAAAGAGTATTAAATGCGCTAGTAGGAAATAAAGCTAGTGTTGCTACAAGAGAAAGTTTTAGAAAAAGATTAAGAAATGGAGATCTTGATAATAATGAAATAGAAATTGAAGTAAGTGATGCTCCAAATATGCCAAGTTTTGAAATACCTGGAATGCCAGGAGCAAATGTTGGAATGATAAATATCTCTGAAATGTTAGGTAAAAATGTCAAAAAAGGCAAAAAGAAAAAAATGTCAGTAAAGGAATCGCATGAAATTTTAATTGCTGAAGAATCTGATAAAATGATCGAGCAGGATACAATTATCAAGTCTGCAAAAATTTCGACCGAAAATAATGGAATTGTTTTTTTGGATGAAATTGACAAAGTATCAGCACGAAGTGATCGTATTGGAGGAGACGTTTCAAGAGAAGGTGTGCAGCGAGATTTGCTTCCATTAATCGAGGGAACAACGGTTAGCACAAAACATGGTCCTATAAAAACTGATCATATATTGTTTATCGCTTCTGGTGCTTTCCAACTTGCAAAACCATCTGATTTATTACCTGAACTTCAAGGAAGATTGCCTATTAGAGTAGAATTAAACGCTTTAACTAGCGACGATTTTAAAAGAATTTTGGAAGAACCAGATAATAGTTTAATTAAACAATACACAGCACTTTTGGAAACAGAAAAAGTAACTCTTGAATTTTCAAAGGATGGAATTGAAACTATAGCAAAATTAGCAACTGAAATTAACTCTAGTATAGAAAATATCGGGGCAAGAAGACTTTATACAATTATTGAAAAAGTATTAGATGAAATTAGTTTTACTGCTACAGATAGAGCTGGTGAAAAAATTATAATTGACAATAAATATGTTACAAAAAATCTTGGTGAACTAGCCAAGGATACAGATTTATCAAAATTTATTTTGTAAATTTTTTATTATTTTTCAAAAAAATATAAATAGCTCCTTCTCCTCCATCTTTAACATTTGCGATTGATATTTTTTCTACTTTATTACTTAAATTTTCGTCTTGATTAATAAATTCTGGTACAGAATATCTTAGGACACTTAATTTTTCTGAAATGTAAGGATTGTCGTAAGATTTTGATCTTAATCCTTTACCAGTTATAATTAGAAGTTTTTTATATCCTTGATCAAAAGATTGAACTATAAATTTTTTTACTATTTTATTAGATTCGCTTAATGAAAACCCATGTAAATCTAGTTTTGGAACCTTGTTTTCTTGAGTTTTAATAGGCAAAAAATCAGCTTCTTTAGGACTAATGTTATTAATCTGTTTTGTAAAAGCAATCCAATCTTTTTTATTTTTAAGAGAAACAACATATTTTTTTTTCACTATTTATTTGATGTTTCCACTAAAAACCATGTGGGATCTTGACTCCACATATTTTTTGAAAATTTCCAAACATCGTTAACAGTTTTTATTGCATCTGGATTTCCTTCAATTATTTTATTATTTTTATCCTTCACGCAAGTAATTATTTCACTAACAAAATTTACGGTTACTTTATAAATATTTTCGATTTTCTTAAATTCTAATATTTTTGAAGATTTTATCCCTATAAAAGTTGTTTCATATATAAGTTCTTTTTTCTTTCTTTCATCTATTACTTGTGAAAAATCATTATACATACCTTTACCTAATAAGCCTTTTAATGATTTTTTATCCCCTTTAGCAAAAGAAGTAATGATTTGTTCGTACGCAATATCTGCTCCTTTTAAAAATTGTTTTTTCGTTTCTTCATCAACATTTCCTGTCCTTATAGCCTCATTATTTTCTATATCTTTAAGTACTTCCATCCCTTTTGGAAAATATCCTCTCACAGGCTTTCCTTGATGGCCTGTTTTCCTTCCCAAAATATTTCTTAAACGCAAAATTATAAAACCAGCAAACATAGCTAGCAAAATTATATCTATAAATCCAAACTGACTACTCATACGATTTTTTGATTATAATACTTATATGATATAGTATGCAAACATAAATAACCTGACAAATGAACGCTGTTATCCTTTTTATAATTGGAATTCCTGCAATCGAAATTTATTTAATGATTAAAGTAGGTGGAGTAATTGGAGCATTAAATACTATTTTATTAATTTTTTTTACTGCCATAACTGGTGTTTACTTCGCAAAAATAGCAGGTTTAAGTACTTTAAAATCTGGGTTGGGTCAGTTGGTAAAAAATGAAATACCAATATATGAAATAATTTCAGGTGCAGCTCTGGCTTTTGCCGCAGTTCTTTTAATTGTTCCTGGTTTTTTAACAGATATAGTTGGATTTTTGCTAATAATACCTATAACTAGAAAATTTTTACTTAGACCAATATCTTCTAAATTTGCTAGTAGAAAAATAAAAGAAGATATTATTGAGGGAAGCGTTGAAGAAAATAGCAAAGAAGATAATGATAAAATAACCAAATGAGCTATAAAATTATATCAAAATATATAAAAGATATTTCATTTGAAATTCCAAATGCACAAGCGTTTGTTATGTTAGAAAAAGAAATTTCAAATTATAATTTAAATTTTGATATTAAAAGTAATCCATTTAAAGATAATATAATTGAAGTAAATACTATTTTAAGAGTTTCTCCGAACCAAGATGTTAAGCATAAAATATTATCTGAGATCAATTTTGCTGCTTTGGTATCAATTGATAAAAACTTCGAAGATAAAAAAGAATTAGAAAAAATTATTTTAATAAAAATACCTACAGAAATATATCCCACTTTGTATGAAACTTTTGTTTATATATTTTCTCAGGCTGGAATAAAAAATATTGAAATTCATAAAAAGGTAGATTTTGAAAAATTATATAATGAAAAAAAAAAAAGTTAATTGTAATAATTTTTTTGAAGACTGCTTTTGATATATTTTTTATGAAGCTTTAATTCTTCATCGCTAATTTTAATTATTTTTCTTGATATATTATTTTTATGCACCTGATCATCAAATTTTTGGTGAATAATTTCACTATTTTCTAAATTTAATTTTGGTTCTTTCTGATCTAAAAGATTTATATAAACCTCTTTTAATAAATTACAGTCTATCAAAGCATTGTGTTTTTCTCTTTTTGAATTATCAATATTAAATCTTTTACATAGTGCATCTAGTGAATTTTGTACTCCTGGAAATTTAGAACGTGCTATTTCCAAAGTATCAATTACTTCTTTTTTATCAATTTCTTTCTGCTTAATTAGTCTTAATTCATAATTTAAAAAAGATAAATCAAAAGGTGCATTATGTATTATAATTTTTTTATTTTTAATAAAATTTAGAAATTCTTTTGACACCTCAGCAAAGGTTTTTTTATCAGATAAAAATTTATTTGAATACCCATGAACCTTATATGCATCTTCAGAAACATCTCTTTGCGGATTAATATATTCGTGAAATATCTTGTCTGTTGGTATTTGGTTATTTAACTCGATACATCCAATTTCTACGATTCTATGTTTTTCTGAAGTAGACAAGCCTGTTGTCTCTGTATCTAATATAACTTCAAACATTTAATAAAATCTTCTCTCTTAATCTTTTAACATTTTTTTTAAGGGAATGGATCTTAAAATTATTTTTTATTATAAAATCAGATTTCTTTTTTTTAAATTCTAAAGGAAGTTGAAGTTTTTTAAATTTTTTTACAATCTCTGGGTTAAAATTTAATCTTTTTTTAATTCTTTTATTAATTTCCTTTTTTTTAGCATCCACAAAAACAAGAATATCATTTTTTTTATCTATCTTATTTTCAATCAACAACGGAACGTCTAAAATAATTATTTTTTTTTTCCTATTTTTTTTAATAAAACTATTCATTTTAAGCCGTACTTCAGGATGGACAATTTTAAGAATTTTTTTAAGGTTCTTTTGACTATCTATAATAGCTTCTGATATTTGTTTTTTTTCTACAGGAAAAGATGAGATGTGCTCAGGCAGTATTTTTTTTAACTTATTAAAACATTTTCTGCTTTTTTTATATAATTTTGAAACTTCCGCATCAGCATTAAAAACTGGATAGCCAAACTGTTTTGCCACATGGCTTTTGCCGGAACCAATATCTCCTAAAACAGCAATTCTAATCATACATCCAATAGTTTAATCGTTTCATTGTCTATTTTTGGTAATACATTATGCCAAATCTTAAATGCTAATTGAGCCTGGCATATAAACATCATCTTCCCGTTTGTAGTTTCGTTGCCTAACTCTTTGCCTTTTAAAAGGAAATTTGTTTTATTAGGGTTATAAATAACGTCATAAAATAATTTCTTTTTTCCAAAAAATTTGGGTTTGTGTTTATTGTAATCTAATTCTATCTTATCATTATTTTTTAAACCCAAACTTGTTGCATTAATAATTATATCAAAATCAGGACTTTGACCCCAATCTAAGGTTTCTAAATTTAAAGATGTTTTGTAATTGATTTCTAAATTTTTTGCCTTTTCCCTTGTCCTATTACTTATATAAACTTTGGCGACCCCTAATTTTTCTAAAGCTTTAAGTATTGAAGGTACAACGCCCCCAGCTCCTAAAATAAATACTTTTTTATTTTTTACATTATAATTTATATACTCCAAGCTTTGTTTAAACCCACCAACATCTGTGTTATCTCCAACAATTTTATTACCTTTTTTGTAAATTGTATTAACTGATTGAGTCTCTTTCGCAAGTTCATTTAATTCATCGAGAAAAGGAATGACAGATTTTTTAAATGGAACAGTAACGTTGATTCCATTTATTTTTTCATTTTTCACTTCATTAATTATTCCTTTAATTTCATTTTCATTAAGCTGTTTTTTATCATACATAGCATCAATATTATTTTCTTTTATCCAATGATTGTGCAATTTAGGTGAAAAAGAATGTTCGATTGGATTACCTATAACTAAAAATTTTTTCATTTTATTGTGCTTAAATATTCCTTTATTTGCTTAACTGGCAAACCCATAATCGTATTTTCATCCCCCTCGATTTTTGAAAACAAAAATCTCCCATCAGCTTCGATTTGATAAACTCCATAGGCGTATAATTCTTTATCTCTTATCTTTTTTAAATACGATCTAATTTCGACCGAATTAAGTTGTTTCATTGTTAATGTGGAAGAGTCTGTATAGTTCCATATCATAGATCCATTTTTAGAAATACAAACAGAGCTTATTAAGTAATGCTTTTGACCGTTTAATTTTTGAAGAATTTTTTCTGCATCATCTCTATTTTTAGGTTTTGAAATTAGCTGTCCATTTAGATCAATAACGCTATCTGCTCCTAACACGAGTTCATTGGGGTTTTTTTCACTAACTTTGTTTGCTTTTAATTCTGCAAGATTTTTTGAAATTATTTCTGGTGTTGCTTTCTCTTTAAGTAAAGATTCTTTAACCATATCTTCATCCACATTAGCAGGTATTACTTCACAACTAATATCATTTTGATTTAATATTTTTTTTCTCACTCCGCTTTTCGATGCAAGAATAATTTTATTAATCATTTAGAATTTAATATATCCAATATTTTTATAATGGATGCTGCTGTTTCCTCTACAGATTTTCTTGTTACATCTATAATTGGCCAATTGTATTTTTTAAATATTTTTTTTGAAGTTTCTAATTCATTAAAAATTTCTTTTTCGCTAGTATAATCACTTGGTCTATCTTCATGCATTGATTGAATTCTATTTCTTCTAACGTCTAACAATCTTACCACATCGCAAACAAGACCAATAACACAGGTTTTTTTTGAACTTTCAATTAATTTCAGAGGTATATTTTTATTAGCTATAATGGGTATGTTTGCAACTTTATAACCTCTGTTTGCTAAATAAATTGCAGTTGGTGTTTTGCTTGTCCTGCTTATTCCTACCAAAACAACATCTGATTTTTCTAAATCGGATATTATTTTCCCATCATCATGGGACATTGTAAATTGAACTGCTTCTATTCTTTTATAATATTCTTGGTCTAATGCATGTTGTCCGCTTGGTTTCCGGCTTGCTTCTTGCTTAAGTAGTTTCGAAAAATCAGCAATTAAATTACCTAAAACTTCAAAACAAGGAATATTATTTTTTTTTGTTTCTGAAACTATATATTTTGCAAGTATATTATCTACAATGGTGTATAAAATTATTACATTTTTATCATTTTGAGACTTTGAAATAATTTTATCTATTTGGTTTTTAGTTCTAGTAAAAGAATAATGAATTGTTTTACAATTAAAATTAGAAAATTGAGCTTTTATAGCCAAAAAAATTCTATCTAATGTTTCTCCAGTTGAATCTGAAACTTGATAAATCTGGTAAAGTTTGTTCATAAGACTGTTAATAAATTTTTAAAAATTAAAGATATTCATCTTTTTCTAAAAAAAAACATAACTGTTAAGAAAAATTAACAATATGTTAAATAAGTTATATACGTTGATAAATTATTAACAAATTATAATAAAAATTAACATTTCTTAACATATATAATAAAATCAATAATTTAAAATATATATTAATAACAAATTTAAAGGATAAGCTGTACACAACTAATAGATAACGTTATTAACATGACCTAATACTACTACTAACTTAATTATATAATATATTAATGAAAGATACATTGCGTGAATGCATTAAAGAAAAAAAAACTTCTTATGTGCCTATATGGTTTATGAGACAAGCTGGTAGGTATTTACCAGAATTTAGAGAAATAAGAAAAAACAACCCTAACTTTATAAAACTCTGTTTAAATCCTGATTTAGTTAATGAAATTACACTCCAACCAATAAAAAGATTTAATCTTGATGCGGCTATAATTTTTTCAGATATTTTAATAATACCATATGGCTTGGGTCAAAAAGTAGAATTTAAAAAAGGAATTGGTCCAATTTTAGGAGATGTAAATCTTGATTATATAATAAATGTTAGTTCGGATGATTTTATTAAAAAATTATTGCCTATTTATAAAGGAATAGAAAAAGTAAAAAATAATTTAAAAGAAAAAAATTTAATAGGTTTTGTTGGAGCTCCTTGGACTTTACTATTATATATGCTGAACAAAGAATCACCAAAAAATAATTTTGATTTTAATAAAATTAATAAAGATAAAAATTTAGTTAATAATTTATTAAAAAAAATAGAAGAAATAATATGTTTACATATTGATAAACAGATAGAAGCAGGCGCTAACATAATACAGGTTTTTGATTCCTGGGCTGGATTATTACCTAAAAAAGAACTTCCTAATTAT
>CACIOV010000017.1 GCA_902588335.1 uncultured Pelagibacteraceae bacterium
CAGCGACTTACTTCCAGAAGAAGAATTGGTATTATTAAAAAAGAAGTTAGGAAAATAAAAAAATAATTCTCTAGATTTTTTTCTTTTAACCAAATAAATTAACCACTAAACCAATAAATCCCAATAAAAATACTCCTCCAAATATTGCGGCAAGAGTTATACCAAGTGCCAGTTTATCTTGTTTTGTCATTTTATGTTCTTCACTCATAATTTTAAGGGGCGTTCTATTTTGCCCTCAATTTTAATTTATAACAGAATATATACCTTTTTTGAAAGACTTCCAAATGAGGAAATTATTAGACACAATATCTGTAATGTAGAACTTCAACCAAGTATTACTGATGTTTAAAATAGATAAAATTAAATTTTTACGGTATAAAATTTATTAGTCATGTACTTTAATAAAAATAATAATTTTTTTCACGGAATTATGTTTCATCATTTCCATGATGATGGAATACATACAAAAGGTCAAGGTTCTATAGATAAAGATGACTTTTATAAAATGATAAATTTTATAGGAAGAAATAATATTTTAGACGCTGATATATTTTTTGAAAAATTTAAGAACAATAAACTTAAAGAAAAAGAAGTTTGTCTAACTTTTGATGATTCCATAAAATGTCAAATTGATGTTGCTTTACCTGTCTTAGAGGAGCTTAAAATTAAAAGTTTCTTTTTTGTGTTCACCTCAATATTTGAGGGAAAACCAGATAATTTAGAGATTTTTAGATATTTTAGAATGAACTATTTTAATAATGTTGATGAATTTTATAATAGTTTTTATCAAGTTTTAGATAAAGATTTAAAAACTTTTTTTCAAGATAGTAATGATAAAATTAAAGCAACAAAAATTAAATTTTCTTATTATTCAATAGAAGATATTAAATTTAGATTAGTTAGAGATATTTTTTTAACTAAAAGTCACTATGAAGAAACAATGCTTCTAATGTTAAAAGAAAAACAATTTAATTATAAAGATTTTTTTAAAAAACTTTACTTTCAAAAAGATGATTTAATCAGACTTGATAGTTTAGGTCATTTGGTTGGTTTACACTCACATAATCACCCAACATTATTGGAAAAATTAAATTATGATGAACAAAAAGATGAGTATAAAAAATGTCTATCTTTAATTTCTAATATTTTAGATAAACCAAAAAATGAAATAAAGTACATGTCCCATCCTTGTGGAAGTTATAACAAGGATACTTTTGAGATACTGAAGGAATTAGGAATAGAATTAGGTTTTAAAGAGTCAATGACTATTGAGCCAGAAAAAGGTATGAAAAAAATTAATAATTCTTTTTTAGAAATAGCAAGACAAGACCATGCTGAAATATTTAAAATAATAATGAATTAATGAAAATAACTCTTTTTACTACTAATCAAATAAGACATAATTATTTAGTTAACTTAATGTCTACAATATCTGACGAACTTTTTGTCGTTCAAGAATGTGGTACTATCTTTCCAGGCATAATACCTGGTTATTACCCAGCATCACCAATAATGAAAAAATATTTTGAAAATGTTAATGTTGCTCAATCTAAATTGTTTGGCAACTCTTTTATAAATAATTCAAAAAAAAATATTAAAATTCTACCTATGCTCTCTGGAGATTTAAATATATGTCCTATGGATTTATTATCAGATTTTCTAAAAAGTGATGTCTACATTGTTTTTGGAAGTAGTTATATCAAAGAAGAACTTGTAGATTTTCTAGTAGAACAACGGGCAATTAATATTCATGCAGGCGTATCACCATATTATAGAGGTACAGATTGTAATTTTTGGGCACTGTGTGATGGCAATTCTCATTTAGTAGGAACAACAATTCATTTACTTTCTAAAGGGTTGGATACCGGTCCAATGTTGTACCACGCTATGTCAAATATAAAAACTAACCCTTTTGAATATACAATGTCCACTGTTAAATCTGCTTTTCTTTCTCTTGCTGAGAGAATTAAAGATAATTCTATCTTTAAAATAAATTCTACCGCTCAAGATAAAAGTAGAGAAATTAGATATTCAAGTAAGAATGAATTTAATGACGAGATAGTGAAAGAGTATTTTGAAAAAGAAATTAATTTGAATAATAAGATACTTGATAATTCTTTATTAAAAGAACCATTCTTTTTAAATAACTAAACTCTGCTTTCTACATCTCGTCTAATTAAGTTTTCAATTAGTAGAGGCGTTCCGTTGCCCGGTGCGCAGACCTTTCTTCGTTTAACAAGAATCTAACAGCATTTCAATACAATCGATAGCCAAATTTCTTTGCTGGGTGAGTCCAAATTGAGTCAGACAATGAGTCCATGATAATATGTGTTTAGTGATTCGAAAAATAATATTAGTGTTGAGCTTATTTGCGCTAATGTCTTTAAATGCATGTAATACAGTCAAAGGAACGGCGACTGGTGTTGGGAGAGATGTGAAAGCAGTTTGGCATTACACATCTTGTGCCTGGGACTGGGATAAAGATTGTCAAAAAAAATAGTTCACGGTGTCACCAGAGCGACAAGATTAAAAACTTATGAAGATTGTTTAGGTATGAACTGCTTATTGAAACTTTAATAGGGGCGTTCTGTTGCCCGGTGCCCCAGACCGCGCTTTCTTAATAAAAATTAAGCAGCGAGAGCAAATTTATCATTTGCAATTATAATTAGCCCGATATCGACGGAACAATCCCGAACGAAAGAATAGCCTTTAGACACTCGTCGATTCTAGTTCACCCCCATAAGTTGTAAGTGGTGGAGGTGGTGGGTACTGCCCCCACGTCCGCAATGTTTATTACGAAATTCGTTTATCGTCGTAGTTGGAAAACCAACATGAATAATATAAAACTTTATTTTAAAGATTCAATTTATTTATTACAGATGGCCCTTTCAGAACAACAAAAAAAAGAAATAGCAGAACAACAAAATCAAAAAAACACCACAAAAAGAGTCATTTCTCCAGAATTAGAGAAGATTCTCTACGAGGCCATCCCTGTTTTAGATCATGGCTTTGTACGAGTAGTAGATTATATGGGTGATGATAGTTCAATTGTACAAGCGGCCAGAGTTTCCTACGGCAAAGGAACTAAAAAAGTTTCAACGGATAGTGGTTTAATAAAATATTTAATGAGACATCGACATAGCACCCCTTTCGAGATGTGTGAAATAAAATATCATGTAAAATTACCGATTTTTGTAGCTAGACAATGGATTAGACATAGAACAGCAAATGTTAATGAATATTCAGCCAGATATTCAATACTAGATAAAGAATTTTATTTACCTGCTAAGGAAAATCTTGCAGCTCAATCTAAAAGTAATAGACAAGGAAGAGGAGAAACAATTAACGGTAAACAAGCAGATAATATTTTAGAAATATTAAAAAAAGATGCTGAGCAAACATACGCAGATTATGAATTAATGTTGAACGAGAAATATGATGGAAGCAAAATAAATGAAACCAACAAAGGCTTAGCTAGAGAGCTGGCCAGAATGAATTTAACTTTGAATACCTATACCCAATGGTACTGGAAAACAGATTTATTAAATTTATTAAATTTTTTATCTTTACGAGCCGATAGTCATGCACAATATGAAATAAGAGCCTATGCTGACGTAATGATTAATTCTTTAAAAAGATGGGTTCCTATAACATTTGATGCATTTATGGATTATAGAGTCGGAGGCATGGAATTATCTGCAAAAGGTAAAGCGATTATTCAAAAAATGCTTAAGGGTCAAGATTGCAATTATGAAAATTCTAATCTTTCAAAAAGAGAATGGAACGAATTAATGGAATCTTTTGGATTTAAAGAAAAGATCCTTTAACTTTATTAGCCAATTCTATAAAAATTTTTGAAATTTTATGATCTGGATTTTTTTCAACAAGAGGTTTACCATCGTCTGCTGCAACTCGTAAATCAATATTAATAGGTATTTTTCCGAGAAATTCTTTTTTGTATTCATCAGCAACTTTCTCTACTCCACCTTCTCCAAATATATTATAGTTTTTTCCATCGTCACTTTGAAAAAAACTCATGTTATCTACAAGACCAAGTATCGGTACTTTCAGTTTATCAAACATTTTAATTCCTCTTTTTACATCCAGCAAAGCTATTGCTTGAGGAGTTGAAACGATTATCACTCCATCAACTTTAATTTCTTGAGCAAAAGTTAATTGTGTATCTCCTGTTCCAGGTGGCATATCTATAACTATAAAATCTAAATTACTCCACAATACTTTTTGCGTAAAAGTTTTAATCGCACTTGTTACCATTGGCCCTCTCCAAATCATTGGAGTTTCTTCATCAACCAAAAATCCTATAGACATGCATTGAACTCCATACTGATTTATAGGAACTAAACTTTTTCCATCTTCACTTTTTGGTTTTTCATTTATAGACATCATTTTAGGAAGTGATGGTCCATAAATATCTGCGTCAAGAATTCCTACTTTGAAACCAATAGATTTTAAAGCCAAGGCAAAATTCATGGCAAAAGTTGACTTTCCAACCCCACCTTTAGCACTTGATATTGCAATGGTAAATTTTGTGCCTTTTATTGGATTTTTCGTAAAGCTTTTTGGTGCTGTTTTTCCTTTAAAAGTGTCACTTAAACCTACTGTCTTTTTGTCCATGCGATGTATCTTAACTTGTTTTTATAAATAAAGTCACTATATAGAGTGACATGGCAAACGGTAATGATTTTAAAGGTGGCAGCCCATGGGGAGCTCCCCCAGGGGGAAGAAATGGTTCAGGTCGCGGCGGACAAAGACCTCCTAATATTGATGAGGTTATAGAAAAAATCCAAAAATTAATAAGCAAATTAATTCCAGGAGGAAAATCTACTGGTAGTAAACCAATTATTTTTGGACTTATTTTACTAATCGTTGTTTGGGCCTTTAGCGGTTTATACAGAGTGTTGCCTGATGAACAAGGAGTTGTTTTAAGATTTGGAAAATTTGTATCTACAACTCAGCCTGGTTTGAATTATCATATTCCCTATCCAGTCGAAACTGCATTGACTCCAAAAGTTACAAAGGTAAATAGAATTGATATAGGATTTAGATCCGCAAGCGATACAGGAAGAACTTCCGGAGTAGCTGACGTTGCAGAAGAAAGCCTAATGCTAACGGGAGATGAAAATATTGTAAACATCGACTTTTCAGTTTTTTGGGTAATAAAAGATGCTGGTAAGTTTTTATTTAAAATACAAAGTCCTGTTGAAACAGTAAAGGCTGCAGCGGAAACAGCTATGAGAGAAGTAATAGCTAAAAGTAATCTCCAACCAATATTAACAGAACAAAGATCTCAAATTGAAATAGAAGTTCAGGATATTATCCAGGGTCTTTTGGATGAATATGAATCTGGAATTCAAATTACGCAAGTACAAACTCAAAAAGCTGACCCACCTGACCAGGTGATTGATGCGTTTAGAGATGTTCAAGCTGCAAGAGCAGACATGGTACGTTCTAAGAATGAGGCCGAAGCTTATGCTAACGATGTAATACCTAGAGCGCGAGGAGATGCAGCTAAAATTTTGCAGGAAGCTGAAGCTTACAAAAAACAAGTGGTTGCAGCAGCCGAAGGTGAAGCAAGTAGATTTGTTGCGATATATAATGAATATGCAAAAGCTAAACAGGTAACACAAGAAAGAATGTACCTAGAAACTATGGAAAAAGTTCTAGCGGATATAGATAAAGTGATAATAGATAGAAAAGCTGGAGGGGTAGTTCCATATTTACCTTTGCCAGAACTATCAAAGAAAAAAGGATCTGATACACAATGAAATTAAGTAAATTTTTACTTCCAATTATAGTTGCTGCAGGTTTTGTGGTTTACCTTTCTCTTTTTGTAGTTAAGGAAACAAATCAGGCAATAGTGTTACAATTTGGTGATCCAAAAAGGATACTTTCTGACCCTGGTCTTCAGGTAAAAATTCCTTTTATTCAAAATGTTGTATTTATAGATCGTAGAATACTGAGTTTAGATCCCGCGCCAGAAGAAGTAATTGCTTCTGACCAAAAAAGATTAATTGTTGATGCTTACGCTAGATTTAAAATTGTAGATCCATTAAAATTTTATGTCTCAGTGGGTGATGAGAGAGTAGCAAGATCAAGATTGGCAACCATCATTAATTCTAGATTAAGAAGTGTTTTAGGTAAACAAAGTCTAGCAACACTGTTATCCGAAGATAGGTCAAAACAGATGGATATTATCCAGACTGATGTTAATACTGAAGCAGAAAATTTTGGTATACAAATAATTGACGTCAGAATTAAGAGAGCTGATCTTCCACAAGCAAACAGTGAAGCAATATATAAAAGAATGCAAACAGAAAGAGAAAGAGAAGCGAAAGAAT
Organism: uncultured Pelagibacteraceae bacterium; assembly: GCA_902588335.1. Classification (GTDB taxonomy): domain Bacteria; phylum Pseudomonadota; class Alphaproteobacteria; order Pelagibacterales; family Pelagibacteraceae; genus AG-414-E02. The sequence goes on from CACIOV010000017.1 coordinate 6,360, forward strand.
TTAGAGCCAAAGGAGCCGAGATGGCGGTAACTATTACTTCAACTGCTGATAAAGAAGTTACAGTGCTTTTAGCAAATGCAAAAAAACAATCAGAGATTATGAAAGGTGAAGGCGACGGTCAGAGAAATAAAATATTTGCCCAAGCTTTTGGAAAGGATCCAGAATTTTTTGCTTTCTATAGAGCAATGCAAGCTTACGAAAAAGCTTTAATTGGAGGAGACACCTCTTTAATTTTGTCACCCGATAGTGATTTCTTTAAGTTTTTTGGTGATACGGGAGTCATTAAAAAACAATAATTAATTTGATGAAAGAGCTCATCATTGCGATAGGTCTCTTGCTATTTATTGAGGGCGGATTATATGCCTTATTTCCATCAAAAATGAAAAATATGTTAAAAACCATTGAAAAACTGCCGATTAATCAATTAAGAACGAGTGGATTATTCTTTGCTATAATTGGCTTTGTAATTGTTTGGTACTTTAAAAGTTAAGATTAATTTATGAAGGTTTATAAAAAAATTATCAAATTAAGTTTAATTTTTGTTTTCCTAAATCTACCAATCTCTTTTGCTAACAGCAAAACTATACCAAATTCTTTTGCAGATTTAGCTGAAAAACTTATGCCTTCAGTTGTTAATATAGCAAGCACACAAACTATTAAAACAACGTCTAATCCATTTAAAAATTTTCAATTTCCCCCAGGATCTCCGTTTGAAGATATGTTTAAAGAATTCAATAGACCGACAGAAAGACAAGCCACCGCTCTTGGATCTGGTTTTATTATTGATAAAAAAGGAATAATAGTTACAAACAATCATGTTATTCAAGGAGCAGAAGATATTATTGTTAGTGTTAACGGCTCCATCGAGTATAAAGCTAAAGTGATAGGTACAGATCCCTACATGGATTTAGCAGTATTGCAAATTGAATCAGACGAAAAATTTGAACCTGTTAGTTTTGGAGATTCAGATAATGCGCGAATAGGAGATTGGGTTATAGCGATTGGCAATCCGTTTGGTTTTGGAGGAACGGTTACATCAGGAATAATTTCATCAAGAAATAGAGATATTGGTTTGACTCGTTATGATGATTTTATACAAACAGATGCTTCTATAAACCAAGGAAATTCTGGAGGACCTCTCTTTAATTTAGATGGAAAAGTTATTGGAATAAACACAGCAATTATTGCGCCGGGTGCATCAGGTTCAATCGGAATAGGTTTTGCAATTCCATCGAATTCAGCTTCTAAAGTTATTGATCAACTTATCAAATTTGGAGAAACTAAAAGAGGTTGGTTAGGTGTAAGAATTCAAGAAGTTACGAAAGAAATTGCTGAAGTAGAAAAATTAGAAAAACCTGAAGGAGCTTTAGTAGCAAGTGTTTCCGAAAATAGTCCAGCTGATAAAGCGGGGATAAAAGCGGGAGATATTATTTTAGAGTTTGATGGAAAAAAAATTAATACTATGCGTGCGCTTCCAAAACTAGTAGCTCAAACTGAAGTCGGGAAAAAAGTCCAACTTAAAATTTGGAGAAATAGAAAATTAATTTCTAAAAAAGTTTTATTGGGAAGATTAGAATCTTCCAAAGAATATAAAGCAGAAAATAAAACTGAACCAGATATAAGCAAATACGTTAAAATAGAAAATTTAAAAATTTCAGTGAGAAATTTAAACAAAAAAGATATTTCCGAACGTGAGTTGCCAAAAAACACAACGGGTGTAGTAGTAACAGAAATTTTTCAAGATAGTCCTTTAATGTTTGTATCTATCAACGATGTTATTGTTGAAATACAAAAGAAAAAAGTTATAAATTCAGATCAATTTTCTAATTTAGTTAAGGAAACTATTGATAAAGGTGAAAAAACTCTCTATTTAGCAATTTATAATTCAAGCAATCAAAGATCTTATATCACTGTAAGATTGAAGTAAGCTTTATATTTTGGGTTTTAAGTTTAAATGGGACGTAAAAAAATAATTCTTTTATTTGGTCCAACAGCATCTGGCAAATCAAGATTGTCAATTGATATAGCAAAAAAATTTAACGGTGAAATTATCAATGCAGATAGTATGCAAGTTTATAAAGAAATCAAAGTTCTTTCTGCCAGACCTAATGACAAAAGTATAAAGCATCATTTATATGGGTTAGTTTCAGTAAAAGAGAATTTTTCTGTTGGGTCCTGGTATCAGTTAGCAGCAAAAAAAATAAAAGATATAAATAAAAGAGGGAAACTAGCATTGGTAGTAGGTGGAACAGGCTTATATTTTAAAATTTTAGTTAATGGGTTAGCAGAAATTCCCAATGTTCCAAAAATAGATTATAGCAACTTAAATCTAAAGGGAAGACAGATGATGTTAAATCATTATGAAAAAAATCATCCCAAAATTTTTGAAGGTATAAACATGAATGATATACAAAGAATTTATCGCGCAATTTCAGTTTATAATGCTACAGGTATAACTTTAAGTGAATGGAAAAATAAAAAAAATAAAAAATACTTTGAAAATAATGAGTTTGTAAAAATTTGTCTTACACCCTCTAAGCCAGAGTTAGAAAAAAGAATTAAAAAAAGATTTCTAGATATGTTAAAAAATGGCGCAATAGAAGAGGTCAAAAAATATAAAAATCTAAATCTATCTTTGCGCTCATTACATACCTCAAATTCTATAATAGGACTTAAGGAAATTGAATTATTTTTGAATAAGAGAATTTCAATGAATGAGTTAAAAGAGAAAGTGCTTATAAAAACAAGGCAATACGCTAAAAGACAATTTACCTGGCAAAGAGGCCAGATGAAGCAATGGAAGAGATTTGCTGATATAAATTATCTTGATTTACGAAACAAAATTCTAAGTTATTTATCTAAAACTTGACCATCATTGAAACTCAGTTAGATTAGTCTTTATGGCAAATTTAATGACCGGCGCAGAAATAGTTTTTAAGGTTTTGGAAGACCAGGGTGTTAGACATATCTTTGGTTATCCAGGTGGAGCTGTATTACCAATTTATGATGAACTTAAAAATCATAATAAAGTAAAACACATATTAGTTCGTCACGAGCAAGGAGCTGGTCACGCTGCAGAAGGGTATGCAAGATCTTCAGGTAAGCCTGGTGTATTGCTTGTAACCTCAGGTCCTGGAGCAACAAACGCAGTCACTGCTTTGACAGATGCTTATATGGATTCAATCCCCATAGTTTGCATAACAGGCCAAGTGCCAACACATCTTATTGGGACAGATGCTTTTCAAGAATGTGATACGACGGGAATAACAAGACCCTGCACTAAACACAATTGGTTAGTGAAAGATGTAAACAAGCTGTCAACAATTATGCATAAAGCCTTCGAAGTTGCTACAACAGGAAGACCTGGACCTGTTCTAATTGACATACCGAAAGATATTCAATTTCAAAAGGGTAAGTATGTAAAGCCTAAAGAATTAAAAAATAGTAACAAACCTAACATTAAGTTTAATGGACAAGAAAAAAATATTGAAACAGCAATTGAATTAATTAAAAAATCTTCAAAACCTATTTTATATACTGGTGGTGGAGTAATAAATTCAGGACCAAGAGCAACTCAATTACTTCGTGAACTTGTATCACTAACAGGATTTCCAATTACCTCGACACTGCAGGGTTTGGGAGCTTACCCTGGAAATGATCCACAATTTTTAGGCATGTTGGGAATGCATGGAACCTATGAAGCTAATAATGCGATGCATGATTGTGATTTAATGATAAATATTGGTGCACGCTTTGACGATAGGATAACAGGAAAAATTGATGAATTTTCTCCTAATTCTAAAAAAATTCATATTGATATTGATCCTTCTTCAATCAATAAAAATGTTAAAGTTGATATAGCATTAGTTGGAGATGTTAAAATTGTTTTAGAAAAATTTGTTTCAGAAATTAAAAAAAAATATCCAGATTTTGGAAATTCTAACAAACAAAAGGTGGCTGCTTGGTGGAGTCAAATTGAAAACTGGAGAAAAAAAAATTCTCTTGGTTACATAAACAGCAAGGAAGTGATCAAACCACAATTTGCTGTTCAGAGATTATATGAATTAACTAAAGCCCAAGATGCTTTTATTACTACAGAAGTAGGGCAGCATCAAATGTGGGCAGCCCAGCACTACAAATTTGATAAACCCAATAGATGGATGACTTCTGGAGGTTTAGGTACCATGGGTTATGGTTTACCAGCGGCTATAGGAGTGCAAGTAGCAAATCCAAATAAGTTAGTAATAGATATTGCTGGTGAAGCATCAGTTTTAATGACCATGCAAGAAATGTCTACTGCAGTACAATATAAATTACCAATAAAAATATTTATTCTGAATAATGAATACATGGGAATGGTTCGACAATGGCAAGAGTTGTTGCATGAAAAAAATTATTCAGAAAGTTATACGGCAGCTTTGCCTGATTTTGTAAAATTAGCTGAAGCATACGGTTGCGTCGGAATTCGTGCAAACAAACCTGAAGAATTAGATGAAAAGATTTCAGAAATGCTTTCTGTTAATCGTCCAGTTATTTTTGATTGTGTTGTCGATAAGGTAGAAAATTGCTACCCAATGATTCCTTCAGGAAAAGCACATAACCAAATGTTGCTAGGAGAGCAGGATCAGAAAGAAGAAATTTCTGATGAAGGAAAGGTGCTAGTTTAATTATGATCAAGTCAGCTTATAGTTTTGCAACAAAAAAAGAAAAAATTGAACATCATATTATTGTCGTTTGGGTGGATAATGAATCTGGAGTTCTTGCTCGTGTGGTAGGATTATTTTCTGGAAGAGGTTACAATATTGATTCACTTGCTGTAGCAGAAGTGGATAAGAAAAAAAATTTATCTCGTATTACTATTGCTACATCGGGCACACAGCAAGTCCTTCAACAGATAAAATTACAATTAGGAAAACTTGTTCCCGTTCATAAAGTTGCTGATTTTCCAAGTAATACCAAAACATTAATGAGAGAAATGGCATTATTGAAAGTGGTAGCTTCAGACGCAAATTTAAAAAAAGCTAAAAAGCTATGCAAAAAATACAAACACGCAGTACTTGATAAGACAACAAAATCTTTCGTATTTGAGGTGTCTGCTTTAAAAAAAGAGATTGATGAATTGATTAAAAAATTACAACCTCTAGGTTTAGCTAGCGCATCCAGAACTGGCGTAGTTGCAATGACAAAGGGACCAGAAGTATATAAACAAGATTAAAGGAAATTATATGAAAATGTTTTATGAAAAAGATACAGATGTAAATTTAATTAAAGAAAAGAAAGTAGCAATCTTTGGTTATGGTAGCCAAGGACATGCGCACGCATTAAATTTAAGAGATAGTGGAGTAAAAGAAGTAGTGGTTGCTCTTAGAGACGGATCTGCAAGTAAAGAAAAAGCAGAATCAAAAGGATTAAAAGTTATGAATTTATCAGACGCTGCTGAGTGGGCTGATGTGGTGATGGTTTTAACGCCAGATGAATTGCAAGCTAAAATTTATAAAAATCATATAGAACAAAGAGTAAGACAAGGAACCTCAATAGCTTTTGCTCACGGTTTAAATATTCATTATGATTTAATTAAAGCAAGAAAAGATTTAGATGTATTTATGGTGGCTCCCAAAGGCCCAGGACATTTAGTAAGGAGTGAATATGAAAAAGGTGCAGGAGTTCCATGTTTGTTTGCGGTACATCAAAATGGCTCTGGTAAAGCAAGAGAGCTAGCAATGTCATACGCTTCTGCAGTTGGTGGCGGAAGATCGGGAATTATTGAAACTACATTTAAAGATGAAGTTGAAACAGATTTATTTGGTGAACAAACTGTTCTTTGTGGTGGATTAGTAGAATTAATAAAAAATGGCTATGAAACTTTAGTTGAAGCTGGATATGAACCAGAGATGGCATATTTTGAAACCGTTCATGAGGTTAAGCTGATTGTAGATTTAATATATGAAGGTGGAATTGCTAATATGAATTATTCAATCTCAAATACCGCAGAGTATGGTGAGTATGTTACAGGTCCGAAAATTATTAATAAGCAAGAAACAAAGAAAAGAATGAAAGAGGTTTTGGCTGATATTCAATCTGGAAAGTTTACAAAACAATGGATGGATGAATGTAAAAACGGTCAAAAAAACTTCTTAAAAACTAGAGAAAAATTAGCAGAGCATCCAGTTGAAAAAGTTGGAGCTGGACTTAGAGCTCTTATGCCATGGATCAGCAAAAAGAAGCTTATTGACAGCGATAAAAATTAATTTTTTATAAACTTTAAGCTTTTATTGACTAATTATTTTACATTCTCGCTTAGAGATTGTAATGTTATTCTTAAAAAAAAACCAAAATGTCAGAAAAAAATAGAGTCTATATATTTGATACTACTATGCGTGACGGCGAACAATCGCCAGGCGCATCTATGAGTCTTGAAGAAAAAATCCAAATTTCTAGAGTTTTTGATGAATTAGGTGTTGATATTATCGAAGCTGGATTTCCAATTGCTTCACCAGGTGATTTTGAGTCTGTTACAGAAGTGAGTAAAATTTTGAAAAATTCAATACCTTGTGGTTTATCAAGACACATAAAAAAAGATATTGATGCATGTTACGAGGCATTAAAATCAGCTAAAAGATTTAGAATTCATACTTTTATTTCGACAAGTCCGCTTCATATGAAACATAAATTAAATAAATCTCCAGAAGAAGTTATCGAAGCAATAAAAGAACATGTAACTTATGCAAGAAAATTTACTGATGATGTGGAATGGTCGTGCGAAGACGGAACAAGAACTAATATGGATTTTATGTGCAAGACTGTAGAGCTTGCAATTAAATGTGGAGCAAAAACAATTAATATTCCTGATACAGTCGGATATTCAGTTCCTTCAGAATTTAAAAAAATAATAGAAACTCTTATTAATAAAGTTCCAAACATAGACAAAGCTATTTTATCTACACATTGTCATAATGATTTAGGTTTAGCGGTTGCAAATTCTTTAGCTGGCGTTACTGCGGGCGCCAGACAAATTGAATGCACAATTAATGGAATAGGGGAAAGAGCAGGGAATGCTGCACTTGAAGAAATTGTAATGGCGATGAAAACTAGAAATGATTTAATGCCATTTAATACAGGAATAAATACCAAATTACTAAGCAAAGCATCCAAGGTTGTATCAAACGCAACTGGATTTCCTGTTCAATTTAATAAAGCAATTGTTGGAAAAAATGCTTTTGCTCACGAGTCCGGAATACACCAAGACGGAATGTTAAAAAATAGAAATACTTATGAAATTATGACTCCTGAGAGTGTTGGAGTTAAGCAAACGTCATTGGTTATGGGAAAACATTCTGGAAGACATGCGTTTAAGGATAAGCTAACAGATCTTGGTTATCAAGATATCACTGACGATGTAATTCAAACTGCATTTGGTAAATTTAAAATTCTTGCAGACAAAAAGAAACATGTTTACGACGAAGATATTGCGGCTTTAGTAGATGATAGTTTAATCAAAGAAGATAACGTTATTACTTTAAAATCTCTCAAAGTGTTTGCGGGCACAGGTGAACCACAAAGAGCGGATATGACATTAGAAGTTTACGGAGATATAAAGAAAGCAACAGAAACTGGGGACGGTCCAGTAGATGCTATTTTTAAATGCATAAAAAAATTATATCCTCACGATGTAAAACTTCAATTATATCAAGTGCATGCTGTCACTGAGGGAACAGATGCTCAAGCGACAGTGAGCGTTAGAATCGAAGAAAATGGCAAAACAACTGTAGGATCTTTATATAAAGGAACAAATTCAGCTAAGTTTTCAGCAGGAATAACTACGCCGGCTGCGTGGGTGGCTATGTTTCTATTTAATCCTTCTAGCTTTTTTGAAATTTCTACAAGTTTTTTTACCCTAGGATCCTTTTCCTCTTCTTTTCTTATTCTTGGTTCTTGAGCTATCGCTTTTTCTAAAGATAAAGGTCGTGAAGGATCAAATGGAATCATTTTGCATAACATATCCACATACCCATAAGGCAATCCTAAAACTCTACCAATATCTCTAAATGCCATTCTTGCTTTTAATTTTCCAAATGTAATAATATGAGCTACTCCTTTTCCATACTTTTGTTTTAAATATTCAAAAACTTTATCCCTTTTCTCTTCACAAAAATCTATATCAAAATCGGGCATCGATATTCTGTCAGGATTTAAAAATCTCTCAAAAATTAAATCAAACTTAATTGGGTCAATATCAGTTATAGAAAGGGCCCAAGCAACCAAAGAACCGGCTCCAGAGCCTCTGCCTGGACCAACAGGAATGTCATTTTTTTTTGCCCATTTAATATAATCTGACACTATAAGAAAATAACTTGAATATTTCATTTTAGAAATAATACTAATTTCATGGTTTAATCTTTTATTGTAGGTGTTTGTAATCTCCTTTAGATCCTTTTGTTTTGAAAAGGGAAAGACATATTCATTTAACTTTTCTTTTAAACCTGATACGGACTCATCTGTTAATAAATCATTTACATTTTTAACTTCTTTTGTTTGTATATTAGGCAAAACAGGAGATGAATTTTTTGGTCTATAAGAAATTCTAAAAGGAAAATTTGCATTATTAGCTAGGGCATCTGGAAGATCATGAAAAAGTTCGTTCATTTCTTTAGAAGATTTTAGATAATGCTCATCAGAATATTTTCTTCTTTCTGATGCGTTCACATAGGTTTTCTCCCCTACACATAGGTAAGCATCATGAGCCTCGTACATGTCTTTATTAAGATAAAAAACTTCGTGAGTAGCTATTATAGGTACTTTTAAATTTTCAGATGAATTAAGAAGAAATTTCTCAAATAATTTTTCACCTTTATCGTTATGTCTTTGTATTTCTAAATAAAAATTATTATTAAAAATTGTTTTAAATTTTTTAAATAAAACATAAATTTCATCTGTAAGATTTTTAAAAAATAGCTTTCCAAAAAATCCGTCAAAAGAGCCAGATAGTAGAATTAAGCCTCTATGATTTACTTCTAAATCATCAACACTACAATGTGGTTCTTCATTATCTTTAATTTCTAAAAACGATTTCGAAGAAAGTTTAATTAAATTTTTATAACCCTCTAAATCTTTAGCAAATAAAGGAATTTTTCCTATATGATCTTTATATTGAACATTAATCTGAGTTCCAATAATCGGTTGTGTTTTTGATTTTGCAATTATTTCAGAAAATTCTAATGCGCCGCATAAATTATTTGAATCACATAAACCTACAGCTTTAATTTGATTTGCTTTACAAAATTTTGCTAGATCTTCTGTTTTTAAAGCTCCTTCGCAAATAGAATATTGTGTGTGAATTTTTAGATGATTAAACTCTTTATTAATAACTTCATTCATTTTTCCTAGTTATATTACCATCTAAAATATTTAACTTGTAGTCTGCTTTGTTTGATAATTCTCTATTATGAGTTGCATAAAGTATCGTTCTATTCCTTGATTTAAATTTCATAAATAAAGAAAATATTTCTTTTGCAGTTTGTCTATCTAAACTTCCTGTAGGTTCGTCAGCTAAAATTAAATCAGGATCTGTAATTAAAGCTCGTGCTACCGCCACTCTTTGCTGTTCTCCTCCTGATAATTCGCTTGGAAAATGATTAAGTCTTTTAGATAAATTAACTGTAGATAAAATATTAGTAGCTCTTTTTGTAGCCTCTCCCCATTCAAATCCATTATTTATCAGTGGAATTTTGACATTTTCTAAAGCGGTAAAATCGGTAAGCAAGTTATTTTGTTGATATATTATTGAAATTCCTTTTCCTCTTACTAAATCTTTTTCTCTATCATTAGATTTAGAAAAACTCTTCGTTTTAAAAAAAATTTCACCTTTAGTGGGTTGGTCTAATAAAGCCATGATATGTAATAAGGTAGATTTGCCAGACCCTGACGGTCCTGTAAGTGAAACTAATTCACCTCTATTAATTTTTAAGTTTATGTTTTTTAAAACATTAATATCTTTACCACCT
>CACIOV010000018.1 GCA_902588335.1 uncultured Pelagibacteraceae bacterium
TACTGCTGCATAAACTTCTGGAATTTTTAAGTCACACAAAACTTTTCTTGAATCGTCTAGTGTTAAAATAATTGTATTTTCCGAACCTAAACTACTTCCACTTATACCTCTTTTTCCAATAACGCCTGAAAAGGGAGCGATAATAGTTTTTGTTGTTAATTTAACCAAAACATCACCCTTATTCACTTTGCTGCCAAAATTAATTGGTTTTAACAATTCATTTTTTTTTATTTTAAATGATGAAGTTTTGCTACTGAGAGATGTGCAATAACTTTCTAAAGACTGACTAAAATTTTGATTTGAAACTACCTCTACAACTACTCCTGGAGGAGGACGTTTAGAAAATTTTTTTTTAAAATAAAGTCCCACGCCATAACGACCAATTATAATTAGGCCAATGATTAGAAAAAATATTACTATATAAATTGTTATTTTTTTTGATCTTTTCATCTATTTTTTTTCAAATTCAGTCCAACTTCCAATATATATTTTTGGGGTATATTCATCATTTATTATAGAATATGCAAGAGCTAGACTTGCCGCTGATACTGAACTTCCGCAGCTCATTACTATTTTATCACTATTAATTCCGTTTGAATTAAATATATCTCTTAATTTTTTTGTATCTAAAAAGGTATTGTCTTTTATATTCACAATTTCACTTAGTGGCATTGATTTTGACTCTTTAATTGAGCCACTTTTAACTCCAGGTCTGGGCTCAGGTTCTAGGCCTAGAAATCGGTTTTTGCTTCTAGCGTCTAGCACAGTGAATTTTTTTGTTTTTATATTTTCAGTAATTTGAGATTTTGTTTTAATCATATTTTTATTTTCTTTAGCTTTATACTTGGATGGAATAATTTTAGTTTTTAAATTTGTAATTTTTCGGCCTTCTAATTTCCATTTTTTCATTCCCCCATTTAATACCGAAACTAACTTTGGATCATGTCCGAAATAAATAAATTGAAACCAGGCACGACAGCTAGAAATTAAATCACTATAACAATAAATAATAATTCTATCCGTATTTAAAATTCCCATTTTAGAGACAGATTTTTCATGATCATTTAATATAGGCAAAAAATGTCCATGTGGTAAATATTTTTTCTGATTGGAATTTTTATCTAAATCGAAAAAAATTGCATTTTCTATATGCTCTTTATTGTATTCTTCAATAGCGTTTCGATTCTTAACTAAATGCCAAGATGCATCAATAATTTTAACCTTATTTAAATTTTGATTGAGCCAATTTGTTGAAACCAAAGTCATTTTTTACTTCGTTTTTCAAAGTATTTCTGATGATACTCTTCTGCTTTACAATAATTTTTTTCTTTTCTAATAACTGTTACCACCTTACCATTGAGCTTTTTATTGGTCTCATCTAATATTTTTTGAGCGGATACTCTTTCTTCTTCAGTAGTGTAAAAAATTTCTGATCGATACTGGTAACCAACATTTGGACCCTGACGATTAAGAGTTGTTGGATCATGGATTTTAAAGAATAATCTAGTTACATCTTCATAAGAAATTATTTTAGGATCGAACGTAACTTTTACAACTTCTATATGCTCAGTATCTCCACCACAAACTTGTTCATAAGTTACTTCCGGATTTTTTCCACCGCAATACCCGCATTCTGTAGAAATAATCCCAGGAATGCCTTGATATTCTGTTTCATCCCAAAAGCAACCAATGCCTCCTATAAATTTTTGCATAATATTTTTTAATTTAATGATAAATATAAATCAAAATATCAAAATGATCAAAAATCAAAATCATCTGGGTGGAATATGCATGATCTTAAGCGTTCTATTTTTTTCACTTATGGACGTTTTAATAAAAATAACCCACGAATATGATGTTGGCCAGGTTATGTTTTCAAGAGCTTTATTTGGCTTGATCCCAATATTTTTTTTAATACCTAAAAAAAAGCTTAAAAATTTTTACAAAACAAAACATGTGGGGTTACATTTTTATCGATCATTTGTTGGAGCCGTTGCAATGTGGGCTATTTTTGTAGGTCTTCGAAATTTAGAGCTTGCAGAAGTAACTTCTATTGCGTTTTCAGGACCAATTTGGGTAGTTATATTTTCAATTCTTTTTTTAGGTGAAAAAATAAAAGCCAAACGTTGGACCGCAGTAGGTCTTGGTTTTATTGGAGTTCTCATTATTTCAAAACCAGGATTTGATAATTTAAATTTTTATTATATTTATCCAATAATATTTACCCTTGGTTTTGCAGGTGTATCAATATTCATTCGCAAGCTAACTCTTGTAGGTGAGCCTGTTTATTTAATTGCTTTTTACTTTTCCGTTTGTTCAGCAATTTTTGGTATTTTTACTTTACCCTTTGGAGGATGGTTAATGCCGACAAGCTATGATTTGGGTTTATTAATTTTAATAGGTCTTTTTGGAAGTATTGCAAATTTACTTCTTACAAAATCTTATCAATTGGCTGAAGTTTCACTTACCACACCTTTGAAATATTTATCTTTAGTATTTGCTATAATTTTTGGATTCTATCTTTTTAATGAAATTCCTACTATTTATACTATATCTGGAGCAGGCTTGATCGTTATTTCTTCTGCTATAATATTTATCAGAGAACACCAATTAAAAAAGCCTATTACTTTACCTAGGCAACAATGATGCGTTCTCCAATTTATTGGCAAAAAGGAAAAAGAATATTATCTAAAAGAGATCCAGTTTTAAGCAGGGTAATAAAAAAATACAAAAAAGGTTTTTTAACTAGCAGAAATAAACCTTTCTTTTCATTATGTCGTACTATTGTAGGACAACAAATTTCAACAAAAGCAGCAGATTCAATTTGGTTTAAGTTTGAAAAAAAATGTAAAAAACGTGTAAGACCCGATACAGTACTAAAATTGTCTTCACGTAATTTAAAAAGCGCAGGATTGTCTCGTCAAAAAGTTAGTTATTTAAAGAACATAGCAAAAAGTTTTAGAAATAAATCTTTTAATGTTAAAGAAATTAAAAAAATGGACGATAAGGAAGCTGTTAATTATGTCACTCAATTGAAAGGTTTAGGTGTTTGGAGTGCTGAAATGTTCCTTATGTTTAATTTAAATAGACCAGATATATTTCCAATTCAAGATATCGGTTTGCTTCGGGCAATTTCGAAAAACTATAAAACATCCTATCCACCAAGTAAAAGATTTTTAGATAAAATTTCTAAGCTTCATTCAGGGTATCGAACTATATTTACTTGGTATATGTGGAGATCAATTGATCCCACTGATGTTGAATATTAAATCGAGTAATTTTTTATCCAATGATTAGCAATATCTATTCTTTTACAAATCCACACATCATCATGTTTTAAAACATAGTCTAGAAATTTTTTCAAAGATTGAATTCTTCCTGGTCTACCTATTAATCTACAGTGAAGTCCCACAGACATCATTTTTGGAGTACGATTTCCCTCTTCGTAAAGTGCATCAAAACTATCTTTAAGATAAGTGTAAAACTGATCGCCAGAATTGAAACCTTGGTTTGTGGCAAATCTCATATCATTATTATCTAAAGTATATGGGATTATTAATTGTTTTTTATTTCCTCTTGTTTCCCAATAAGGAAGATCGTCACTATATGAGTCGCTATCATAAAGAAAACCACCATCTTCCATTACTAGATTGCGGGTATTAGGACTACATCTTCCCGTATACCAACCCAAAGGTCTTTTACCAAATATTTTTTTGATTGTTTTTATTGCTAATTGCATATGTTTTTTTTCAGTAGCTTTTGGAATATTTTGGTAATCAATCCATCTCCAGCCATGACACGCAATTTCATAATCAGATTTTTTAATTTCATCGCAAACATCTTTATTTCTTTCTAATGCCATCGCTACTCCAAAAATGGTGATGGGTATTTTTTTTTCCTTAAATAATTCATTGAGTCGCCAAAAACCTCTTTTTGAACCATATTCATAAAAAGATTCCATATTTATATGTCTTCCTTTAATAGGTTTTGCGCCAATAATTTCTGATAAAAATGTTTCGGATGTTTTGTCCCCATGCAAAACATTGCTTTCAGCGCCTTCCTCATAATTTAAAACTATTTGAAGAGCTAGCTTAGCTTGGTTTGGCCATGTAACTTTTGGTAAATTTTTACCGTAACCCGTCATATTTCTTGGATATTTATTTTTCATACTCTAATACAATATCTTCCTTTTCAAATTTATGAATAACTAAGTTTTTACCACTTCCTTTTCTATCAATCACAAGAAAGTTTGTTTCTTCCGTAGAAATCAAAGGAAAATGCCAAATACCAGGTTTGTAATTAACTCCCATTTTTGGAGGAATAATAAATGATTGAATTTTTTTTATTTCCGGAACATCTCCTGGAGGAGCCACAAAAGTTAAAAAAATTGTTTCTTTCATGGGCACAAAAGCTTGACTGCCCAAAGGGTGTTTTTCCATCATATCAATTTTCATTGGAAATGATCTCTTCAAAGCTGAAAAAATACTAATAATAGTCTCGCCTTTATCTTTCGAGGTATTAATTTTTGCCAAGTCATTAAAACGTTTGGCATATCCTGCGTTTATATCTATTGGTTTAATAGAATCGGATGAAATCAAATCTCCATATATAGCAAAATTTTCTCTAGTTATTTCTTTTGGTTTAATAATTGTTTTCATTATTCAATCTTTCCAAAGGCCCTAACCCTTGAAATTCCACCATCAGGAAAAATATTAATTCTGATATAATTTATTTTTTTATTTTTCATGAGCTTATTTTGAAAATTGTGTTTTTTGTGAGCATGAAGTTTCACTTTATTTAATAGCAATTTCCATTTCTTTGATTTTTGAACAATATTTTTATCAGAAATTTTTTTATCAAAATATGCTGCTTGCAAGGAGCATTTGTCCGGATAATTTCCTTTGAAATGATGAGTGTCAATTTGAATTTTATTAACTTTTCCTGGGGCAGCACACTTAAGAATAAGCCAATCAAAATTTTTTCCTCTACTTCTTCTTGTTTCCCAACCATCGCCCATATTTTTTCCTTTTCCTGGCGCGAGAATATTTTCCGCCCTTCCAAAATGTTCATTGTTACAAGCAATAGGTGTCGCTCCATTTAATACAGAAGTAAGATTAATTATTTTGTTTGTAAATTTTTTTTTAATTTGCATAGATCCATAAATTCTTATTCTAGCAACACCTCCATCAGGATAAATATTTAATTTAACATGGGTAAAAATAGATTTATTTTTTATATTAAAAAAATGATGGCTGTTTGGTTTAGTTGATTTTTTTTTTAAAATTTTAATCCAATTAGAATTTTTATTAGGTATTTTTTTTTTACTAAGACAAGCATCAAGAGAAACTTGACGAGGCTGATTTCCAGAAAAATAGGATGTGTCAATATCAACTTTATGTATTTTTCCTGGCTTGCCTAATTTTAAAATTAAATAGTCATGTCCTTTACCTCTTTTTCTTCTCGTTTCCCATCCATCCATCCATTTTCCATGTCTATCAAAAACTCCCTCCTTAAATATAGGAGGCCAAGGGTTAATAATTCTTTTTGCTGGAGCAAAAAATTCATCTGTCTTATATACAATCTTTGTACCTAATCTCGATTGAGCAAGATCAATCATTCCATTCTTAAAAAAAATTTTTTTCATTTTTTATTTATTTCATTTAAACGCAGGCTAGCAATTATTTTTACTTGTTTTTTAGCTTCAACAAATTCAACATTTATATCATTTAAAGATCTTTGTCTAAAATTACTTAATATTTCTTTTTTTTCTTTACCCTTAACAGCATAAATAAAAGGGAAACCAAACTTTTTTTTGTATTTATCATTTAAATTTTTAAACTCATTAAATTCCTCTTCGGTGCATTGATCTAATCCTGCATTACTCTGTTCTTTTTTAGAGTCGATAGTAAGTAATCCAATTTTTGTTTTATCAGCTAGATCGGGATGATCTCTAATAATTTTTAATTGATTTTCTTTGGTAGTATTAGAAAAGATGTTTATTATTTTTTGAGACAAATCCTCAAAATTACTGAACGGTTTTTTACTGTAAGCATCCTCTGCAATCCAACTGGCATTTTCAAAAATATTAGCGAAAATTCTGACAAATTCACTTTGGGGTAATTCGTTTATTTTTTTGATCACACTCATATTGAGCACACTAGTTTAATTAATTATAATTTATTGTTATATATTATATACAAATCTTATGAGCAAATTAACTTCTCACGTTCTGGATGTTTATTCTGGTAAACCAGGAGGCGGTATAAAAGTAGATGTTTATTATATTTCTGAAAATAAACGAAATAAGCTTAATACTGTCCTATTAAATAAAGATGGTCGAGCAGATAAACCTCTAGCCGAAGGTGCAAATTTTAAAGAAGGTAAATATGAACTTGTATTCTTTGTGGGAGATTATTTTAAAAAAATAACTAATTTGCCCAAAACTCCATTTTTAGATGAAGTTATAATTAGATTTGGCATATCCAATCCTAACGAACATTATCATGTACCATTGCTTGTCACTCCTTGGAGTTATTCGACCTATCGAGGGAGTTAATGACTTCCAGTAATATTGATTTTGTCTATCAGAATCAAATTTTTAAAATTAAAAATCCTGATTCAAATGAAATTTTACTAAATTATATCAGAACCAAATTAAAAAAAATCGGGAGCAAAAATGGTTGCTCAGAAGGCGGATGCGGAGCATGCACTGTTGTATTAGGAGAATTAAAAAATAACGAAATAAATTATAAGGCTATTAATTCCTGCATTACATTTTTACCAACTTTACAAGGCAAACAACTTATACTTGTTGAAGATTTAATTTCAAAAGAAGGTTCTTTACATCCTGTGCAGAAGGCCATGGTTAATTATCATGGATCTCAATGCGGTATCTGTACCCCTGGTTTTGTTATGTCATTATTTTCAATGTTTAAAAGAAATTCTAAATTCAAAGATAATGAAATTAAAGATTCTATAGCAGGCAATCTTTGTAGATGCACCGGTTATCAACCAATAATAAAAGCTGCGAAGAGTTTAAAAAATAAAAATAAGTTTGATCATTTTAGCAAAAATAAAAAAAGCACAATTAATTTACTAAAAAAAATAAACAATAAAAGTATTGTGATTTACAATGAAGGAAAAAAATATTTTGCTCCAAGGTATATCTTAGAGCTAAAAAAAATTCTAAAAAAAAATACTAACTCAGAATTACTTAGCGGAGGAACTGATTTATCCTTAATTGTTACTAAAGAAAGAAAAGATATTAACTCTATTATTTATATGAATTCAATCAGTGAATTGAGCTATATCAAAAACAATAAAAAATATATTGATATAGGTGCTTCAACTCCTTTAATTGAACTTGAATCTTATATTCAAAAATATTATCCAGACTTTACAAAAATTCTTAAACGTTATGGATCGCCACAAATACGAAATGTTGCAACAGTAGCTGGAAACATTGCAACAGCATCTCCAATAGGTGACTGTTTACCTTTATTGCTTGCGTTAAATGCAAAAGTAGTTTTGCAAGGTTTAAAAAAAACTAAAATTCTATTTCTGGATGATTTTTTTATAAGTTATCGCAAAACTAAGTTAAAGAAGGGGCAATTTATTCATTCTATTAGAATACCTTTATTTAGAAATAATACTTTCAAAGCCTACAAAGTATCAAAACGTTTTGATGATGACATTTCATCAGTCTGCGCAGCATTTAACTTGGAAATAGTAAAAAATAAAGTCCAAAGCGTAAGAATTGCATATGGAGGTATGGCTGCCGTAGCAAAAAGAGCAATTTATTGTGAAAAATTACTTTTAAACTCATTAGTTACGGATGAAATTATCCATAAAGCTAAAAAAGCTTTAGAAAAAGATTTTCAACCAATTAGCGATATGCGTGCCAGCAAATTGTATCGCATAGAAGTAGCGAAAAATTTACTTGAAAAATTTTTTGCTGAAATTAAGCAAAAAAAATTAATAGGAATTTATGCTTAAAATAAAAGAAGAGTCTTTGATAAGTGAAAAAAGGCCTCATGAAAGTGGGGAAAAACATGTAAGTGGAAGAGCTTATTATACTGATGATATTCCCGAACAGCCCGGAACTTTATTTGGTGCTATTGGGTGGAGTAAAAAAGCTAATGCAATAATAAAGAAAATAAATCTTGATAAAGTAGTTAAAAGCGAGGGGGTTATATCTGTTATTACTGCAAAAGATATTCCCGGAAGAAATGATGTAGGGCCAGTTTATGATGGAGATCCAATATTTACTACAAAACCTGAATATTTTGGGGCGCCACTCTTTGCTGTTGCTGCAACAACAACAGAACTAGCAAGGAAAGCAGTTCTAAAAGCAAAAATTAGTTACAAATCACTTAAGCCCATCATTAGTATTAAAGATGCGTTAAAGAAAAAATCTTATGTTTTAAAAGAAAAAATAATAAAAAAAGGTGAAGCTTTAGAAGCAATTAAAAATTCAGTAAATCGGCTAAAAGGTCATTTTACAACGGGTAGCCAAGAACATTTTGCACTTGAAGGTCACGTTGCTTTTGTTATTCCACAAGAGGATAAAGATTTTAAAGTATTTTCATCGACACAACATCCTAGCGAAACTCAACAAATTATATCTAAAATGCTTAATCAAAAAAGTAATACGATTACCGTAGAGACCAGAAGAATTGGAGGTGGATTTGGAGGTAAAGAAACGCAATCTTTTATATTTGCAGCAATTTGCACTCTACTTGCAAAAAAAACTAAACGTCCAGTTAAACTTAGAATGGACCGTGACGACGATATTATTATAACAGGAAAAAGACATGATTTTTATTCTGAATACGAAGTAGGTTTTGATGAGCTGGGTGTTATTAAAGGTTTAAAATTAAAACTAGCATCAAGATGTGGAATATCTCCAGACTTATCAGGAGCAATTAATGACAGAGCGCTATTACATATTGATAATGCCTACTATCTTGAAAATGTATTAATAGAAAATTATCTTTGTAAAACAAATACCGCTTCCAATACAGCCTTCCGAGGATTTGGAGGTAATCAAGGAATGATGGCTATTGAAAACATCATTGATCATATAGCTAGTTCACTTAAAAAAGATTCTGCTGAAATAAGACGAAGAAATTTTTATCAAAAGAAGAAAAAAAATATAACACATTATAATATGAAAATTGAAGATAATATTATACAAGAAATTTTTGACCAACTTATAAAAACTTCAAGTTATAAAAGCAGACAATTAGATATAAAAAAATTTAATTCTGAAAATAGATATTTAAAAAAAGGTATTGCTATTACTCCGGTAAAATTTGGTATAAGTTTTACAACTTGGCATCTTAATCAGGCTGGGGCATTAGTCCATATTTATTGTAACGATGGGAGTGTTCATGTAAATACTGGCGCAATAGAAATGGGACAGGGCACCTATACAAAAATTGCACAATTAGCAGCAAACGAACTTGGATTACCTTTCAGCAAAGTTAAGGTATCAGCTACCCGTACAGACAAAGTTCCCAATACAAGTGCTAGCGCAGCTTCAAGCACAACAGATCTTAATGGAGCTGCTACAATTAATGCAATTTCAAAAATAAAAAAAAATTTAGCTTCGTTTGTAAAACGCAAATATAAAGTAAAGGATGGTGAAGCTATTTATGAAAATGGCCTAGTTAAATTTAAAGGAAAATCATTTAAATTTAATAGTCTGATTAAAGAGGCCTATTTAAATAGAGTTTCATTATCTTCTTCCGGATTTTATGCAACGCCAAAAATAAATTTTGATAAGAAAAAATTTACGGGAAGACCATTTCTGTATTTTTGTTATGGTGCAGCTGTTACTGAAGTGATAATTGATACATTAACAGGAGAAAATAAAATATTGCGCACAGATATACTTCATGATGCAGGCAAAGCTATTAATCCAGCTATTGAAATGGGGCAAATAGAAGGAGGTTTTGTTCAAGGAGCAGGATGGTTAACCATGGAAGAAGTTAATTGGAAGTCAAATGGTGAAATTAGTACTCATTCACCCTCTACCTATAAGATTCCTGCAGTAAGTGACATGCCTGAAAAATTTAATGCAGAAATATTTAAGAAAGGTAAAAATATTGAAAATGTAATAAACAAATCAAAAACGACCGGAGAACCTCCGTTAATGAATGCAATGTCTGTTTTTTTTGCAATTAAAAACGCTATAGCATCCACAGTAAATTATAATATAAATCCTAAACTTGATGCACCAGCGACACCTGAGAAAATATTAATGAGTATTAAAAATTTAAAAAATAAAATATGAAAAATGAATTTATGAAAAGGGCTATAGAACTCTCAATTGAAAGTGTTAAAAAGGGAGGCGGCCCCTTCGGTTGTGTCATTGTTAAAGATAAAAAAATTGTTTCTGAAGGTTCAAACAAAGTTACATCAACTAACGACCCTACCGCCCACGGTGAAATCGTTGCTATACGTGAAGCATGTAAAAAATTGAATAATTTTAATCTTAGCGGCAGTGAGCTATTTTCAACTTGTGAACCATGCCCCATGTGCTTATCAGCAATTTATTGGGCGCGTATTGATAAAATATATTACGCAAACACCAGGGACGATGCTAAAAAAATTGATTTTGATGATTCGTTAATTTATTCAGAACTTAAAAAAAATATTGATGAAAGAAAAATTCCGATGGCTCAAATGATGAGAGACGAGGCTTTAAAAGCTTTTGAATTATGGGATAAAAAAATAGATAAGGTTAAATATTAAATGGAATTCTTACCTGATATTTCTAAATGGACCCAAGCTCTACTTAGATGGGGACATGTTTTTTTTGCTATACTATGGGTGGGTACATCATTTACTTTTAATTACCTAGATAATAAATTGCCAAAAAATCCAAAGGTAGAAGATACTGAGGCTGAAGGAATCTTACAACACAGTGGTTATTATTATAAACTCACTAGGTATCATGGAGCACCTCAGGAAGTTTCAAAGAATGTAATTATTTGGAAATATACTTCGTATTTAACTTTTTTATCAGGAATAGCATTATTAATATTAATTTATTTTATGAATGCAGATATTTTAATGATTGATAAAAGAGTAAATGAAAATATTTCCCCTTCAATTGCTATAGGAATTTCAATATTATCTATAATAGGGTCGTGGTTAATTTATGATTTTATTTGTAAGTCTAAATTGATAAATTACAAAATTATTTTTCCTATCGTGCTTTTAATTATTGGGACGGCTATTTCATTTGGTCTAACTAAAATTTATGGTCCACGATTTGCTTTTTTGCAATCTGGTATTATTTTAGGGAGTATAATGACTATGAATGTATTTTTTGTTATAGCACCTAATGGTAAAAAAATAGCTTTGTCTGCTTCAAAAAGTGAAAAATTTGATTTAAATCTTTCACTTCGAGCAAAGGTGAGGTCAGTTCACAACAATATTATTACATTGCTAGTTTTATTTATAATGCTAAGTGGGCATGCGTCTTTTGTTTGGGCTAGCAAATACAACTGGATAATTCTTTTTATTCTAGCAATAATTTTTGGAATGATTCAGCATTATATTAATTTGAAGAATAAAAAAGAAAGTAATTAAATTCCTTCTATAATTTGTAAATTTCTTTTTACGGAACCTTTTAAAATGTTATGAGCTTCTTGGTACTCGTCAGAATTGTAGCATTTTTCAGCATCTACAAAAGTTGGAAATTCAACTATTACTGTTCTTGGGGATCGATTTCCCTCAAGAGTTATATTTTTTCCTCCTCTTACTATAAATTTTCCAGAATATTTACCAATAGCTACTGTAGCTTTAACAGCATATTTTTTCAAAGTTTCCATATTTTCAATTTTTTCATACACAGCTATCCAAATTCCCTTAGACATAAATTTTCTCCTTTTTAATTAAGTTTTTTTTAACTATGATAGCAGAATTAATATGTCGGAAAAATTAATAGTTTCCTGGGATGAATATAACAAGACTGTAGAAAAACTGGCTATTATGGTTCATGACAGTGGATATAGACCTACTTTACTTGTTGGAATAATGCGTGGCGGCGCACCCATGATAGATTTATTAAGCAGAGTTTTTAAATTAAAATGTGCTTATCTTGCAGTAGAGTCGTATAGCGGCAAAGGTGTTGAAGACGAACAAGGAGATATAGTCTTTTCTCGTGAGATGAGTTCGATTGCAAAAAATATGGGTGGCAAAATACTTTTATGTGATGACCTTTCTGATACAGGAATAACTCTTAACAAGAGCGTTGACTGGCTAAAAAATTATGAACCGATAAAAAATAAAATTGAAGATATTAAAACAGCTACATTATGGAAAAAAAAGAAATCAACTTTTGAACCAGATTATTGCGCTGTAAGATTACCAGATAACCCTTGGATTGTTCAGCCTTTTGAACATTATGAAGAAATAAGAATTGAAGATATAAAAAAGAAACATCCCAAATAAAAAAGGGCCAGAACAAATCCGGCCCTTTTTCTATAAAAAATTTAAATTTTTAAGCTACAACGAAGCTTATGACGCTCGCTACCGCTATTACCCAAATCGCAGGGCTAACATTTGTTTTTCCTGTACAGATTTTAATTGCTGCATAAGAAATAAATGCTAAAGCTATTCCATGAGAAATTGAATAAGTAAATGGCATAGCTATCATAGCAAGGACCGCAGGTCCTGACTCAGCAATATCATCCCATTCAATATCTACAATGTTACGAACGAAAAGAGTTGCAATATAAATTAATGCAGCTCCGTCTATTTCTTTTGGTAAGCTTGTTGCTAATGGAGCAAGGAATATGCAAGCCAAGAATAACAGTCCTATTACAAGAGAAGTCATTCCTGTTCTTCCACCAGCTTTTACACCAGCAGCAGATTCTACATATGTAGTAACTGTGCTTGTACCCATAAAGGCTCCGGCAACAGTAGATACGCTGTCCGAAAGCATAGCTTTGTCGATGTCTTGGATTTTTCCGTCTTTTCCAATTTTTCCTGAAACATTTGCAACACTAGTTAAAGTTCCTGCAGTATCAAAAAAGTCAATGAAGAACAGAGTAAAAATTACTGTTACCATTGAAGCTGAAAGTGCAGCACCTAAATCAAATGCAAATAAGTGAGTCATTGGAGGTGGAGCAGAAGCAATACCATTAAAATTTGCTAAACCAGTTACCCAAGCAATAATACTAAAGGCAATGATTCCAATGATAATGTTTCCTTTGATCTTATATTTTTCCATTACGATCATTGATATAAATGCACCCGCACCTAATAGAAGTAATGGGTTACTAAGATCACCAAGTGTTACTAGTGTAACAGGATGGTCACCAGTTAATCCCATAATTTCAAAACCAATGATTGCTAAGAACAGACCTATACCAGCACCAATTCCAAGTTTTAAACTTTTTGGAATCGAGTTGATTAGCCAAGCTCTTATTGGAGTTAGTGAAATTATTAAGAAGACCACACCAGCTACAAGTACAGCTCCAAGTGCTTCTGCTGGGGTATAATTCATACCCAAACAAACACCATAAGCGACGAATGCGTTAATTCCCATTCCAGGCGCTAGTCCAACAGGCCAAGTCTTGGCGTAAAATGCAGCTATAAAACAAGCTAAGGCTGTCGCCAAAACTGTAGCTGTGAAAACTCCGCCAAAGTCAAACCCACCATCAGCAAGTATGACAGGATTAAGAAACATGATGTATGCCATTGTTAAGAAAGTCGAAACACCGGCTATTACTTCTGTTTTAAAATCCGTTTTGTGTTTTCTATAGTCGAAATATTTATCCATCATAAGATATTTCCTCCTAAGGTTTTTTAATGCAAACCTTAATAGACCTTTCAATAGAAGTCACAAGAAAATAAACGTTATCTATTGTGAATAATATGAACAAGATACAACTTGAGAGTTTATATTTGCTTAAAAAAAATGTCTTATTCTAAGTTGGGTTGAAACTAAAGATATGTTTTAAAAATACTTGCGGAGATTTTATCTCCGCAAGCAAGGTTCCAATTTATTGAATTGGAATAAGTTTCTTTTTCTTTTGTTCTGGCAAGATTTTTTCACAATTAATTGTCAAAAGACCGTCTTTAAGCTCTGCACCATTTATTTTTACATCATCTGCAATCGTAAATGATCTTGAAAACGATCTTTGAGATATTCCCTTATGAATTATCTCGTCCCCATCTTTTTCGACAGTTTTGTCAACTTTTTTTGTTTTAACTGTTAAAAGATTGTCTTCAAACTCCACCTCAACATCATCTTTATTAAAGCCAGCTACCGCTAATTCAATGGCATATTTATCTTTTCCAGCTTTTCTAATGTTGTATGGCGGGTAATTACTTTGTACTACTCTGCCATTACCAAGCATAGACTCAAATTGATCAAACATATCATCAAAGCCGATGCTAAAAGGTCTTAAAGAGTTAAAGATTGATAAATCCTTACTTGTCATATTTACCTCCTTAGTTTAGCAAGGTTAATTTATGTAAATCCCAATAGGCGATTTACAATTTGCATATAGTAACGATAATTAAATTTTCAAGACTATGAATCTATTTTTTTAGAGATCTTTAATGCAAAAGCGTAATCCAATGCAATTTCTTCGATTGCAGAATCTCTACCAGTTTTTCCAGCATGGCCTGCTTTCATTTCAGTTTTTAAAAGCAGAAGATTATTATCCGTTTTATAGTCTCTTAATTTTGCGGTAAATTTTGCAGGTTCATCAAACAAAACTCTATTATCGCTTAAACTTGTGGTTATAAAAATATGGGGGTAATCTATTTTTTTTATATTTTCGTACGGAGAATATGATCGAATGTAATCAAAATGCTCTTTATTTTCTTTTGCATTACCAAATTCATTAAACTCACCAACTGTTAGCGGCAATGTATGATCCAAGTTAGTTGTAAGTGTATCTACAAATGGAACAGCCATAATCATACCAAGAAATAGCTCGGGAGCTTCATTAACAACAGCTGCCATAGTTAACCCACCAGCCGAACCTCCAAAGCCTATAATTTTTTTTTTATTTGTATATTTTTTTTCAATTAAAAATTTTGAACTTGATATTAAGTCTTTAAAGGAATTTTTTTTATTAAGCATTTTTCCTTCTCTCCACCAATTCATTCCTCTCTCCATCCCTCCTCTTATATGTGCTGTTACCCAAATTATATTTCGATTAATTAAACTTAATCTACTGGAAGAAAAACCGGGCCCCATAGAAGAGCCGTAACTTCCGTAAGCATAAAGAAGAAGATTTGCGCTACCATCCAATTTTGTTTTTTTATGGCGAGTTATGGTTAATGGAATTTTCTTACCATCATGAGAATTGCAATTTAATCTTTCCACAATGTAATCATTGGGTTGATGACCAGAGGGTATAGTTTCTTCTTTAACAAGTTTTTTTTCTTTTGCTACAATGTCATAAATATATGATTTGCCAGGAGTTTTGGGAGAATTATAACCAATGTACAACTTATTTGTGTTTCTATTCTTCTGCATTAACGATATGCCAGGAGTAATTACTTTTTCATTAGTAATAACTATATCTTCTTCTTTATTTGTTTTTAAATTTTTAACATAGAGTTTGGTTAAAGCATCTCTCAATTCAGATCTAATCATCCATTCATTTAATAGCTCAAAACCTCCAATTAAAACTCCTTTTGCTGCTGGGATATAATCTTGCCAACTATTTATATCCTCATGTTTGCATATACAAATTTTAAAATCTTCAGCTTCTAAATTTGTGTGTATAAAAAATTTTTTATTCCAAGAATCTATAGAATATCTTATTTCCTTTTCTCTTTTTCTAAATAATTTAGGTTTTGGGCTTGCTTCATTAACGCCAAAAAAATAAATTTCAGATGAGGTATGATCAGATGTTGAAATAAAAAAATATTTTTCATCAGAGCTAATTGAAATACCACAAGTAAAACCTTCGTCCTTTTCTTCGTAGATTAATTGATCATCTTTTGCTTTGGTTCCAATTTTATGTCGATAAATTTTTCTTGGTCTGTGATATTTGTCTAATTTAGAATAAAAAATATATCTATCATCTAAAGACCAGATAATATTTCCAGACGTTTCGTGAATTTCTTCGGTGATGATTTTGTTGTCTAAAATTTTACGCACGTATATTGTAAAATATTCCGAACCTTTAAGATCTAAGGAATAAGCAAGCATTTCATCGTTGTTTGATACTTCCAAATCCCCGATGCCGAAATATTCTGCGTTTAATTTTTTCTTTTCTTTTTCTCCAGACCAATATTCTTCAACTTCATTACTATCTATTTTTTTTCTAAGTTTTATAGAGTAATTTGTTTTTTTAG
>CACIOV010000019.1 GCA_902588335.1 uncultured Pelagibacteraceae bacterium
CAAGGTTTTAAAGGAAATTTTAATGATTTTGATGCTTTAATAGCTTCATCCGAGTCAAACCATCCATTGATAAGATCTAGCAAGTGGGTTTTTTCACTACCTAAACTACCAAAAATTTTTTTTAATCGTTGGAGTTTTTTTGATGCAGTTATTGCTTTAGCTGAAAAATCAAGACCTTTTTATGAATTTGGTGTTTGGTATGGCGTTTCATTCCAGTACCTTATCAATAGCTTCAAAAAAGGTTTTGGTTTTGATACCTTTACTGGGCTTCCAGAAGATTGGCATCATGAACGTGCTGGCACTTATTCTAGCTTTGAATCAGTACCTAAAATTATAGGAGGAGAGTTTATCACTGGTAAGTTTGAGGACACTCTGCCAAAATTTTTTTCTCAGAAAAGACCTTTGGCATCATTAATAAATTTTGATTGCGATTTATATTCGTCAACTTTATGTGCCTTAAATCATGCAAATAAAGTTATCGATGAAAAATCAATTTTGATTTTCGACCAATTTTTAACGAACAAACATTGGGAAAAAGATGCATATAAAGCACTCCACGAATTCTGTCATAACCTCAATATTAGTTATGATGTTCTTGCAGTTTCATTTTACTCAAAACAAGTGGCTATAAAATTAAAGAAGAATTTAAATTTTTAGAATAATAATCAAATCTTAATGTTGCTTAAATATCACACATCTTAAAAGAAATATTAAAATAGCTAAATGATGGTTGATTTTATTGACTTTTTTGACCCATAATGGACTTACATAGAGTGATTATTAAAGTTGCAATTCATCAAACGTTATGTATCTAATGGCAATAATTTAATAAATAAGGTTAAGAGAATTTTAGAATTATAAGAATTTAAAGGGAGAGACAACATGAAATATAAGTTACTAGGAATATTAGTACCGTTCGCGTTAATGATAAGCTTTTTATCTATGCCTGCAAAAGCTGGTGATGGAGAATGGGGATTGGCTGTCGGTTTAAAAGCTATTACTGGTGATCTTGATACAAGTGGTAGTGAACATGAATTCGACACAGTAACTGGTAAAGCGACACCTGAAGTTAATACAGCAACAAAATCTGCAAGTGCAGAATTAGGAGCAATCTTTGTGGAATTTGCTGGTAGAAATGGTGTTCTAGGCTTTAGTACTGGTTTTGAATATATTCCTGGTGCAGCTTCACTTGGTACTTCAGCTAGAACAGATACAGATTTAAGTGGTGGCTCGGAAGGTGGAGCATCAGCAACATATACTGCAAAAGCCGAAGTAGAAGATGTGATTACATTCTACATAGAACCAACTTTATATTTTGGCAATTTTGGTCTTTATCCTAAAGCTGGAGTTACTACTTTAGATTTAAATACATTAGAAACTATAAGTAGTGGTACTGATAGTTCAACTTACCCTAACAAAACAATGTATGGTGGAGTGCTTGGTGCTGGTATAAAGTGGCAACATGATAGCGGTTTCCTGGTTAAATTAGAACACACAGAAACTAATTTTAAACCATATGATGAAACTTCGACAACTGGTAACAAAAACAGAATTAAGGCTGAACTAGATTATTCAGCTACAAGCTTAGCAATAGGTTGGCAGTTTTAAGTTTTAAGTTAAATCAATAATATTCTATCGTTAATTCTAATATACAGTTTTAACAGCTTTAAAGATATTTCAGCGGCAAACAACGTTCTAATCTTTTTTATGCAAATGAAAGAGAGAGAAAAATGAACACATATTTATTATTTAAATCAATTCATCTCATTGCTGTTATTTCCTGGATGGCAGGACTTTTGTATTTACCAAGAATATTTGTTTATCATAGCGAGGCTACTGCTAATAATAAATCTGAAGATTTGATATCTACTTTTAAGATAATGGAAAGAAGGCTTTTTGTTTATATTATGAATCCTGCAATGATAACATCCTGGATTTTTGGGATTTTATTGATACACACGATCGGAACAGATAATTTAGGCTCTTTCTGGCTTCAGTTAAAGTTGTTTTTTGTGATTATTTTAACCATATATCATTTCTTTTTGTTTCAATGTCTGAGGAAATTTGCTGAAAATAATAACTCTTATTCACCCAGATTTTATAGAATAATCAACGAAATACCCACGGTTATACTAATAGTCATTGTATTTATTATAGTTTTCAAACCATTATGAGACTTGTAATTTTTTAAAAAGATATTATATTGAATGGTACGTTTCTCTTAAACTAATCACCAACATATGAACTTAGAAGAATTAAAAAAGAAATCACCTGCTGAACTTATTTCGCAAGCTGAAAAATTGGAAATTGAAAATCCAAGTACATTAAGAAAACAAGAAATTTTATTTGCGATATTAAAAAAACTTGCACAAAAAAATGAACAAATTAGCGGCGGCGGAGTATTAGAAGTTTTGCAAGATGGTTTTGGCTTTTTAAGAGCTATTCAATCAAATTATTTACCAGGACCCGATGATATTTATGTTAGTCCAAGCCAAATAAGAAAATTTGGATTAAGAACCGGAGATTCTATTGAAGGTGAAATAAGAGCTCCCAAAGATCAAGAAAGATATTTTGCATTATTAAAAGTGGACAAAATAAATTTTGATAATCCAGAAAAAGCCAGAAATAAAATTGCTTTTGATAATTTAACGCCCCTTTATCCTGATAAACAATTGCGAATGGAAATAGAAAAATCTAAAATTGAAAAAAAACCAGACCTAACAGCAAGATTAATTGATTTAGTAAGTCCAATCGGAAAAGGACAAAGATCATTAATTATTTCTCCTCCAAAAGCAGGTAAAACAATTATTTTACAAAATATAGCCCAATCAATTGCCGAAAATCATCCAGAATGCTACTTGATGGTATTGCTAATTGATGAGCGACCAGAAGAAGTAACTGATATGCAAAGATCAGTCAAAGGTGAAGTAATTAGTTCTACATTTGATGAACCAGCTACAAGACACGTAGCTGTTGCCGAGATGGTTATAGAAAAAGCAAAAAGATTAACCGAACATAAAAAAGATGTCATTATTCTTTTAGATTCTATAACAAGACTCGGTAGAGCCTATAATGCAGTAGTTCCAAGTTCAGGAAAAGTATTAACAGGAGGTGTGGACGCTAATGCACTTCAAAGACCTAAAAGATTTTTTGGAGCAGCCAGAAATATAGAACAAGGAGGCTCTTTGACGATCATTTCAACCGCATTAATTGATACTGGAAGTAGAATGGATGAAGTGATTTTTGAAGAATTTAAAGGTACTGGAAATAGCGAATTAATATTAGATAGAAAAATTTCTGATAAAAGAATTTTTCCAGCAATAGATATTACAAGATCGGGAACCAGAAGAGAGGAGTTGCTTTTTAAAAATGATGATTTGCTTAAAATGAATGTTTTAAGAAAAATATTAAGTTCTATGGGAACTATGGATGCAATTGAATTCCTTCTTTCTAAATTAAAAAATACAAAAAATAATGCTGACTTTTTTGTTTCTATGAATAAACCAAATTAAACCTTAATAACCTAATTTTTTTCAAATTCTAATAATTTTCTTTTCAATTTTATTCCACCTGTTGACGAAAATCCCCCTAAAGTACCGTCAGTTTTGATTACTCTGTGACAGGGCACAACTAACAAAAGTTTATTTTGACCACAAATTTTACCTACATATCTGGGTGATAGATGATATTTTTTTGCTATTTTTCCGTAAGTTTCTGTCTGTCCCCGTTTGATTTTTTTTAATTCTGTCCATACTTTTTTTTGAATTTGATTTCCAACTAATGTGTGAGGCGTTTTAATTTTTGTTATTTTTTTATCAAAGAATTTAAGTAAATTTTTTTTAAAATTTTTTAATATTTTGCTTTTTTTTTGTTTTATTAGTTTTTCAAATTTAATTTTAAATATTTTTCCTTCATTTTCGTATGCAGATATCCAACCAAATCTGGTTTTAATTGATATTTGTTTTGACATTTTTTATATAACTATATCAAAAAATAATAAAATTAAATATATTCATTTAATAATGAAGAAAAAAAACAAAACTTTAAAAGAGATTTTTGCAGAAGCATATGAGAATTATAAACAGGGAGATTTTAAAAATGCTGAAAATTTTTGTTACAAAATTCTTAGCATAGATACCAATCATTTCGATTCAATATTGTTATTAGCAACTATATCTGCAAAAGATAATAACTTTGATAAAGCAAAAAAGCTATTGCATCAAGCTATCGATATTCAACCAAATAATGTTAGTGCTTTGCAAAATTTAGCTACTACGTATAAAGCATCAGGAAATCTTAATGAGGCAATAAATTATTACAGTAAAGTAATAAAAATTGATCCTAATCATGTTAATGCCAACTATAATCTTGCGACAACTTTTTATGTGCTAAAAGAATTAAAAAAAGCAAAAAGTTTTTTCAACAAAACAATTGAAATTAACAATAATTATGCACTTGCATTCTTTGGCCTCGCAAATGTTCATGTAGATTTAAAAGATTTTGAAAATGCAGTAAGTTGTTATCAAAAGGCTATTGAAATTAATCCAAAACTTGTTGGAGCTCATAATAATCTTGGATTAGTATTTAGAGAATTAAATGATTTAAAAAATGCAGTAAGTTGTTACCAAAAAGCGATTGAAGTAAAACCTGAACATATTGGAGCTCATCATAATTTAGCATTGGCATTTAAAGAACTAGGGGAGTTTAAAAAAGCAATCGAATCTCATCAAACAGCAATAAAATATGAACCAGAAAATTCACTACATTATTATTATTTAAGCGAGCTTAAAAAGGATTTTTTAGATGCGAAAACAAAAAATAAAATAGAAAAAATTATAAAAAATAACAATTCTACAAAAAATAATATTGCTTATGCGAATTACTTATTATCTAGATATGCAAAAAAATCAAAAAATTATGAAAAAGAATTAAATTATTTAAAAGAGGGACATAAAAGTTTTTTTGATTCAAGAAAAGAAAAATTTAAACTTGCTATTAAATATTGTTTTGATGATGTTTTGCAAATATCGAGAGATGCTCATATTAGTAAATTAAATAATATAGATGATCATAATGTAAAACCAATTTTCATAGTTGGAGTTCC
Source organism: uncultured Pelagibacteraceae bacterium (assembly GCA_902588335.1). Classification (GTDB taxonomy): domain Bacteria; phylum Pseudomonadota; class Alphaproteobacteria; order Pelagibacterales; family Pelagibacteraceae; genus AG-414-E02. The sequence goes on from CACIOV010000019.1 coordinate 5,105, forward strand.
CAGATGTGGGTCTACTATGGTAGAAAAAATAATTGCATCAGGAAAAGATATGATACCTGTAGGTGAAGAAACATCTGTTCTCGAAAATTTTTTTAATAACAAAATACTTGAAAAACAATCATTAGATTTAGGTAATCCTAAAGATATAAGGAATGAACTTTTTAATATTTATAATAAAAAAGGATTAATTTCTAAAAAATATGATAATATTTTTACGGATAAATCTTTAAATAATTTTTTTTATTTGCGTTTAATTAAAGACATTTATCCCAATGCTAAAGTGATAAATTGCAGAAGAGATATTCTATCTTCAATTATGTCGATTTTTCAAAATAATTTAACAGAATTAGCTTGGACGCATGATCTAGATAATGTTTTTAAATATTTTGATAATTATTTTAAAATTACCGAAAACTTTAATGAAGAATCTCCAAATTTTATGTATGAATTACAATTTGAAAAATTAGTTAACAATCCTGAAGAAGAATCAAAAAAATTAATGGAATTCTGTAAATTGCCATGGGATAAAAAATGCCTAGAATTTTATAAAAGAAAAGATTTAATTTCAAAAACTACAAGCAATGTACAAATTAGACAGGCTATTTATAAACATTCTATTGATAAATATTCGCCTTATAAAAAATATTTAAAAAACTACTCTGAGAAATATTCATGGTTTAACTAAAATGACTATTTATGCTTTATCCTCTGGTCCGGGTATATCTGGTGTAGCTGTAATAAGAGTATCAGGCAAAAATACAGCCAGTGTCATAAAAAAATTAACTGGATCAAAATTACCGAACCCAAGAGTAGCTACCCTCAAAAAGTTCAATAAAAATGGGGGAAAAGAGTTGATTGATGAGGGTGTAATTATATGGTTCCCAGGCCCAAATAGCTACACTGGTGAGGATTTAGCCGAATTTCATGTACATGGTAGCCGAGCTGTCATTAAGGCTATGCATTTGGCTATATCAAAAGTAAAAAATTGTAGATTAGCAGAACCAGGAGAGTTTACAAAGCGAGCTTTTCAAAATGGAAGAATAAATTTACTAAAAGCAGAAAGTATCTCAGATTTAATTTCAGCAGAAACTGAAATTCAACGAAAACAAGCTCTAAAAATTATGAGCGGAAGATCGTCAGATATATTTAACTTATGGAGAGAAAAACTTTTAAAAATTTTATCTCATGTTGAGGCAAAGATTGATTTTCCCGAGGAAGATTTACCCAAAAATATTATTAATGAAATACAAAAAACATCAAATAAGATTTTAAGTGAAATTAAAAAAGCTTTGAACGACCAAAATGTTGGTGAAAGAATAAGGGAAGGTTTTAAAATAGCTATTCTGGGACCACCAAATTCTGGTAAATCTAGTCTCTTAAATTATTTATCAAAAAGAGATGTTGCAATAGTTTCAGAAATTGCTGGAACAACAAGAGATGTAATAGAAACCCATCTTAATCTTGATGGTTATCCTGTGATCGTTTCTGATACCGCAGGAATTAGAACTTCAAAAAATGAAATAGAAAAAAAAGGAATAAAAATAGCTTTAAAGAGTGCTGAAGATGCCGATCTAAGGTTAATCATTGTATCAGCAAAAAATGTTAATTTTACTAGCGTTTTGAAAGGATTGTTAACAAAAAATGCTATTTTAGTTGTAAATAAATCAGATTTAATAAAAGGAAAATTATATAGCAAATTTAAAAAATATGAGCATGTTTTAATATCAATAAAAAAAGATTTAAATTTAAATAAATTGATTAAAAAAATAAAAAGCAAACTTAAAAATAAATTTACAACATCTGAAGATATTTTAATTACTCGAGAAAGGCACAGACAAAATTTATTAAATTGTGTTCAGCATTTGGAGAAATTTAAAAAGAAAAAATCAGTGCAAGATTTTGATAAAGCCGCCGAAGATTTAAGGCTGGCTACAAGACATCTTGGAATGATCGTTGGAAAAGTAGATGTAGAAGAGCTATTAGGTAGCATTTTCAACGATTTTTGCATTGGCAAATAAACCAGCAATCAGCTTGTAAATCGATAGATCATCTATAAATTCATGCTATGAATAGTGATTTGTCATTTGACGTAGTGGTGATTGGTGGGGGCCATGCAGGATGTGAAGCTGCGGCTGCCTCGGCTCGAATGGGAGTAAACACTGGTCTATTTACTCATAAAATAGAAACTATAGGCGAGATGTCTTGTAACCCGGCTATTGGAGGTTTGGGGAAAGGTCATCTTGTAAAAGAAATTGATGCCCTAGATGGTGTGATGGGGATAGTGGCTGACAAATCAGGAATTCAATTTAGATTGCTAAATAGAAGCAGAGGTCCAGCTGTAAGGGGACCCAGAACTCAGTCAGATCGAGCTTTATACAAGAAATATATGCAAAAAATGCTCCTAAGTTATTGTAATTTAAAGGTTTTTTCAGACCCTGTAATTGAGTTCATTTTTGACAAAAATCAGGTAGTTGGGTTTCACACAAAGTCAGGAAAAAAAATAAATTGCAAAAAAATGATTTTAACAACAGGAACTTTTTTAAACGGTCTTATCCATATTGGTGATGAAAGAACCCCAGCGGGTCGGCACAATGAAAAACCATCGACAGGTTTAAGCGAACAGTTAGAAAAATTTAAAATGAAATTAGGAAGACTAAAAACTGGTACGCCACCGCGATTAGATGGATCTACAATTAATTATTCAAATTTAGAAAAACAGGATGCAGATACTGATCCGGAATATTTTTCATTTTTAACAAAAAAACTTACAACAAGCAAATTGCATGTAGTGTTACTTATACAAATAAGAAAGTTCATGAGATTATAAAAAAAAATTTAGAAAAAAGTGCAATGTATTCAGGAAACATCAAAGGTGTTGGACCTCGTTACTGTCCGTCCATAGAAGATAAAATTGTAAAATTTTCTGACAAAACAAGACATCAAATTTTTTTAGAGCCAGAAGGTTTGAATGATAAAACTGTTTATCCAAATGGAATTTCGACCTCTTTACCTGCTGATGTTCAAGCTGAAATATTGAGTAAAATCAATGGGTTAGAGAGAACTCGCATAGTAAGACCTGGATATGCTATTGAGTACGATTATGTTGATCCAAGAGAACTTCATTCTACTTTGGAAACAAAAAAAATAAAATCTCTTTACCTTGCTGGCCAAATAAATGGAACAACAGGATATGAAGAGGCTGCGGCCCAAGGACTTATGGCAGGAATTAATGCCGCGTTAGCAATTAAAGAACAAGAACCATTGGTTTTAGATCGTGCTCAAGCTTACATAGGCGTTATGATTGATGACTTAGTTACAAAAGGTGTTGCTGAACCATATAGAATGTTTACATCTCGCGCTGAATACAGATTAAGCTTAAGGGCAGACAATGCAGATACAAGATTAACCCAATTAGGAATTAATATTGGTTTAGTTCAAGCGCAAAGATCTGAGCTATTTACTAAAAAAGTAAATAAAATCAATGAGTTAAGTAATAGTTTAAAAATCCTTAAAATTACTCCAAATGAGGCAGAAAAATTTAATATTAAGATTGCAAAAGATGGAGTAAAAAGATCAGCATTTGAAATTTTATCTAGAGGCGGTGTAACATTTGATAAATTAAGGTCAATTTGGAGTAGAATACCTCCAGCATCAAGAGTTGAAGAAGAGCAAATCGAAATTACCGCTCATTACTCCGGATATTTAGAAAAGCAAGAGGCTGATATCATTGCTTTTAGAAAAGATGAAAACCTAATCATACCTAGTAATATTGATTATTCTAAATTAAGCGGTTTATCTAACGAGGTTAAGAGCAAATTTAAACTAATAAGACCCAAAACCTTAGGTCAAGCTCTTAGAATTGATGGAATAACACCTGCTGCTGCGTATATTTTACTTTCTTACGTAAAAAAAGGACAGAAAAAGCTAAAAAGAGCTTAAATGGATAAAAATATCCAGATAGATACCTTCACTAGATTTACTCAAGTTTCACGTGAAACAATTGCAAGTTTAAAAAAGTATGAAAATGAGCTTATCGAAGCTAACAAAGTTCTAAATCTAATTGGTAATTCAACAATAAATCAAATATGGACAAGACATTTTCTTGATAGTGTGCAAGTCATTGATTTTGTTGATAAAAATGATAAAACGTTGATAGATATGGGTTCTGGAGCTGGTTTTCCCGGGTTAGTGCTAGCTATTGTACTAAAGGACAGAAAAATTCCTTTAAAAGTAAAGTTATTAGAAAAAAGTAAAAAAAAAATGAATTTTCTAAAAAAAATAATCAATGAACTTCATCTCAATGTTGAGATAATAAATAAAAATATTTTTGAATATCCAAAAAAGTTGACCGAAGGTGTTTTTGTTGCAAGAGCTTTTAAGCCATTGAAAATAATCTTACCACTTATTCACAATAAGGCAGAAAACTGGAAAAAAATTTTTATTTTCTTAGGAAAAACCGGAAAAAGTGAATTACTTCAAGCTTCTAAAAGTTGGGATATTGAGTATAAGCAACGGGTGAGCATTACAAGTGGTGATTCGACAGTTATAGAAATTAATAAACTTAAAAAAAAATAAATTGAAAAATACTCAAATTATTTCAGTAATTAATCAAAAAGGTGGTGTTGGTAAAACTACGACCGTTATAAATTTAGCAACAGCACTTTCATTTCAAAACAAAAAAATTTTAGTTATTGATTTGGATCCCCAAGGTAATGCGACTACTGGATTTGGTTTACAAAACAATGAACAGTCAAATACAATTTATGATGTATTAAATGGGAGTATAAACTTTGAAGAAGCAATTAAGGCAACTAAAATTGATAATTTAAAAATTGTTTCTTCAAACGTAGATTTATCAGGTTTAGAAATCGAGACGGCTAGTGAAAATAGAAGAGCTTTTTTACTTAAAGATAAAATAGAAAATTTTATTAATAGTCCAAAAAATGATTTTTCCTATATTTTTATTGACTGTCCACCTTCACTCAGTTTGCTTACAGTGATGTCACTTGTTGTTGCAAAATCTTTAATTGTTCCATTGCAAGCGGAATTTTTTGCATTGGAGGGGTTAACTCAATTAATAAAAACTATTGAAAGAGTTAAAATTAAGCTAAATCCAGATTTAAAAATAAGAGGTGTTCTTTTAACTATGTTTGATAAAAGAAATAATCTTTCTGCTCAAGTTGATTTTGAAGCTAGAAAATTTTTAAATGAAAAAGTTTACCAAACAGTTATACCAAGAAACGTAAGACTTTCCGAAGCACCTTCGCATGGAATTCCCGTGTTAATTTATGATAAATTATGTGCTGGCAGTAAATCCTATTTTAATTTTGCTGAAGAATTTTTAAACCAAGAAAACAGAATGGAAAGCGCTGCATAATGATAGAAAATCGTCTAAAAAAGGGCTTAGGACGAGGTCTTTCATCTCTTTTAGGAGACTCTTCTAAAAAAATTGAAACTAACAAAGTTTTGGTAAAAGATTTAGTTAGAAATAAATTTCAGCCAAGAAAATATTTTAGTAAGGAAAGTTTAGAAGAATTAACTAATTCAATTAAAGAGCAAGGCATTATTCAACCAATTGTCGTTCGACCAGATAAATCTTCCAAGGGTAAATATGAAATTATTGCAGGCGAACGTAGATGGTTGGCATCACAAAATGCGGGTTTACATGAAGTTCCTGTGGTTATTCTTGATGTTAATGATGTTAAATCATTAGAATTTTCTATAGTTGAAAATGTACAAAGACAAGATTTGAATGCGGTTGAAGAAGCTAAAGGATATCAAAGATTAGTGGACGATTTTAATTATAATCAGGAAAAATTATCTCAATTTATTGGGAAAAGTAGAAGTTATATAGCTAATTCTTTAAGATTGCTATCGCTCCCAGAGGAAGTGCTTACTATGATTATACAGGGTAATTTGTCCGCAGGACATGCTCGATCATTGATTGGCTTGAATAATTCTATTGAAATTGCAAAAAAAGTAATTGAAAAAAAACTTTCAGTAAGACAGTCAGAGGTTTTAGTAAAACAATTTCGTAATAAAAAATTTAAATTAGTTTCTAAAAAAGATTCTAACATTCTCGATTTGCAAAAAGTTTTGGAAGAAAAAATAGGACTAAGTGTTTCTATTAATAATAAAAAAAATAATACGGGAACGATTTCTTTCGAATATCATGATTTGGATCAACTCGATAAATTAGTTAATATTATTAAGAATAATTACTAGCTTTTTTACAAACTGATGAAAAGAAATTAAAGAAAATGAATTTGGATATTTGAGGATTTTTTTTACATAAAAGTTCTGTATTATTTATTTCATTAATCATTTTATTTAATTCATCTAAATTCCAAATAGCTAATTGTTTTTTTACTAAAGGTTTTTCTTTCCAAAATATTGCTGGTTTGGATGTATTAATTAAATTATCTAGGTTACTTGATTCACTTTCTTGTCCTTTAATTTTATGTAAACGCTGAATCTTGTTGCTCAAAATTCTTAGTAATAATATTTGGTTAATTGTGTTTACATATAGCTCAGACTTAATTTTTTTGTACTGAGAAATATTTCCACACAAACATTCATTAATCAGACTATCAGATTTATAATCTCCAGCAAAATTTGTTAATAGTTTTATTTCATCAAGCTCTATTTTTTTTTTGTTAAAAGAATAAGATTTAATTTTTTCAATTTCATTTCTTAGGTTATTACGATCTCCATTAGATACCTCTATTAACAAATTTATCGCTTCTCTACTGATGGCTATATTATTTTTTTTAAATTCAGATAGAGCAATAATTTCTAAGTCTTTTTCACTGTCTAAATAATTTGGAATACAAATTGTTTTTTCTTGAGTTTCAAAAAACATTCTTAATTTAGATTTTTTATCCAAAATTTCAGAAAAAAATATCAAAAATACATTTTCTGGGTATTTGTCATAAATGTTGTTTACTGTTTTGGTGATTTTGTCCGTTGCTTCGAAAATGGTTATTATTTTTGTTTCACCAAATAAAGATCCTGAGTAAACTAAATTATTAAAGTTCTCCTCATTGTTGATGATTTCATTTTCATATAACGAAAGAACTTCTAAACTATTACATTTTGCTTTTATTTCTTTTTTTATGAATTCTTTAATATCTTTTTTTAATCCAACGTTTTCGCCGTACAATAAAAAAAGATTATTTCCTATAATACTTTGAATTTTTTTTTGTATTTCATAACTTTTTACAATCATTATTTTAAAATATTTTCCGATAGATTAATCAGCAATTCTTGAGAAACTTGATTTATTAAATTTTCTAATATTTTATTTTCAAGTTTTATTGTTTCAGAATATTGATCTTGTACTTTATATGATGAAGATGAATTAAAGTTTTTATTTAGTATTTCGTTTTTTGTTAAATAATTATTTATCTTAACTTTAACATTTAAATTCACTCTATATTCTAAAATTTTACCAGCGCTGTTTTTGGATGTCACATTTTTTTCTTTTGACACCGCAATGACCAGACCAATACTAGTTATTCCTTCTTGGTTTTTATTGGATTTTGAAAAATTTCTTAATCTAGAATAAATTTGATTTCCCAATTTTTTGTTTCCCTCTATTGAGAAATCAGCAATTTCAAACTTTAAGTTTGAGGAACCGAAAATTGGTTTATATCCACTGCAAGCATTAATATTAATAAGTATGGAAAATAGAACGATGAGATACGCTATTTTTTTCATTTTTTTGTTATAAAGTTTATTAGTTTATTTTTGATGTAAATATTTTTTATTATTATTGTATTTTCTAAATATTTTAAAACATTATCAACTTTTTTTGACTTTTTTATAATCATATCTTCCTGTGAATTCATAGGCATTTCTAATATTCCTCTTTTGCGACCATCTACCTGTATGACAATTAAACAATTTTCTTCTTTAAGTAATTTTGGATCATAATCTGGCCAATAAAACTTTTGATTAATTTGCTCACAACATTCTGATGCTAAGTGCGGGGCAAGTGGCATTAATAACATTGTAATTTTTTCCCATTCATTTTTTAAAGTTTTATTAGATGTTTTATTATTTACAACATGATTATAAAGTAAATTATATATTTCATGCATGTTTGCTATTACTACATTATATTGAAAATTTTCTAAATTTTTGGTCACGATATAAACAGTTTTATTAACAGCTTTTTGCAAAACAAAATCTTCAGTATTATCAACAGAATCTTTTTTATTTAAAATTTCATTATTTAATTTCCAAAGTTTTTGAATAAATTTAAAGGCTGCCGAAACACCTTCGATTGACCATTGAACGTCTCTTTCTGGAGGGCTATCAGATAACATAAACCATCTTATAGAATCAGCTCCATAAATGTTAATCATTTCCTCTGGATCTACAATATTTTTTCTTGATTTAGACATAGCTTCAGAGGGACCAGCTATAACTTTTCTTTTATCTTTTTTAGTAATAAAATTTCCTTCAGAGTTCCTTTCTATTTCGTCCGGATATAACCATTTGTTTTTTTCATCTTTGTAAGTTTCATGACAAACCATTCCCTGTGTAAATAAACTTTTAAAGGGTTCGGTGTATTTGAATTTTTTATTGTTAAATGCTAGAGCTTTCATAAAAAATCTAGAATAGAGTAGGTGCAATATAGCATGTTCTACTCCGCCAATATATTGATCTACAGGCATCCAATATTTTAGGTCATCTATTTCATAACCATATTTTTTATTTTTTGGTGAACAGAATCTTAAAAAATACCAAGAAGAATCTACAAATGTGTCTAGAGTGTCTGTTTCTCGGGTAACTTTTTCG
>CACIOV010000020.1 GCA_902588335.1 uncultured Pelagibacteraceae bacterium
TACTAAAAAAATAAAGCAAACTCCTGATGCGCAAAGATAATTAAGATTTGATGTGTCATCATATCTATTAGGATTTACAATAGCGTAAGCGTTAGGAAGCTTAATGTCTGATTGATGATGATCTAAGACAATAACATCAATATTTTTGCTTTGTACAAATTTAATAGGATTGAATGATAAAGTTCCACAATCTACGGTAAAAATAATTTTAGAACCAAGTTTAACAAGATGTTCAAATCCGTCTATACTAGGTCCATAACCTTCTTTCTGCCTATCAGGTATATATGTATGAACCTTTTGTTTTATTGCTAAAAAATATCTTGAAAGTATTGCAGTAGAAGATGCTCCATCAACATCATAGTCGCCAAATATAGATATTAATTCGTTATTAATTATACTCTTGTAAGTTCTGTCAATCGCTCTGTTCATATCTTTTAAACGCAGAGGGTTTGGTAAAAGGTTTTTAATTTTTGGATTAAGAAAGAGATTTATATCATCTATATTTTTTTTTCTTATAGATAAAAGTTTGGCTACAGTTTCAGTCAAAGAATAGAGTTCTGAAAATTTTCTAATATCAGATGAGTCAAATTGTTTAAACAACCAATTTTTACCACTTATAGATGTAGAGCTCATTTTTTTGAATGATTTTTAAAAATTTTATTAGTTTTAGAGCTTTTATGAAGAACTAAAGTTTCTGATTTATATGAATCATCAATATCAATAATACCTTTCACAAAATCTCCATCTGTAACACCAGTAGCACAAAAAATTACATCTCCTTTTACCATATCTTCAATATTATACTTTTTTTTAAAATTTGTGATTCCTAATTTTTTGGCTCTATTTTCTTCATCAATATTTTGAAAAACTAATCTAGTTTGCATTTGACAATTCATACAGCTTAATGCAGCAGCAGCTAAAACACCTTCGGGTCCTCCCCCTATACCTATGTACATATCAATCCTAGATTTTGTATACCCAACAGAAATTGCACCTGATACATCTCCATCACTTATGAAATTAATTTTTACACCCATTAATTTTAATGATTTTATTATTGAATCGTGTCTGGGTCGATCTAATACACATACAGATAATTTTTCTGGTGTTGTTTTTTTTGCTTCAGCTAATAATTTGACATTTTTTTCTACTTTAAAATCTAAATCTATTAAATTTTTGGGAAAACCTGACCCTATAGCAATTTTTTCCATATAAATATCAGGTGCATGTAGAAGATTTCCTTTTCTAGATACAGCTAAAACGGACAACGCATTAGGAAGATTTTTTGCTGTAAAATTTGTACCTTCTAGAGGATCTACAGCTATATCAAATTCTTCACCATTTTTTGTTCCAACTTCTTCATTTATATAAAGCATTGGAGCCTCATCTAATTCACCTTCTCCTATAACAATTTTACCCTTCATATGAATTTTGTTTAATTCTCTTCTCATTCCATCAACAGCAGCTTGATCAGCAGCTATTTTATCATTTTTACCTTTAAAAATAGAAGCTTCGTAGGCCGCTCTCTCTGTAGACTTTACAAAAGAGTTTATTAACTTCTTATCAATATTCATTTAAACTTTTTCTATTCTTATAAAAGTAGGTTTTTTTAATACAAATTTATTTTTAATCAAACCAGAAAGTAAATTTTTAAAATTTTTTTCTTTATTTTCATGAGTAATTATAATTATGGAAGCTTTTTTATTTTTTTTATTAGGTTTTTGTATTAAATTTTTAATAGAAATTTTATTTTTGGCAAAGATTTTGGTGATAGATGACAAAACTCCAGATTGATCTTTTACTTCAATTCTTAAGTAAGATGAACATAAATGCTTTAAAATATCAAATTTAGAAATTTTTTTTCTTAAAGATGAAGATACCCCAAAAGGAAAATTTATATCTCCTTTTAAAATTGAACATAAGTCAGAAATCAATGCTGACGATGTAGGCCCAGGTCCAGCGCCTTCACCTTGTAGTACTGATTTTCCTATGGGCAAACCATCAACAACCACAGCATTTAATACACCGTCTATTTTTGCTATATATGAACTATTCAGAATTAGACATGGATGAACACGCTCCATTAATTTATTTTTTATAATTTCAGAGATTGATAACAGCTTAATTTTGTAGCCTAGGCTTTTAGCATAAAGAATATCCGTAAGATTTATATTTTGTATACCTTCTGTCAAAATTTTGTTTTTCGATATAGCTTTATTAAAAGCGAGGGATGACAAGATTCTTAATTTTGCAGCAGAGTCACTTCCGTTTAAATCAGAAATAGGATTTGTTTCAGCAAAGCCTAATTTTTTTGCTTTATCTAATACTTCTACAAAACTTCTATTTTTTTTCTCCATGGAGGAAAGTATATAATTTGTTGTGCCATTAAGTATTCCGTAAATTTTATTAATTTTATTAGCAATCAAACCTTCCTTGATAGATCTTACAATGGGGACTCCTCCTGCTACAGAAGCCTCGTATTCAAGATTTACATTATTTTTTTCAGCCAAGGAGGCGAGTTGATCACCATATTTAGCAATTAAAGCTTTGTTCGCTGTAACAACATGTTTTTTATTTTTTAAAGCAGAAAAAACTAATTTTTTTGCTGCACCTTCTGGACCACCAATCAATTCAACTATAATATCAATGTCTTCCATATAAACTAAACTTCTATAATTTTTAATCCACTTAGATTTAGGAATTTTAATTCTACGTTTTTTATTAATATTTTTAGCAGAGATATATTTTACAAAAGGTAGCTTTCCAGTTTTGATGGAGATTGCCTTTTTATTTTTTTCAAGGATTTTATAGAAATAGCTACCAATATTTCCAAATCCTACAATTGCTATATTAATTTTATTTTGTTCCATAGTTAGTTTGGCATATCATTCAAATCAGGAAATGATTTATGGCTATTATTTTTAGTTATTTTTTCAACCAAATCATCAAATTTTTTAGAGCTTATTTCATTATTTTCTACACTTAATATTAATTCTTCTGTATTTTCAGATGTTGTTTTTGCTATTTTTTCAGCTTCATCATTAATTTTCTCTTTTTTTATCTTTTTAATTTTTTTTTCTTCCATATCTATTTTTTTAGATAATTCTTTTTCTTCTTTAATTCTTCTCTTTTCATCAAGTTTGGCTTGTTTTTCTAGCAGCTTCTCTCTTTTAATTCTTCTCTTTTCATCAAGCTTGGCTTGTTTTTCTAGTTGCTTTTCTCTTTTTTTTTTCATTTTTTTCTCCATTTTAGCTTCTTTAGCTAAATCTTTTTCATTTTTAATTCTCAATTTTTCTTTTTTTTGAGCTTGCTGTAATAGTTTTTCTATTTCTGATTTATTTTCTTTGTTATTTTTTTCTACTTTTTTTATCTCGACAATCATTGTTTTCTTAAAATAGGCTTCTCTCTCTTTTTTATTAATACAAGGATGATCTCCACACCAATAAACAGTTTTGGTATCAGAACAACTAACTAAAAAAATGAATACAGATATTAATAGATATTTTTTCATACCAAACCTAAAGTCTCTTTCATTTTAAATGCGATATTCATGTTTTGAACTGCCTGACCGGAACCACCTTTAATTAAATTATCTAACGCTGAGATAATTATTATTTTATCTTTTTTCCTATTTTCACAAATAGAGATTTTACAATAATTAGTATTAATTATATCCCCTGTACCTATCGGAGTATTATATTTAGCTATTTTTACAAAAAAGTTATTTTTATGGTATTTTTTTAATAAATTATAAATTTTTTTTGCATTGGTTTTTCCACGTGTATCCAAGTATATAGTAGACAAAATTCCTCTAAACATAGGTATAAGATGTGGAGTAAAAGAAACGTTGATTTTACTCTTAGCTACTTTTGATAGTTCTTGATCAATTTCTGCCATGTGTCTATGAAATCCTACTCCATAAGCTGAGACTGAGTTAAATAAATTTTTAAAATTAAACTTTTTTTTAATTTTTCTGCCAGCTCCAGAATATCCAGATTTTGAGTCAATAATAATATTCTTTGTATTTATTACTTTTTTTTTAATCAAGGGAATTAATGGAATTTGCACAGATGTTGGATAGCAACCAGGACATGAAATAATTTTATATTTACTTAAATCATGTTTAGAAAATTCAGTAATTGCATAAATAGTTTTATTTATTATTTTCTTATATTTATGATCTACACCATACCATTTTTTATAAAGTTTATGATCATTTATTCTAAAGTCTGCTGATAAATCAATTAACTTTGTATGTCTTGGTATAAGCCTACAAATTTTTTGTGCTTCACCATTTGGAAGAGCTGTAAAAAGAACATCTATATTTTTCCAATTTACATTAGTAATTCTCGAAATTTTTGGCAGATTTTTTTTATTTATTTTCTTGTCGAAAGAATTAATTGATTTACCAATAGATTTAGTGGCACATAAATATGAAATCTTTACCTTAGGGTGTCTTGATAAGATTTTAATTAGTTCTAGGCCAATATATCCAGTAGCTCCAGCAATTACAGCATTTAATGAATCTTTCATTTATTTCAATTATATCAGTTATTAGTCTTAAGAGATATTCTAATAAAGATTTATCTTTTAGAAAACTGAAAGCTTCTTCTTGCTTTCCTGTGACCGTATTTTTTACGTTCAACAGATCTAGAATCTCTCGTGGTAAGTTTTTCTTTTTTTAAAACTGGTTTAAGCTCAGGCTCAAACTCAACAATAGCTCTTGATAGACCATGAATTATAGCACCTGCTTGTCCGGTTAAACCTCCTCCTTTAACAGAACATCTTACATCATATTCTTTTTCACGATTTGCTATAGATAAAGGTCTTAATATTGCTATTTGTAAATTCATTTTTTTGAAGTAGTCGTTCATTTTTTGACCATTAATAAGAAAATTGCCTGGCCCTTTTTTCAACCAAACTCTTGCTATAGATTTTTTTCTTCTACCAGTAGCATATTTAGAGTCTTTAAAATCTAATTTTTCTTTTTTTTCCGCAGGTTGAGAATTTAATTGGGCTTCCATTTTAATTTATTGAAATATAGTTTTTAGAATTCATTTTAGCAAAATCTATAACTTTAGGATTTTGAGATTCGTGGGGATGGTTTGATCCTCTATAAATTTTTAATTTTGATAACTGCTTTTTAGCTAAAGGACCATGAGGTAACATTCTTTTAACAGCAAGTTTTAAAATTTCGTGAGGTTTATTCTTCATTAAATTAAATGGAGCTGTCGATTTAATTCCACCTGGATATCCTGTATGTCTATAGTATTTTTTATTATTAAATTTTTTACCTGTAAATTTTATTTTTTCAATATTTGTTACCACGACAAAATCTCCATTATCCATGTGAGGAGTATATTGATTTTTATTTTTACCTCTTAAAATTTTAGAAATATACGCCGCCAATCTACCTACAATTGCATTTTCAGCATTTATGATTAACCAGTCGTTTTTAACTTCATTTTTTTTAATAAAGCTTGTCATTGTAATGTGCGCATAAATACTGAGATTAGTAAGCAAAGTCAAATTTTTTGCGTCAAAAAAAGCTTTACAAATAGACTTTTTTTTAGTCTAATAAGTCATTGCCGATTTGTATCAGCTTGCGGGCATTAAACAGCTAAAGTGATAGTTTAATGACCGCCTATTAGGCGGTTTTTTTTTGCACTGATAATTGGTATAGGTATTTGACTATATTGTGTACCTTGATTTTTTCAAAAACACTAAAAAAGGAGAAAAAAAATGGCTAAAGAAATAAAAAACCCAGAAACAATAGCTCTTCATGGAGGAGAATATAGAAGTGATCCAGCAACAACAGCTGTTGCAGTTCCGATTTATCGAACAACTTCTTATCAGTTTAAAAATACTGAAACAGCAGCAAACCTTTTTGCATTAAAAGAGTTTGGAAATATTTATACACGTATAATGAATCCAACAAATGACGTTTTGGAAAAAAGAATAGCCGCATTAGAAGGTGGTTTAGCCTGTGTTACTGTGGGCTCGGGCCAAGCAGCATCCACATTTGCAATTACAAATGTTTGTCAGGCAGGAGATAATTTTATTAGTTCTACTGATCTTTATGGAGGAACTGTAAATTTATTTACTCATACTTTAAAAAAATTAGGTATAGAAGTTAGATATGCAGATCCATCAGATCCAAAAAATTTTGAAAAACTAATTGATGATAAAACAAGATGTATCTACGCAGAAACTTTACCAAATCCATATTTACGTGTTTTTCCTATTAAAGAAGTCTCCGACATAGGACGAAAGTATAATATTCCATTAATCATGGATAACACTGCTTCTCCAGTAATATGCAAGCCTATAGAACATGGTGCAGCTGTTGTTATTCATTCATTGACTAAATTTATAGGAGGTCATGGAACTGTAATTGGCGGATGTTTAGTAGATGGAGGAAATTTTGATTGGACAACAAATCCAAAAAGACAACCACTATTTAATGAGCCTGATCCAAGTTATGGTGGAGCTGTGTGGGGTAAAGTTGTACCTGAACTTACAGGAGCAAATGTAGCTTATGCAGTTCGAGCTAGAGTAATACTATTAAGAGATTTGGGTTCTGCTTTAGCTCCAGACAATGCTTTTGGAATAATTCAAGGTTTAGAAACAGTTGTATTAAGAATGAAACAACATTGTTCTAATGCTGAGAAAGCTGTTGAATTTTTACAAAATCATAAAAATGTAAAAAGAGTAATCTACCCTACTCTTCATAAAGGTGAAATTGGAGCTAGAGCCAAAAAATATTTTAAAGGTGGAAATGGTGGCTTAGTCGGTATTGAAGTTAAAGGTGGAGTTGAGTCTGGTAAAAAATTTATTGAGAATTTAAAAATGTTTTATCACGTTGCTAACATTGGTGATGCAAGAAGTTTAGCAATACATCCAGCTACAACTACGCATAGTCAACTTACCGAGGATGAATTGCTAGCAGCTGGTGTGACACCAGGATATGTAAGACTGTCAATTGGGATTGAGCATCCAGATGATATAATTGCTGATCTAAATCAAGCTTTAATTGCTTCAGGAGGAGCTAAATTAAAAGCTGTTAGTTAATTTTAGAATTCTTAAAAACTAAAATTAATGAAGTGGTTACCAGAAAGATAGAACCTATTTGGTGCATTGACGCAATGTAAATATTAACACCAGTTAGTATGGTTAAAATTCCTAATAAAATTTGCAAGAGTAAAGAGGCGAATATTAACATAGATATATTTCGTAGATGAAAAAAATCTTCATTTTTATAAATTGTATAAAGAATAAATAAGTAAAATATAAAAATAAGATAAGCTATATTTCTATGTACAAATTGTACTATGGAAGGTATTTCAAAAGCTTTCAATGTAAATAAATCTTTTAAATTTGAATCATCGGGGAAATAAGTTTGGTTCATTAAAGGCCAAGTTTGATAAATTTGACCAGCATCTAAACCTGAGACAAATGCACCAACAGAAATTTGAACAATAATAAAAAGTATGAAAATTATTGTTAAATACGATGGTAATTTTTTATGATGAGTGATGTCATTAAAATTTTTAAATTTAAGATAGTTCCATAGCAACAAGACAAATATAAAAAAAGCTAATGTAAGATGTAATGATAAAAAATAATGACTTACATCTGTTCTTTCAGTTAAACCGCTTTTTACCATAAACCACCCTATTACTCCCTGAGAAAATATTAACAATAAGATTATATAAAAAGACACCAAAGAGCTTTTTTTTATCATTTTTTTAAAGGTAAAATAAAGAAGGGGTATTAAGTAAAGTAGCCCTATAGCTCGACCTAATAATCTATGAGAATACTCCCACCAGTAAATAAATTTAAATTCTTCTAAAGTCATTGAAGAATTTAATAATTTATATTCAGGTATTTTTTTATATAAAGAGAAAAAATTTTCCCAGTCATTTAAAGATAAAGGAGGTATTATTCCAGACACCAAGTCCCATTTTGTTATTGATAAACCAGAGTCAGTTAATCTTGTAAGACCACCTATTATTATCATCAAAGCAACAAGAAAAGTTATTAACAATAACCAACGGGCAACATAAATATCTTTATTTTCATCTACCATAAAATTAATATACATATCTAATTGTAAAAATTAAAATTGAATAATTGTCACTATTACAATGAAAAATAATCTTGGAAAATATAGGAGCAAAGTTGATAAATTAGACAACTCGATTTTCATCTTAATTAAAAAGAGAACTAAGTTAGTAAAGAATATGCTGGTGTTAAAGAAATTTAAAAAAGAAATTGTCGATCAGAAGAGGATAAATAACATTCTCAAAAAAATCAGAATTAAATCAATTCAAAATGGAATAGATCCAAAAATTACAAAAAGAATATGGAAATCAATGATTTGGAGTTACGTGGATTTTCAAAGAAGAAATTTTAAAAAGAAATAATTACTTGCTGTGAGGTGGTAATTTTTTTTCTACAAAGATCTCATGTTTTCGCGTTGCGGGATTATATTTTTTTGCTTTTAATTTAATTTTTGCTTTTTCACCAGACGATGGTTTTTTAACATAATAATAAAAAGAACTATCAGGTTTGTTCTCAGGAACAAGACGAACTTTTATGGAAGTTTTTTTAGCCATCTTTTAAATTTTTTAACTCTTTAATAATTTTTGCGATATTTTTAACTTTGTTTTTTATCAATTTAGTTGAACTAAAATCACGCTTATATACACCTAAATTTATAGAATCGTCAATAGAATGTGTTCCTTTCTCGTTTAACATCTTTTTCACACCATTAATTGTTAACCCTTTATCTTTAAGTAAAAATTTTATGTAACTAATGATTTTAATATCTTTTTTTGAATAGTATCTTCTTCCTCCGGCTTTAATAGTAGGTTTTATTTGTTTGAATTGAGTTTCCCAATATCTGATCGTATGTGTTTGTGTTTGTCCTGTCTTTTTATTGACAAGATTAAGTTCGTTAGCTACATCTCCAATCGTTTTATAAAGTGTTTCACTTTTATTATTATTTTCCATTATCTATTAATTTCCTTCTTTAAATATGATGAAGCTTTAAACTTGACAACTTTTCGTGGTAATATTTTAGCCTCAACTTTTGTTTTAGGGTTTCTTCCAATGCGTTCCTTTTTATTAATTATTTTAAATGTACCAAAAGTAGAAATTTTAATTTTATCTGTTGATTCTAATGCCGAAACCAAAGATTCAAAAAAACTATCAACGATCTTTGAAGAAAAACTTTTTGAGAAACCTATATTCTGATGAACTTTTTTAACTAAACTTTTTCGATTAAAGTTTTTTTTAATCATTTACTAAAAATATTACTGCTTTCATTAAGCGTCAACAGTAATTAAATTAGATTCTATCTTTTTAATTAAATTAGCCTTAACAATTTTGTTACATACATTTATAGAATAGGCAAATCCTATAGCGTCAGTTGAACCATGGCTTTTAACAACAGGACTCTGCAAACCCAAAAAAATTGCACCATTATATTTTCTAGGATCTAGTTTATCCTTAAATCTTTTAAGTGAGCTGTAAGAAAGTAAAGCAGATAATTTACTAAGGGAATTTTTTAAATTTTGAGTTATAAAATTAGCTGTACCTTCAGCGGTCTTTAATGCAACATTTCCAGTAAATCCATCTGTTACAACAACATCAACATTTCCATCCATTATATGATTGCCTTCAATATAACCACAAAATTCAAAATTTTTTAATTGATTGCTTTTTAAAATAGAAAAAGTTTTTTTTAGAACTTCGTTACCTTTTGTTTCTTCAAGTCCAACATTTAATAAAGCAATTTTAGGTTTATCACTTATAAAAAGCGATTTGTACAAAGCAGAACCCATACATGCAAAATCAATTAAATTTTTTTCATCGCATTCTATATTAGCCCCTAAATCGAGAACTACATTCATATTATTTTGATTTGGCCACAAACCTGCAAGAGCAGGTTTATTAATTCCATCTATTGTTTTTAAAAGCAATCTTGACATAACTAATAAAGCTCCAGTGTTTCCTCCAGATAAAGATATGTCAGATTTCTTTTCTTTTACAGATTCTATAGATCTCCACATGCTTGAATCTTTACCTCTTTTAGCAGCGCCAAGTGGACTCTCATCATCTTGAATAGTATCGCTTGCATCAACTATTTCACAATATTCTTGTATAGACTTATATTTAGATATTTTTTTTTGGAGCAAATCTTTTTTACCAAATAAATAAAAGAAATTTTCTTTTTCAGATTTTAAAGAAATTCTGATAGCTTCAATTATCTTGTCAGGAGCATTTTCACCGCTCATTGCATCAATAGCAATTTTAACTTTGTTTAACATAAAAATTTTGAAAATATTATTTTTTGGGTTCTAGTATTTGCTTGCCGTTATAAAGGCCGGTTTTTAAATCAATATGATGAGAAAGTCTAAATTCACCAGTTTTTTTATCTTCAATAATATTAACCGAAGAAATTCTATGATGAGACCTTCTTTTATTTCTTCTAGACTTAGACGTTTTTCTCTTTGGTACAGCCATTTTTAATATCTATTTATAAATAAAATTTAATTCACCACTTAATACACTATCAGGAGTTAAATCAAAACAAAAAGCTTCATATTTATTAAAATAATCTATTAAAAAGTCATTAATAGAGTGTTTTTTTGTGTCATTTACCACCAAATATTTATGTAGGAAGTTTTTTTTAGATATAAAGTTTTTCTTATTATATTTTTCACAGTATAATAAAATATTATAAAAGTCCTTAATGAGGGATTTCATATTTTTATTTACAACAACATCTCCATATCCTATCTCTCTCATATTTTGCTCTATTTGCTTAAAAATTAAGTCAAAAATTTTTTGATTAAAAATTTCATATGATTGATTATGTTTGTTGCGTTTTATTTTATTAAATAAAAATGAGACATGTATGAATATTAAATTAATGCGATTTTGAAAAGTATCTACTAGACTAAACTTAGTATAGAATAATTTATTTCGTGATAATAAAAGAATTTTGCTGTATAAAGTATATTCTTTTGTGTTAGTTTGTTTTAAGTTTTTTGTCATATGAGAAAAAGTACATATTTATTATTCATTTTGCTATTATTTATTACTGGATGTCAACGTAACGAGGTAATAAAGAGCCATGGGGTATCATATTTAGAAAAAAGGGAAAAGTTAATTATTGTAAATAAATCTAACAAAAATGACACAATCAAAATTTTTGGTCAACCTGCAACAAAAGGAATGACCAATAACAATTTGTGGATTTATATTGAAAGAACTAAAACTAGAGGAAAGCTATTAAAGTTGGGTAGAGACTATCTTAAAAAAAATAATGTCTTAGTATTAGAATTTAATAAATACGGCATTCTATCAAAAAAAGATTTTTATAATAAAGAAAACATGAAAAAATTAAGCTTTGCAAAAAATATTACTGAAAATGAAATACGTAGAGAAAATTTTATTCATAGTTTCTTATCCAGCATAAGACAAAAAATGCAAACTAGAAGAAGATAATTTTAAATTTAATGTGCAATAACTGCTAATAATAACAAAGCCACTATATTAGTTATTTTAATCATTGGGTTGATTGCTGGTCCAGCTGTATCCTTATATGGATCTCCAACAGTATCGCCAGTTACTGCAGCTTTATGAGCTTCAGATCCTTTTCCGCCAAACTTTCCATCTTCTATATATTTTTTTGCATTATCCCAAGCGCCGCCACCAGCAGTCATTGAGATAGCAACAAACAAACCAGTTACAATAACACCTAATAACATAGCACCAACAGATGATAGAGCTGCTTCAGTTCCGGCAATCACTAATATTATAAAATATAATATTATTGGTGATAAAACAGGGAGAAGTGATGGAATTATCATTTCTTTAATTGCAGCTTTGGTTAATAAATCAACTAATTTACCATAATCAGGTTTTCTCTTTCGCTTCATAATTCCTGGAATTTTTTTAAATTGTCTTCTTACTTCAATTACTACAGCGCCTCCTGCTCTCCCAACAGCTTGCATCGACATAGATCCAAATAAATAAGGCAACATACCACCTATTAATAAACCCACTACAACAAATGGGTTAGAAAGATCAAAGCTTACTGATATATTCTCTAAGGAAGAACCATTAACATTAGAAAAAAATTTGATATCTTCAGTATATGCTGCAAATAAAACTAAAGCACCAAGTCCAGCTGATCCTATAGCATATCCTTTGGTAACTGCTTTTGTTGTATTGCCTACAGCATCTAAAGCGTCTGTTGTTTTTCTAACACTTTTTGGAAGATTTGACATTTCTGCTATTCCTCCAGCATTATCTGTTACAGGACCATACGCATCCAGTGCTACAACCATTCCAGCTAGCGCTAACATTGTAGTAACTGCTATTGCAATACCAAATAGTCCAGCTAAATGATTAGTAAATAAAATTCCCGCAACAATTATTAATGCTGGTAAAGAAGTTGCTTCCAAAGAAACAGCTAATCCTTGAATCACATTTGTGCCATGTCCAGTGGTAGATGATTTTGCAACACTTATTACAGGACGAAATTTTGTTCCAGTATAGTATTCTGTCACCCAAATAAGTAGACCTGTAATTACTAAACCTATAATTCCACACAAATAGAGTTCAAAACCACTAAATTCAGCGTTAGTAGATGAGTAAATATTATTTAAACCAATTATTTTATCAGTAATTGGATATAAAATTGCTAACGAAATAACAGCGGTAGCGATAAATCCTTTATATAAAGCACCCATAATATTTTTACTAGAACCAAGTCGAACGAAAAAAGTACCTGCTATAGAAGCTATTATGCATGAAGCACCTATTGTAAGTGGATAAATCATCATACTTAAATTTCCAACAAAAAAGATTGAAGACAAAACCATTGTAGCAACTATTGTTACAGCATAAGTTTCAAAAAGATCAGCTGCCATACCAGCACAATCGCCAACATTATCGCCAACATTGTCTGCTATAACAGCAGGATTTCTTGGATCGTCTTCAGGGATTCCAGCTTCAATTTTACCAACTAAATCTGCGCCAACATCAGCGCCTTTTGTAAAAATTCCTCCACCCAACCTAGCAAAAATAGAAATTAAAGAAGCTCCAAAACCCAAACCAACTAAAGCGTTAATTATTTCTCTATTTTCTATATTGAGTTTTAGTAAAATTAGATAATAAATTGCTATAGACAATAATGCCAAACCTGCTACTAACATTCCTGTAACAGCCCCTGACTTAAAACTTATATTTAAACCTGCAGCCAAACCTTTTTTAGATGCTTCTGCTGTTCTTACGTTTGCTTGCACCGATATAAGCATTCCAATATAACCCGCTGCTCCCGATAAAAAAGCTCCAATAAAATATCCAAGACCAACCCAGACACCTAATGCATAAGTGATTATAATAAGGATAATAATTCCAACTATAGCTATAGTTTTGTATTGACGATTTAGGTAAGCTCTTGCTCCAACTTGAATAGCATTTGCTATTTCTTGCATTTTGCTACTTCCTGGACTCGCAGATAAAATCTGTTTGCTTACTATATAGCCATATAAAATTGCTAGTAAGCCAGCTATTATAATAAGATTGAGAGTAGTAAACATTTATTTCAACTAATTAAGATTAAAAAAACGCAAATTGCCAAAAAAAATCATAAAAGGCAACAAGAATCTTTTTTATTCGTTTTTAATTCGGCTAACTTTTGATATTTTTTCTAGTATAGCGTTTAAAAAGGCTTTTTGGGA
>CACIOV010000021.1 GCA_902588335.1 uncultured Pelagibacteraceae bacterium
TAGATGCAGCAAAAAAAAGAAATATTGTTGTCACAAATGCCCCGGATGTTATGACAGACGCAACAGCAGAAATCGCAATGCTTTTGCTCTTGGGGTCAGCTAGAAGAGCAAAAGAAGGAATGGAATGGGCTAAAAAAAAAAATTGGAAATGGGCAAGCTATTTTTTAATGGGTAAACAACTAACAGGATCAAGATTAGGAATTTTAGGGATGGGTAGAGTGGGAAGAGCAGTTGCTAAAAGAGCAAAATTATTTGGGATGGAAATTCATTATTACAACAGATCTAAACTGGATAAAAATTTAGAAAATGATGCTATTTATCACAAATCTCTTAAAAGTTTATTATCAATCTCAGATTTTTTTTCAATTAATTGTCCTGCAACAAAAGAAACAAAACATATTATCAATAACAAGACTTTAAAATATTTTCCAGATGGTGCAGTTATTA
This sequence comes from uncultured Pelagibacteraceae bacterium, assembly GCA_902588335.1. Lineage (GTDB taxonomy): Bacteria > Pseudomonadota > Alphaproteobacteria > Pelagibacterales > Pelagibacteraceae > AG-414-E02. Next base: position 448 of record CACIOV010000021.1, read on the forward strand.
TCAACAGCGCAAGAGGAGATATGATAGAAGATAATGCAATGGTCTCCGAATTAAAAAATGGAAAAATTTTTTCTTTAGGTTTAGACGTTTATAACGGAGAGCCTAATATTCACCCAGAATATTTAACTTTACCCAACGTATTTGTTTTGCCTCATATAGGTAGTGCTACTAAAAAAACTAGAATCGCAATGGGTAACCTTGCCGTCAGTAATCTTGAGGAGTTTTTTAAAACCGGAAAATGCAAAAACAAAGTTAATTAAATTCAATCATAAATTGTATTTTTTAATTTTTTTTTAATTCCTGGCTGTTTATCAATTCTTTTTTTTCAAATTTAGAAAGACTCTAAAATCTTAATATGGTTAAATTCTATTAAGTTAATTAACTAATGACAATTAAGGGGGAACTTATGTCAAAAAAAGATAAAACGTTAAAAGGAATTAAAACTCCTTCTAGACGTAAATTCTTTAAAGCTGCTGCTGCAACAGGTGCTGTTGCTGCTGCAACGTTGGCTATGCCATCCATTGCAAAAGCTGCAACTACTTTAAAAGTACAAGCTGCTTGGGGTGGAGGAATTTTCCTAGAGAATGCTCAAGCATACGTTAAAAGAGTTAACGAAATGTCGGGAGGTAGTTTAAAAATCGATTTACTACCTGTAAATTCTGTAGTGAAAACTAGTCAAATGCAAGATGCTGTTCACAGAGGAGTTCTAGATGGAGCTCACTATGTACCAGCATATTGGTACAGTAAATCACCTGCGGCGTCTCTTTTCGGTACAGGCCCATGTTGGGGTTGGAGCGCACAAGAGTTGCTAGGTTGGATACAGTACGGAGGTGGTATGCAATTATTTAATGAACTGATGGGTAGTTTAGGATTAAACCTTGTTAGTTTCTTTAATAGTCCAATGCCAGCTCAACCACTTGGATGGTTTAAAGAGCAAATAAAAAAATCTTCTCAAATGAAAGGTTTGAAATATCGTACTGTGGGATTAGCTGCAGACGTTCTAGGAGAAATGGGAATGTCGGTTGTTCAATTGCCTGGTGGAGAAATTCAACCAGCAATGAAGAGCGGATTAATTGATGCTGCTGAGTTTAATAATCCAACTTCTGATAGTGATTTTGGTATGCAAGATGTATCAAAACATTATCACTTAGCAAGCTTTCACCAATCGCAAGAAGCTTTTGAGGTCACTTTTAATAAGAAAAAATTTAGTGGTCTTGCTCCAGAATTACAAAAAATTCTAGAGTATGCTTCGGAAGCTGAAAACTCTAACTTCTTCTGGCACAACACATTAAGATACGCTGATGACCTTGTTAAATTGAAAAACAAGCTTGGTGTAAATATTTACAGAACGCCAGACGGTGTTATGGCAGATCAGTTGAAAGCGTGGGATGTGATTACAGATAAATTTTCAAAGAAAGATGCTTTCTTTAAAAAAGTTGTAAAATCACAAAAAGTATATGCTAAAAAAGTTATGGCATACCTATTGCTTAACCAACCAGATTATGGATTGGCTTACAAACATCACTTCGGTGAACCAACTAAAGCAATTTAAATATTTAAGTTGATATATTATTAAGGGCGGCCCAAAAGGTCGCCCTTTCTTATTGAGTTTTACGTAGTTTTATATAAACTATTTCTTAGTTAGAGGGGTTCGTGGAAAAATTTATTTATTTCTTTGAAAGTTTAAGTATATGGATTGGCCGAGCTTTCGGTTGGTGTATCCTTGTTTTGACTCTTTCCGTTACCTATGAAGTTTTTGTTAGATATGTCTTAAATGCTCCAACAGTTTGGGCATTTGATATGATGGTTCAAATGTATGGCGGTCTATTTTTAATGGCTGGAGCATACGCATTAGCGCAAGATGCTCATGTAAGAGGTGATGTTTTATATAGATTATTTCCCGTTAAAGCACAGGCATGGATCGATTTAATACTTTACATTTTTTTCTTTTTTCCTGGGATGTTGGCTTTAGTTTGGTTTGGTTATGAAATCGCTGGTGACTCTTGGAGATATAAAGAAGTTAGCTGGAATAGCCCTGCTCGAATTCAAATTTATTTTTTTAAATCTCTAATACCTCTTGCTGGAGGATTGTTAATTCTACAAGGAATTTCAGAATCTATGAGATGTATTCTTTGTATTAGAAATGGCACATGGATGAAAAGACATGAAGATGTCAGGGAAACTGAAGAAGATTTAATTAAACAACAACAAGAAGAACAGAGAAGAAAAAAAGCCTTAGGGAAGGACAATTAAATGACTGATCCACAAGTAGCTATGTTAATGCTTTCATTGTTTATCTTTCTAGTTTTATTAGGCTTTCCTATAGCTTTTACACTTATTGCTATGGGCGTGGGTTTTGGTTATTACGCTTACTTCCAAGCAGACAATTTATTTAATAATCAAATTTTTTATTTACTTAATCAAAATACTTATTCTGTAATGGAAAATGATGTTTTGGTTGCCATACCTCTATTTTTATTTATGGGTTATGTTGTTGAGCGTGCAAATATTGTTAATAGATTATTTTTTAGTTTACAATTGGCCACGCGACATCTTCCAGGATCAATGGCTGTAGCAGCGCTTGCTACCTGTGCAATCTTTGCTACTGCTAGCGGAATCATTGGAGCAGTTGTTACATTAATGGGACTACTAGCTTTCCCAGCCATGGTTAAAGCTGGTTATCATAGAGGTTTTGCATCAGGAGTAATTTGTGCTGGTGGAACTTTAGGAATATTAATTCCTCCAAGTATTATGCTTATTGTTTATGCGGCTATAGCTGAATTATCTCCGTTGAGACTTTACGCAGCAGCAATTTTTCCTGGTTTTTTATTAGCTGGTTTTTATATGATTTATGTTGTAACCCGTGCATTTTTTAATCCAAGTCTTGCACCAAAACCTGTAGAAGAAGAAGTTCCGCCATCGAGAGTTATTATACTTCAACTATTAACTTCTTTTGTTCCTCTAGCGTTATTAATTTTAACAGTACTTGGCTCAATTTTACTCGGATTAGCAACTCCAGCAGAAGCTGCTGCAATTGGTGCGTTTGGGGGATTGTTTTTAGCTTTTTGTTACAGAGCACTTAATTGGAAAACATTGAAACAATCGATTTTCTTAACAGCCAAAACAACAGCGATGGTTTGTTGGTTATTTGTTGGTTCTTGGACTTTTGCCTCGGTTTTTTCATATCTAGGTGGTCATGCAATAATTGAACATTGGATTCTTGCTATGAACTTGGAGCCTTGGCAATTTCTTGTTCTAGTTCAGTTAATAATTTTTTTACTTGGTTGGCCTTTAGAATGGACAGAAATATTAATTATTTTTGTTCCAATTTTTTTACCTATGCTTGATGCATTTGGTGTCAACCCATACTTTTTTGCCATGCTAGTTGCTTTAAACCTTCAAACTTCCTTTCTGACTCCACCTATGGCTATGGCAGCTTATTATTTGAAGGGTGTGGTTGGAGATCAGATTGAATTAATAGAAATATTTAAAAGCATCATGCCTTATTTGGCTATCGTAATATTCACAATGGTTCTTATGTATAATTTTCCGGGGATAGCATTATATTTACCAGATTATTTTTTTGGTATTGCTAAATAGAATTAATGTCTGCTCTTAATACTTCAGCTGTAGAAATGGTTAAATCTATTAAAAAGGGAGAAATTACATCAGAAGAACTTATAAAAAACTATATAAAAGAAATAAAAAAAAAAGAAAAAGATGTTGGAGCATGGGAGTTTTTCGACGAAGAACTTGCAATCGCTCAGGCGAAAAAACTAGATTTGCTACATCAATCAGGAAAACATGGGGATCTTCATGGTGTCCCAGTTGGGATTAAAGATATTTTTGATACAGAAGATATGCCAACTGGAGATGGAACAGAAATTCATAAGAAAAATCCAAGTTTAAACGATTGTACAGTTGTGTCGAAATTAAAACAAGCCGGAGCGGTCATTATGGGAAAAACGGTAACGTGTGAGCTTGCATACTATTCACCTGGTAAAACTAAAAATCCACATGACCTTGGCAGAACTCCCGGTGGATCATCAAGTGGTTCGGCAGCAGCTGTAGCTTCACACATGGTTCCACTTGCTGTTGGCAGTCAAACTAATGGATCAGTAATTAGACCTGCCTCTTACTGCGGTGTAGTGGGATATAAACCTACAAGAGGATTAATTTCACGTCACTTGGTGTTGCAGGTATCTAGAAAATTAGATCAGATAGGAGTTTTTTCCAACTCTGTAGAGGATGCTGCATTAATTAGCGAGCAGCTTATTGGCTATGATAAACAAGATCCAGACACATCCTTGAATCCTAAACCAAAATTATTAGCTGCTAGTCAGCAAAAACCTCCAATGGAACCAGTGTTGGCTTATATCAAATTACCTTTTATGGATAAATTAGAAGAGGATGCAAAAGAGGGTTTTGACGAAATAAAAGATGAAATAAAAAATAAATTAAATGGTAAAATAGATGAAGTTGAACTTCCCGAAGGTTTTAAAGACATTCCAGAGTGGCATAAAATTATTATGGAGTCAGACATGGCTACTTCTTTTTCTAAAGAATATAAATCTTTTAAAAATAAATTAAGTGATAAAATTGTAGAGGCTATTGAAAGGGGAATGAAATATACCTCAGTTGAATACAATGAAGCCTTATCAAAAATAGGTACAGCAAATACTTACTTTAAACAATTTTTTAATGATTATGATGCAATCTTAACTCCTTCAGCAACGGGCGAAGCGCCTAAGGGTTTAGATTTTACTGGCAATCCTATTTTTTGTACAGTTTGGACTTATTGTGGAATGCCTTCTATTAGCTTACCATTGCTCCAGGGAAAAAATGGTATTCCAATAGGTGTTCAACTTGTATCATCATTGTTTGACGATGAAAGGCTGTTTAGAAATGCTAATTGGCTAACTAGTAAAATAAAAAAATGAAATTAAGTGAAAAAATAACAATTATAATAGGGGTAGCACTTGTTGCAATATTTGTAACGGGTTTGGCTTGGAGCATAAGCACGGGGCTCGCTGGATTTTGGAGAGGTCTTCCTTTTTGGGTAATAGTTATATTTTGCTTGTATCTACTTATTTTAGATTCGATAAGATCAATTAATAAAAATAATTAAGCTAATAAGAGTCCATTAAATCTTTAATTATAACAATCATATTCTTGACCGATTCAGCAAGAAATTCTAATTGTGCATCTAATAATTCAAAAATGTATTCAGTTTTTGGAAAGTAATTAAGTAAATCGTTTTCGAAAGTTTTTAATATACCCACAATGGAAAATCCAATAATTATTAATAAAAAAATATAACCAAAAAATCCAATTCCTTGTTTTGGTTTATATACATCGGGCAGTTTTTTATCATTATCTAAACTTCCAGATGATGGATCCAATTCTTTTTTAACCTTTTTTTCTCTTTTTTGTTTTGGGCTTTCTATTTTTCTTCCTGTTAGTTTATCGAGCTCTTTACCTATCTTTTTTTTTGCAAATAAGCCAGTTTTTCCAGAAGGTAGTAATTGTGCCCACTGACTTCCCAAAAATTTATAAGTTTTGCCATCCGATGCTTTTATTGCATCTACAGAAAGATCTTCATTAATTTCCTCAACAGGTTTACTTATATCTGACTTTTTAACTTTTCTTGTTGGTATAGACATGGGCATTTGATGCCAAGTAACCGAGCAGTAACCACATTGAACTGTTCTTCCCTCTTCAGGAATATCTCTATCTTTTACTACAAATTTTCTAGAACAACTTTCACACTGTATAATCATTTAGTTTTTTCTAATTAAAAGTTTCAATATTCTATTCAATCATTTGATCAAGAACAAGGATTTCGCTTTTATTTGATTTTGCTTGATTGTTAAGAGTTAAAATATCATTTTTACCAGTTGAATCTTTTCTTTTTGTAGTTTTACTCTTTTTTTTCTCTATTTTAGAAATGCTATTTACTGCATTCAATATATCATTTATTTCAAATTCTTTTGTCATGTTCTAATAAAAGTTTATGATAGATTAAATTTTAAAGAAGAAAAATGAATTTTTAAATAAATTTATGAACTTTTATACTACGAGCATATTAGCATTAGTGTGTTTTTACGTCCTAATAGTACTTGTTTTGTTTTTTTTCCAAGGAAATCTCTTATATCATCCTTCAGTAAACAATTATATCAAAGATCAGACAGCTAAGGAGCCCACCGGAATTGAAAAAGTTAGAATTACCACAAAGGATAAAATTGATCTTATAGGTTGGTTTTATAGTAATAATATGGAAAATTCAAAAACCATCTTATTTTTTCACGGAAATGCCGGTTCTCTAGAAAACAGAACTTATAAGCTTAATCATTTTAAAAATTTAAATTTAAATTTTTTAATCATAGCTTGGAGAGGATTTAATGGAAATAGCGGTAAGCCGAATGAATTAGGTTTATACGAGGATGCTAAAAGTGCAATTGGATGGTTAAAAGAAAAGGGCATAAAAGAAAAAAATATTATACTTTATGGAGAGTCGCTAGGTACAGGTGTTGCTATTGAGGTTGCGCAAAACAAAAATTATGCAGGTGTTATTTTGGAATCACCTTTTACTTCCATGGTAAATATGGGAAAAAAATACTATCCTTTTTTCCCAGTTAGTTTATTGCTCAAAGATAAGTTTGAAAGTTATAAAAAAATAAACAAGGTCTTCGTTCCCATTTTAATTATGCACGGAAAAGTTGATAATATCGTTCCATTTCACATGGGAAAAAAAATGTATGAATTGGCCAATAAGCCTAAATATTCTTATTTTTCTGAATATGACGATCATATGATGGAATACAATGAAACACTTTTAAATGAGTTAAAAAAATTTATTCACAGCTTAAATTAAGTCACAATTCAAACAATCTAATTACACAGTTTAAAAATAATTTAAAAGCATGAAGAAATTATTTTTTTATTTTATATTTTTTTTTGTTTTTTTTAATATCAAAGCAAATTCAAGTGAAATGTTGCCAACTAAGTCAGATTACGAACAGGTTATTAATGTTGGTAAGATGATTTCACACGATAAAAAATTTACATTATTTTTTAAAACTAGAGAAAAAGCAATTTTAGCCAAAGGAATAGAAGTAAATTATATAAGGGATTATCCTCAAGATTTATATTTTTTACATCATGATACAGGAAAAACCTATCCTTTAATTACCTACGATTGGTTTCCACAAAAAGTTAAAGAACTAGGTGTAAGTTACAATCTTCCAATTTTTCCTGAGGATTTTGCCTATTATTTATTAAATGATAATGAGACTTTGGTAATGATTAGTGGAATAAAATCTATTAGTTTAAATTATAAATTTAATCTTAAAACACATAAGCTTCAAATACTTTCTAGAGACGAAAAGTATAAATTGAGATTTGTTTTTTCCTTATTAAAAAATTGTGGATATAAAAATATTAATTCAACATACGAATGTTCATTTTATAAGCCATTAATTTCAGAAAATCTTATTAATTAATTTTTTTAATATTTAGCAAAATAATTAGTCCAGACAATAGCAATAAAATAGCAGCAGAAAATCCTATTCTTTGACTGGCTGTTAAATAAGTAACTGTGCTTACTAATATGGGGCCAATAAAAGATGTTAATTTTCCTGATGTGGCAAACAAGCCAAATCCCTTTCCTTGATTATTTTTATTTAACATAGATGTTATTACTACACGGCTTGCAGATTGTATTGGTCCTATAAATAAACCATTGATTGCGGCAAGAAAAAAGAATGTTGATACTGTAAAGGTAAACAGAATAGCAGTTGACGAAAGTATTAACCCAATTAAAGAAAAAATAATTATTATTTTGGATCCATATTTGTCGTTAGCCACACCACCTACGAATGCTCCAATAAAAGCTGTTACATTCATAATTATTGAAAGTTTTAAAAGATCTTTTATTTCAAGACTAAATACACCTACTGCAAATATTCCGCCCATCACAATAATCGCATTTAATCCGTCGGCATAAAGCATTCTAGCAATTAAAAATTTTCCCAAAACACTAATTTTTTTGTCCCAAAGTAATTTTTTTAGATCTGCAAAATTTGAAGAAATATTTTTTTTTATTTTCTTTTTATTTTCTTTTATTACAAAAAATAGGAATGGAATAGAAAATATTAAAAACCAAATGCTTACTAGTAAAGCAATAGCCCTTATATTTTGAGAGTCTTCTTTAACTAATCCAAAAGGCAGATTATTAGTATCAATAAATAATTTAATACTTATAAACAATATTAAGATACCACCGATATATCCTAGAGCAAAACCAAAACCTGAAGATTTGCCTAAGTTTTTATCTTTTGAAATATCTTTTAGTAATGAGTTATAAAAAATTAAACTTAGTTCATAAAAAAGATTTGCGATGCCGACAATTACCAAAGTATATAATAGATACGATTGATGTGGTTTTGAAAACCACAAAAGTGTTGTAAATAAAATACATAACAAAGAAAAACATCTGATAAAAAATACAATTTTGTTTTTTTTATCTGCAAAAGATCCTAGGACAGGCCCAATTATTGCTACTAAAAAACCTGTTACACCTATTGTCCAACCCCAATAAGACTGTCCTAATATTGGGTTGGGGGCAATTTGTTTAGCAAAGTATGTTGCAAAAATAAAAGTTATAATAATTGTTGTAAAAGCTGAATTTGCAAAGTCGTAAAGGGCAAAATTAAATATTTTTTTCATTTAAAAATGCATCAAAGCATTAGCAAAATATTCAGAATTGAATGTTTGAAGATCATTTTCTTTTTCTCCCATGCCTAGGGCCACAATTGGTAATTTAAATTTTTTCCCAACTGCCAATAAAATTCCACCTTTTGCTGTGCCATCGAGCTTAGTCATAATAATTCCTGTAATTGGAGTTATTTTTTTAAATTCTTCTACCTGATTAATTGAATTTTGGCCAGTGGTAGCATCTAATATAAGAAAAGTTTCATGAGGAGCATTAGTGTCGATTTTTTTTATAACTTTTGTTATTTTTTTAAATTCTTCCATTAAATTTTTTTTATTTTGTAGTCTTCCAGCTGTATCGATAAGCAAATAATCAAAATTATTATTTTTTGCATGTTCCAAAGCTTTATAAGCTACTGAGGCAGGATCAGCTCCTTCATTAGATTTTATAATATCAGCACTAATTCTTTTTGCCCAAATATCTAATTGATTTACTGCTGCGGCCCTAAAAGTATCTGCAGCTGCTAAAACTATCTTTTTGTTATTTTGGCCCAAAATTTTACCTAATTTTCCGATTGTAGTAGTTTTTCCCACACCATTAACTCCTGCAATTAAAATTACACTTGGTTTATTTGTGTTTATATTTCTTAAATTTTTTTCAAGTGGTTTTAATATTTCAGAAGCATAATCAGAAAAGATTTTAAAAATTTTATTTTTATCAAAGTCTTTTGGACTTACTTTAGTATTAGCAAATTTTTCTCTTAATTCTTTTGCAGATTCAACACCAACATCAGATTGAATTAAAAAATCCTCTAATTCATTAAGCATATTTTCATCTATTTTCTTTTTGAAAACTAAATCGTTTAAGCCAGAAGAAAGACTCTTTGAACTTTTGCTCAAACCTAATTTAAATTTATCAAAAATACTCATAATTAAATATTAACTTCAATTTTTTTAACTTGAGAAACTTTACCCGCCATATAAATATTATTGTCTTTTTTCCAATCGATATTTAACATTCCCTCTGAAAATTCTATATCTACGCATCTTTCACTCATTTCTAAAACAGCACCTGAAACTGCGGTTGCACATGCGGCTGTTCCACAGGCTTTAGTTAAGCCAACGCCACGTTCCCAAACTTTTACTTTCACATGTTTTTTATTTTTAATGCTAGCTAACGTTACATTACATTTTTCAGGAAAATAAATATGATTTTCTAATTTAGGACCAATTTCTTTTAAATTAAATTGATTAAAATCATCAACAAAAAAAATTAGATGAGGGTTTCCGACACTTAGAGAGAAACCACCTTTGATCTCTTTTCCATCATTGCGCTTAATTTTTATTTCTAAATTTTTGTTATCCATTTTTTTTGATAGAGGTATTTTATTCCATTCAAAATTAGGTTGACCTATGTTTACGTTTACTAAATTTTTATCATTTAATTCTGCTTGTAAAATTCCAACTTTAGTTCTTAAAGATATTTTTTTGCTATTATTTTCTTTCATTAATAAATAAGCGACACATCTGCTTCCATTACCGCATGCTGAAATTTCCCCTCCATCTGAATTATAAAATTTTAAAAAGGCATTACTACTTTCGTCTTTTTCAATAAAAATTACTTGATCGCAACCAATGTTATTTCTATTTGCAATTTTGACAATTTGTTTCTCAGACAAAGAAATAAGCTTTTTTCTTTTATCAAATATTATAAAGTCATTACCCAGACCATCCATTTTATAAGCTTCTAAATTATTCATAGTTTTAGTTTTATCTTTATTTATTGACTTTTTGAACCTCAATATGTAATTTGCCATCTATTCCCGCAAAAGAAAGTTTTTGCGGTGCCTTTGGAAACAAAGGGATCGACACTAGTCAGCGAGGGTTCGCCCACTAGTGCGATTTTTGTTGGAGTAAATGAATTATGTTTGAAAATTTAACAAGTAAATTTGAAGAAATTTTTAGTTCTTTAAAAAAGGCCCCATCATTGAACGAGTCTCAAGTTGATGAGGGTTTGAGAAAGATACGACAAGCTCTCTTAGAGGCGGACGTAGCATTACCAGTTGCAAAAGAATTAATAAAAAACATAAAACCTAAAGCAATTGGTCAAGAAATTATTAGATCAACCACGCCTGGTCAAATGATAGTCAAAGTTGTCTTTGACGAAATTGTAAAAATTTTAGGTGATACTAAATCTGAATTAAATTTAAATGCAGTTCCACCTGTCTGTTTAATGTTGGTTGGTTTGCAGGGATCAGGAAAAACAACAACAGCTGCAAAACTTGCGCAATATTTAGAAAAAAATAATAAAAAAAAATCATTAATGGTTAGCTTGGACGTTTACAGACCTGCTGCACAAGAACAGTTAAATATATTAGGTGAAAAAAATTTAATACAAACACTTCCCATAGTAAAAGACCAACTGCCTTCTGACATTGTTAAACGGGCTCTTAACGCAGCTTCATTGAGCGGCGTAGATATAATAATTTTTGATACAGCTGGGAGAACCCAAATTGATCTTTCTATGATGAATGAAATTAAAGAAATTAAATCGTTAGCTAACCCAATAGAAACAATTTTGGTTGCAGATTCTCTTACAGGACAAGTAGCAGTTAATATTGCTCAAGAATTTAAAAAAGCTGTAGATTTGACCGGTATTATTTTGACCAGGGTTGACGGTGATGGAAGAGGAGGAGCTGCGTTAAGCATGAAATTTTCAACTGATACACCAATTAAATTTATCGGTGTAGGGGAAAAAGTTGACCAGCTAGATGTTTTTCACCCAGATAGAATAGCAAACAGAATATTAGGTATGGGAGATGTCGTTTCTCTTGTAGAAAAAGCAGCACAAGACCTTGATGAAGAAAAAATTAAGAAAACAGAAGAAAATTTAAAGGCCGGAACTTTTTCTATGGAAGATTATTTAAGTCAACTGAGACAAATGAAAAAAATGGGAGGCATGGAAGGGGTTTTATCAATGTTACCCGGGGTATCTAAGATTAAAAAGCAAATGGATAACGCAAATATAGATGAAAATATTATTAAAGTTAATGAAGCAATTATTTTATCAATGACAAAAGAAGAAAGATTGAGTCCAAAAATAATTAATACTTCAAGAAAAAAAAGAATTTCCAGTGGTTCTGGCGCGGATACAGCCACTGTAAATAAATTGTTAAAGCAATTTAAAATGATGACCAATATGATGAAAAAAATGTCTAAGGGTGATCAAAAAGCTGGAATACCTCCAGAAATTTTTAATCAACTAAAATAGAAAGGAAAAAATATGTCGATAATAGAAAAAATGTCAAAAATAGTAAACGATGGAGACGTGGCTGCAGGAGAAAAGTTGATACATGATGATTATCAATTTTTAATGCACGCATCTGGAAAAAAACTAGGTAAACAAGATATTTTAAAATGGTTAGGCATGAAAGATGTTCAAATGGAAAAAGTTAGAGTGCTTTTTGAAAATGATGAAGTTGGATTCGGGCATGCTTTTACAAGTTATAAAGATGGAAATAAAGAAGCTGTAATGACTTACTATAAATATAAAGATGGAAAAGTTGTTTATATGGAAACTGGTGCTACAAAGTTGCCTAAATAAAAGAAAGGAAATAAAAAAATATGCTAAAAATTAGATTATCAATGGGTGGTGCAAAAAAAAGACCAGTTTATAAAATTGTAATTGCAGACAGTAGATTTCCAAGAGATGGAAGATTTATTGAAAAAGTAGGTTTTTTTAATCCGCTACTTCCAAAAACAAAAAAAGAAAGAATTAATTTAGAAGTTGAAAGAATAAAGCATTGGATTAGCAAAGGTGCAAAACCAACTTTAAGAGTTTCTAGAATATTGGGAGAAGCAGAAATTTTTCCAATGCC
>CACIOV010000022.1 GCA_902588335.1 uncultured Pelagibacteraceae bacterium
CATGACATCTGCAATTAATAATTTAGACTATTACAGCGGCAATAAAAATAATCGAAAATTAGTTTTATTAGGAGATATGCTAGAGCTTGGAAAAAAATCAAAAAAACTTCACCGCACTTTATCAACCATAATTAATAGAAGTAATATTGATAAGGTTTTTGTTTATGGAAAATATATAAAAGAAACTTTTAATTATTTGTCTACAAATAAAAAAGGCAAAGTATTCAAGAACATTAAGGAAGCCTATAATCATTTTGGAAAAATATTACACAATAATGATTTACTTATGGTAAAAGGATCGAATGCAACAGGTTTGAATCAATTTTCAAAAAATATCAAAAAAGGACAAATCAGTGCTATATAATTTTTTAATTTCTTTTGTAGATCAATTTTCCGCACTTAATGTTTTTCGTTATTTAACTTTTAGAACAGGACTTGCGGTGATGTCCTCAATGATAATTGTATTTGTGGTTGGTGGACCATTTATTAGGTTTATTGAATCTCATAAAATTACTGGCCCAATAAGGGATGACGGTCCAGTAGATCATATAGTTAAAAAAGTAGGAACTCCCACCATGGGAGGCGTTCTTATTTTAATAGGAATTCTTTTTGGTACTTTATTGTGGGCAGATTTAAATAATTCTTATATTTGGGTTCTGTTAATGACGGTAACTAGTTTTGGATTACTTGGTGCTATTGATGATTACTTAAAAATAAAACGTAATAACTCAAGAGGCATATCTTCAGGATTGAAAATTATTTTTCAAATTATACTTTCAATAATAGCTGTATCGTTATTAATGAAATTTGGAGACAATGAACATTTAAAAAATCTTTACTTTCCTTTTTTTAAAAATTTAATACTTCATTTAGGACTATTTTTTATTCCATTTGCTATTTTTATAATTGTAGGTTCTTCAAATGCGGTAAACTTAACCGATGGTTTAGATGGTTTAGCCACGGTACCTGTAATGTTGGTAGCACTATCTTTTACTTTGATTTGTTACGTTGTTGGTAATACAGTTTTTTCAGAATATTTACAAATACCATACATTCCTAACGTTGGAGAAGCTTCTATTTTTTGTGGTTCTATAGTTGGATCGTGTTTAGGTTTTTTGTGGTATAACGCACCACCAGCAAAAATTTTTATGGGAGATACTGGCTCTTTATCATTGGGCGGATCTTTAGGAGCCGTAAGCATAATTACAAAGCACGAAATTGTTCTAGGAATTATTGGAGGTTTATTTGTACTTGAGACAGTTTCGGTTATCATTCAAGTAATTTCCTTTAAGCTTACTGGAAAAAGAGTATTTATGATGGCACCTCTGCACCATCATTTTGAAAAGAAGGGATGGGCCGAATCCACAGTTGTTATTAGATTTTGGATTATATCTATAATTTTGGCGCTAATAGGGTTAGCTACGCTTAAATTAAGATAGTAAATGGTCACTTCAAAAAAATATCAAAATAAGAAAATTGCCATATATGGCATGGGTCTAACAGGATGTTCAGTTGCAAAAACTCTTAAAAAATTAGGAGCAAAAATATTTTGTTGGGATGATAATTCAGAAGTAAGAAAAAAGATAAAAAATTTAAATTTTCCTCTTAATAAATTTTGGCTGAGTCAAAATTTTATTGACAATATAGTTATAAGCCCAGGGATAGACATTGATAGATGTAAAATAAGGAAGTATTTAAGAAAAAATTTAGATAAAATAATTACAGATTTAGATCTATTTTTTGACCTTAATAAAGATTGTCTGATTATTTCAATAACTGGCACAAATGGAAAATCTACAACTTGCAAAATAATTGAGAAAATTTTAAAAACAGCAAAATACAATGTAAAAACAGTAGGCAATATTGGAAATCCTATTCTATCTTTAAACAAAACAAAAAAAAAATATGTCTTTATATTAGAAGTTTCATCTTACCAACTTCAATATTCTAAACTTTTTTGTTCTAAGCATGCAGCTATACTAAATATTTCACCAGATCATTTAGATAGACATAGAAATATAAAAAATTACATAGAAGTTAAATCAAGAATATTTTTTGCTCAAAATCACTCAGGTTACTCCTATATAAACTTGGCAAACAAATATTCAAAATCAATAATGAATATATTTAAGTATAAAAAATTGAAATCAAAATTAGTTCAAATTGACAAATCAAGCTATAAATCTTTAATTAAAAAAATTAATAATAAATATTTTAAAAGCAAAGGCTATATTGAAAATATGGTTTTTGCATACAGCATAGCTAAAAATTTAAAAATAAAAGACAGGATTATAATTAAAGGTCTTAATGAATTTAGAGGACTTCATCATAGACAAGAAATAGTTTTTTCAAAAAAAAAATTATTATGTATCAACGATTCGAAAGCAACAAGCTTTGATGCCTGTTTACAATCTTTGTTAAATTATGATCAAATTTATTGGATAGTTGGAGGATTACCCAAATATCAGGATAATTTTGACTTAAAAAATGTTAAAAAAAAAATAGTTAAAGCATACATAATTGGAAAAAATGTTCCTTTTTTTAAGAAACAAATTAAAAAAAATATTCCATTTTCTGTATCAAATAATATGCAAAATGCGATAAATAATATTCATAAAGATTTAAAGTTTAATAAAAATCTGAAAAAAACTATTTTATTAAGTCCTGCAGCAGCTTCTTTTGATCAATTTAATAATTTTGAAAGCAGAGGTAATTATTTTAAAAACTTGGTAATGAAAAAATTCAAAAGTAAATCCCATGTTTAATTTTGGTAGAGAAAATACTGGTTTAGCAGCCAAGTGGTCAAGAAATATAGATAAACAAATTTTGTTTTTATTTGTTTTTCTTTTGTTGCTAGGTTTGTTTTTTTCTTTTTCTTCTACCACTTCAGTTATGTCAGAAAAATTGAATAAACAGACATATTTCTTTTTTATTAAACATCTTATTTTTGTTTCTATTTCGTTACTTTTAATTTTTGTGATTTCAATTCAGGAAAAAAACAAGTTAATTAAGGTTTTGACTTATTTGTTTATTGTTTCAATTACACTTCTTTTTTTAACCCTTGTAATTGGAGTCGAAATTAAAGGATCAAAAAGGTGGTTGGCTTTTTATTCTCTTCCTAGATTCCAACCCGTTGAATTGCTTAAGCCTTTATTCATAATTTTCGTTGCTAAAACCATAGTTTTAAGTGAAGAAAAAGATATTTATAAAAGATATTTTTATTCATTTATAATTTTATTTTTGGTTGTGGCAATTTTAATTAATCAACCAGATCTTGGGCAAACTTTGTTGTTAACATTAACATGGATTACAATGATTTTTGTATCAGGTTTTAATATGATTATACTTTCGCTGCTAGGTCTATTTTTTGTGATAATTATTTCACTTTTAATATTTTTTTCGCCAGAAAAATTTGGCTACGTATTTTTGAGAATTAAAACATTTTTAGATCCAAAAACAGGAGATAATTTTCAATCACAAAAAGCTCTAGAAGCCATTAAACAAGGTGGTTTGACAGGCCAGGGAATGGGAGAGGGAATTTTAAAGGACAAAGTTCCAGAGGCACACACAGATTACATAATCGCAGTAATTTCTGAAGAATTTGGAGCAATTTTTGTTTTGTTTATTGTATTCATATTTTTATTTACTGGTTACAAAGTATTAAATAAAGTTTTTTCAGGGAATGATGAATTTCTTAAATTAGCATTAGTAGGTTTGGTTTCTCTTTTAATAATTCAAACATTTATTCATATAGGTGTTAATAGTAGACTATTTCCTACAACCGGTATGACACTTCCCTTTTTAAGTTACGGAGGATCTTCATTGATTGGAAGTTCGATAATAGCAGGAATAATTTTAAATTTTACTAGAAAAGATTCTATGAGGTATTTAAAAAATGAATAAAAAAATAATTTTTTCTGGCGGAGGAACAGGTGGTCATATACTTCCAGCAGTTAATTTAATGAAGCATTTTTTTGACAAAGAGTACAAAGTGTTATTAGTGACAGATAATAGAGGAAATAATTTTATTAAAAATAACTCAAAATTTAAGTCATATACAATAAAGACGGGCACACCTACCAATAAAAATTTATTTAAAAAGTTTTTTTCTTATTTTTTAATTTTTTATTCAATAATAAAGTCAATAATTATTCTAAAAAAAGAAAAGCCAGATTTAATATTTGGATTTGGAGGCTATGTATCTTTTCCTATTTCTTTTGCATCTAGGTTTTTTAATTTACCTTTAATTATTTACGAAAATAATGTGGTGTTAGGACGAACTAATAAATATTTATCTTCTTTTTCAAAAAAGATTCTATTAGCCAAAAATGTAATGAAAAATTTTCCAGAAAAGTATAAAAATAAAACTTATGAAGTCGGAGAAATTTTGAATAAAAATTTAATTAATCTCTCATCTTTTAATGAAAATAATGATAAAAGTAAATTTTCTATTTTAGTTTTAGGAGGAAGCCAAGGAGCAAAAATATTTGGGAATGTTATTCCTGATGTTATCAAAATGATAAAAGATACTGGTTATAAAGTTGAGATTAATCAACAATGTACAATAGGTCAAAAAAATTCCCTAATAAATTTTTACAAAAAAAATAATATTAAAAATTATGTTTTTGAATTTGATAAAAATATTTCAGAACTTCTACTATCTTCAAATCTTGCAATAACAAGATGCGGAGCCTCGACAACAGCTGAGCTTACACATACACTTACACCATTTATAGCTGTTCCGCTTCCGGATTCTATAGACAATCATCAATATTTAAACGCAAAATATTACGAAAACAGAGGTTGTTGCTGGATTTTAGAACAAAGAAATTTTAATACTGAAAATCTGTTTAATTTAATTATGAAAACTATAAAAAATAAAAATAAATTAGAAAATGTTCGAGACAATATGAAAAAAAATTATAACAAAAAAGTTTATACCAATATAGAAAATGAAATTAAGGAATTTGTATAGAAATGAAAATTAATATTGCCAGCAAAGAAGTAATTCATTTTATTGGTATAGGTGGGATTGGAATGAGTGGATTGGCGCAAATTATGAATAATTTAGGATTTGCAGTACAAGGTAGTGACTTAAGTCAAAATAAAAACACTGAAAGACTGATCAAATCAGGAATTAAAGTTTTTGTTGGGCATCATCAGAAAAATTTAAAAAAAGCTACCATGGTAGTTATTTCATCGGCAGTTAAAAAAAATAATAAAGAACTAATCTTAGCAAGAACTAAAAAAATGCCTGTGTTTAAAAGAGGTGAAATGTTGGCCAATATTGTAGCTTTAAAAAAAAATATTGTTGTTACAGGTTCACATGGCAAAACAACCACAACTTCTCTAGTTGCAAATATTTTAGTAGAGTCCGGTTTAGATCCCACAGTAATTAATGGAGGAGTAATTAATTCTCTTAAAAACAATGCTCAACTGGGAAAAGGAGAATGGGCAGTTATCGAGTCGGACGAATCTGATGGTAGTTTTTTAAAATTACCTGTTACTTATTCTATTGTTACTAATGTAGATAAAGAACATTTAGATTTTTATGGAAGTTTTGAAAAATTAAAAAAAAATTTTTGTACCTTTATTGAAAAAACACCATCATTTGGAAAATCAATTGTTTGTATTGATGACAAAAATTTAAAAACTATATTATCTAAATGTGAAACTAATAATTTTCTTACTTATGGATTTAATGGACGCTCAAATTATCAAATTACCAATTTAAAAAAGAAGACAGATTATTCTATTTTTGATTTAAAAATAAAGTTTACGAAAGATAAAATTTATAAAATAAAAAATATAAAAGTAAATTTGATAGGTGATCATAATATTTCTAATGTTACAGGCTCAATAGCAATTGCATTAAATCTTGGTATTAAAATAAATAAAATAAAAAAAGCTTTAAAAAAATTTCAAGGCATTCAAAGAAGATTTACAAAAGTATTTTCAATTGGCAAAAGAGATTTTTATGATGATTATGCTCATCATCCTACTGAAATTAGAGCAGTGATAAGGGGAGCTAGAGAAGTTTATAAAGACAGAAAAATAATTTGCGTTTTTCAACCTCATAGATATTCTAGGATTAAATCTCTTAAGCTCGAATTTGCTTCATCATTCAGATCTATCGATGCAGTTGTGCTTTGTCCAGTTTATTCCGCTGGAGAAAAATTAAAATATAATTTTAGTCAAAACGAATTTTCTAAATTAATTTCAAAGAAATCTAAAATTCAGGTAATTAATATAAAAAACTCAGAAGAATTAAAAAATTACTTTAAAAAAAATTTATTAGAGAATGAAATGATAATTTGCATGGGCGCAGGAAGTATTTCGAACTGGATAAGAAAAATTGGCAGTCAGTTAAAATGAATTTAATTTCACAAATAAAGGAACTTAAAAATAAAATTTCAGGAAAAATAAATTTTCACGAAAATCTTTCAAAATATTCTTGGTTTAATTTAGGCGGACCAGCAAAAGTTATATTTAAACCTATGAACCTAAATGAATTATCTTTATTTTTAAAAAGTATAAATGAATTCGATAAAATAAAAGTATTAGGAGCAGGGTCAAACACTTTAATTAGAGACGGAGGTTTTGATGGCATTATAATTAAACTTGGAAAATCTTTTTCTCATTTATCTTTACTTGATAAAAACACTATAATAGCGGGTGCATCAGCCTTTGATAAAAATGTCTCAAATTTTGCACTAGAAAATTCATTAACAGGTTTTGAATTTTTATCTTGTATACCAGGGACAATCGGAGGAGGTGTTAGAATGAACTCAGGTTGCTATGGAGAAGATTTTGAAAAAATTTTGGTTTCTGTTCAGGTTATGGATTTTCAAGGCAAAATGAGAGTAATTTATTCTTCAGACATAAAGTTTTCGTATAGGGGATGTAACTTAGAAAATAATTTAATTTTTGTCAGCGCCACATTTAAGGGAAAAAGTGAAAATAAAATTAATATTCAAAAGAAAATGAATAATTTAATTAAACAAAAAAATGGAGATCAGCCAACTAAAATTAAAACGTGCGGCAGTACTTTTAAAAATCCTGAAAATAATAAGGCTTGGAAGCTTATCAAAGATTCAGGATGTGGCGGCATGAGAGTGGGCGATGCATATATTTCCGAAAAGCATTGCAATTTTTTTATCAACAAAGGTAAAGCTACATCGAAAGATTTAGAGGATTTAATTAGTGAAGT
The DNA here is from genome assembly GCA_902588335.1 of uncultured Pelagibacteraceae bacterium. Lineage (GTDB taxonomy): Bacteria > Pseudomonadota > Alphaproteobacteria > Pelagibacterales > Pelagibacteraceae > AG-414-E02. Next base: position 7,211 of record CACIOV010000022.1, read on the forward strand.
AAAAAGTAAAGTTTTTAATAAAACCGGAATCAATCTTGAATTGGAACTTCAAATTATTGGAGAAAAAACATGAGTGGTTTGATCGTAGTACTTATGGGAGGATTGTCAGTTGAAAGAAAAATAAGTTTTTTATCAGGAAAAGCTTGTTCTAATGCATTAAAAAAAAAGGGGTACAAAGTAAAAGAATTGGATGCGAAAGGATATTTTGTAGACAAATTAAAGAAACTTAAACCAAAAATAATACTTAATGCTCTTCATGGAAAATATGGGGAAGATGGTTTTGTTCAAAGCATACTAGAATCACTCGAAATTCCATATACACATTCTGGAATTCTCTCTTCTAGTTTGGCAATGGATAAAGAACTGTCTCGACTTATATTTAAAAAAAATAATATAAAAGTACCTAAATATTTTTTACTAAAAAAAGATCACGAAAAAGATTTAAAAAGAAAAATGAAAAATAAAAAAATTAAATTTCCGATAGTTATTAAACCAATTAATGAAGGTTCAAGCATAGGAGTTTATATTTGTAGATCAAAAATACAATTTATTAAAAATTATTATAAACTAAAAAAAATATATAATAAAATTTTGATTGAAGAATATATACCTGGAAAAGAAATACAGGTTGCTATTATGGGTAATAAAGCATTAGGAGCAATTGAACTTATTCCTAAGCGTAAATTTTACGATTACAAAGCTAAATATTCTTCAAAAGCACAAACCAAACATATTATGCCAGCGCCACTTTCAAAAAAAAAATATAATGAAGCACTTTTTTTAGCAAAAAAAGCTCATAAATTATTGGGATGCAAAGGTATTACTAGGTCAGATTTTAGATTTTTTAATAATAAATTTTATTTATTAGAAACTAATACTCAGCCTGGTATGACCAAATTATCCTTAGTTCCCGAAATAGCAAATTATTGTGGCATCAAATTCGAAAATTTAGTTGTTTGGATGATTAAGGATGCTGGCTGCAATAGATGAAAAAAATATATAGAACCATTCTATTGCTTTTAATATTCACTTTTTTATCTACATATAATCCCAAAAACTTAAACCTAGCTTCAGAAAAAAATAATATATTATTTCAGATTCAAAAAATAGAAATATTAAATAATTTATTAGTTGAAAAAAATGAAATAGAAAAAAAACTTGAAGAAATATATAACAAAAATATTTTTTTAATTAAAAGAAGTGATATAGAACAACCCTTGAAAGAAATTGATTTCTTAGAAAAAGTAGAAGTAAAAAAAAAATACCCAAATACAGTTATAGTAAAAATTTTTGAAACAAAGCCAGTTGCTATCGTATTTAAAAATAAGATTAAATATTTATTAGACACTTCATCTAATTTAGTTTTATTTGATAAAAATAGAGACTTTAATAATTTACCAACAGTTTTCGGCGAAGGAGCAGAAAATAATTTTATATATTTTCTTAATCTTTTAATAAACAACCAATTTCCTAGCGCCAAAATTAGAAATTTTTATTATTTTCAAATAGGAAGATGGGATTTGGAACTCGCAGATAATAAAATAATAAAATTTCCTGATAGTAATATCGACGAAGCAATTAAAAAATCTATTGAATTATTGAAACGTGAAGATTTTAAAAATTATAATATTATTGATTTAAGGGTAAATGGTAAGATAATAGTAGAGTAATGAGCTCTGAAAATCCAATAGCAATAATTGAACTTGGGGATATTAATATAAAATGTATTATTTTTAAAATTAACAATAATAGAAATTCAGAAATATTGTCAACCGCCACGATTAATTCTGAAGGTATTCATAATGATATCGTAGTTAATTTAAAAAAAGCATCTAATGCAGTTAGATCATGCATAAGCTTAGCTGAAAAAAAAGCGAATATATCACTAAAGAAAATTAATGTAATTTTTGAACAACCAGATTTTTTATGTACCAAATTTTCAAAAAATAAAAAAATTAATGGATCAAAAATTCATAAGGATGATATTGAATTTTTATTAAAAGAAGCAAAAAAAGAATTGATTCTTAATGATAAAAATCAATCCATAATTCATATTTTTAATTATAATTACATTGTTGATGGCAAAACATTTGTTGAAGAACCTATAGGAGTTTATGCGAATTCGCTAATACATGAAATGACTTTTATCACAACACAAAAAAATAATTTAAAAAATATAAAACAAACATTTATTGATTGTGATATCGAAATAGAAAGATTCATTTCACGCACTTTTTCTTTAGGAGTAGAGTTGTTAAACGAGAAAGAACTTAAATTTGGATCTGCTTTAATAGATTTAGAATTTGAAAAAATCAGCTTGGGATTATTTAAAAATTTAGCATTGGTACATTCTGCAACTTTTCCAATAGGCATTAACCATATCACTAAAGATATTTCTAAAGTTTGTTCTTTAAATTTAAAAGAATCAAAAAATATAATAAATAATATTGATTTTTCATTTCGAGATAATCAAAATATTTTTGACGAAAATAATTATTTAAAAAATACTTATTTTATTGATTCTAATTTTAGAAAAATAAGCAAAGATCTAATTTTAAATGTTATTAAAGCAAGATTAGAAGAAATTATTGATAAATTGAATAAGCAACTAATTGCACCAGGTTTTAATTTAACTTCTGGAATAAGTTATGTACTTAAGGGAAACTCAAATCTTTTTAATATAGAAAAATATTTTATTGATTTTTTTAGTCCAAATTTGAAACAAATAAAAAAAAATAATATTAAAAAAGATAAAGATTTTGAAAAAAACTTTGATTCATGTTTAGGAGCAATTAAAATTATTAAAGATGGATGGGAAACAGAAGCAATACCAGAAACAAGTGGCAAAGCTACCAAAAAAGTAGGGTTTTTTTCGAAAATTTTTAGATCTCATTAGTCAAAGTTGTATTGTATTCTTTAGTAACATAAGTTGACTTTCTAGCATTTTAAGCTTTTTGTATACCAGTACTGATGGTTACAGTTTTACAAAAAACAATCAAAGATTCTATAGAATTCACAGGCGTAGGCTTACATAACGGCACAAAGGTAAATCTTACTTTAAAACCAGCTAAAGACAATTATGGAATAAAGTTTAAAAGAACAGATATTGATGAAGCTAAAAATTTAGTTGAAGCAAGTTATAAAAATGTAAGCGAGCCTATACTTTGTACAAAAATAAAAAATTCACACGGTGTATCAGTTTCTACAATTGAGCACTTAATGGCAGTTTTTTATGGCGAAGGAATCGACAATGTTTTAGTAGAGATTGATGCTTCTGAGGTTCCAATAATGGATGGTTCATCTTTTGATTTTGTAACAGCGATAAGATCTTTCGGTACTCAAAATCAAAAGTCCTTCAAAAAATTTATTAAGGTTCTCAAGAAAGTTGAAATAAAAGATGGCCCGAGATTCATTTCAATAGAACCTCTTGCAAACGATTTAATAATCGATTTTGAAATAATATATAAAAATCCTCTAATTAGAACTCGAAGAAAAGAATTTAAATTAAGCAATGGAGATTTAACTTCAATATACAATTCCAAAACATTTTGTTTATATGAAGATATTGATCAAATTAAAAGCCAAGGTTTAGCCCAAGGGGGTTCTTTGGAAAATGCAATTGTTGTTAAGGAAGACAAAATATTGAACGAAGATGGTCTTAGATACAGGGATGAGTTCGTAAATCATAAAATATTAGACTGCCTTGGAGATCTGATGCTTTCTGGACACAGAATTTTTGGTCATATTAAAACTTCACAAGGAGGACATCACCTCACTAATGCTTTGTTAAATAAATTTTTATTGGATAAATCAAATTGGGAATTTGAAAGCTTTGAAGGAAAAGGAAAAAAAGACAAAGATAACAGCTACCTAAAACCTATAGCTGTTAGTGCATAAACAGGTATTTACCAAGAAAATTGTAATAATCTAATATTTTGATAAAATAAAACTTTATCTAAAATGTTTAAAAATTTATTAATTTTATTATTATCAATTTTATTATTATTCTCGTGTTCAAAAAAAGATAAAAAAATAATAATATCTGAACCAACCGACGAAGAAAAAGCAATAAGTATTTATGCTGAAGCTGTCGAAGCTCTCAATAAAGGAGATGCATTTTATGCTGGAAAAAAATTTAAAGAAGTTGAGGGTTTAATTCCTCAAGGTGAATGGGCAACAAAAGCTAGCCTTATGGCTAGTTATTCAGATTATAATAGAAATGCTTATTCAAGTGCAGTTTTTAATTTAGAAAGACATATTAATAATTATCCAGCTGATAAAAATTTACCCTACGCTCACTATTTAATAGCGATGTGTTATTATGAACAAATATTAGATGAAAAAAAAGA
>CACIOV010000023.1 GCA_902588335.1 uncultured Pelagibacteraceae bacterium
TGATCTTCTAAATGACCAGTCATCTTTTTGTTCGATTCCATCTGTTGCAAAAAAATTTGCCCTTTCCCAACCGAATTTTTGACCAAATACAGCTCCTAAATTTTTCAATCTTTCATAGCATGGAGCAGTTCTTAATGGTCTTGCTGCTGGTCTTTCTTCGTCAGGATAATGAATGACAAATACATTTCTATAAGCTTCTTCGTTTTTTTCCTTTAAATATGATTTCGTTGCATAATCACCATATCTTCTTGGTTCTACTCCAAGCATATCTACTGTTGGTTCGCCATCTATAATCCATTCTGCAAGTTGCCAGCCTGCTCCACCCGCAGCTGTAATTCCAAAGCTATGCCCTTCATTAATCCAAAAATTTTTTAATCCCCAAGCAGGACCAACAATCGGATTTCCATCGGGGGTGTAACAAATTGCTCCGTTATAAACTTTTTTAACTCCAACTTCTTTAAATGCTGGCACTCTATGATACGCACTTTCAATATGAGGTAAAAGTCTGTCTAGATCTTCTTGAAATAATTCATACTCTGAATCTTTTGAAGGTCCATCAACATAACAACATGGTGCTCCATCTTCATATGGACCTAATATTAATCCTCCCGCCTCTTCTCTCATGTACCAGCGACCATCACTATCTCTAAGCACTCCCATTTCTGGTAAACCTTCTTTTTTTCTTTTTACAATTTCTGGATGTGGTTCAGTAACTATGTATTGATGTTCTACTGGTATTACTGGAATGTTCAATCCAACCATTTGACCTGTTTGTCTTGCAAAATTTCCTGAACAAGAAACAACATGTTCGCACTCGATTGTACCTTTGTCAGTTTCTACGACCCATCCATTTTTTATTTGTTTAATTCCAACTACCGTAGTGTTTCTGTAAATTTCTGCTCCTTTGTTTCTGGCACCAGTTGCTAGAGCTTGTGTTAAATCTGCTGGTTGAATATATCCATCCTCGGGATGTTGAATAGCTCCAATTAATCCTTCTGTATTGCACAAAGGCCAAATTTCTTTTACTTGTTCTGGTTTTAAAAATTTTACATTCACACCAATTGTTTGTGCCACGCCAGCATATTGGTGATATTCATCCATTCTATCTTTTGTGCTTGCTAGTCTAATATTTGACACAACACTGAAACCCACATTTTTTCCTGTTTCCTTTTCAAGAGTTTTATAAAGATTAACAGCATATTTATGCAACTGACCAACAGAGTAACTCATGTTAAAAAGAGGCAATAAACCTGCGGCATGCCAAGTGGATCCCGATGTTAACTCTTTTCTTTCAACCAGCACAACATCTGACCATCCTTTTTTAGCAAGATGATAAAGCATGCTAACACCAACAGCTCCACCACCTATAACAACAACTTTAGCTTTTGATTTCATAAATAAATAAGGTTAAATTTCTAAATATAAGAATATGATACGTCAAGTTAGATTTAAATGATAAAAAAAATTATACTTTTACTTGCAATAGTTGGTCCTTTTGGACTTTACTTTTTATATTCTTGGCTCCTAAAACTAGAAAAGAAAAAAATTCCAATTGTAAAATTGACTATAGCTAGTGTAATTTTGCTTGTAATTGCTTTAGGTTTTTTGAGATTTTACAGTGGTTTTGATCCAAATACCGAATACTCGCCAGCAAAATACGAAGATGGAGAATTAAAACCAGCGGAAAATAAATAATGAAAATATTCTTTAAATTAGTTCTAATTTTTTTTATTTTTACTAATATTTCTAATGCAGATTTGATTAAACCAAATTCTAATCTTAAACCATTTGATGTTTTGATGATTCAATTAAACTCACTGAAAAATAATAATAAGCCCTACAAAGATGCAGGTATAGAACAAACCTGGGAATTTGCTCATCCAATCAACAAAGCTTCTACAGGACCATTAGAAAGATTTAAACAAATGATTTATAGCGATAGCTACAAAATATTAATTAGTCATGAAAATACCAAAACAATAATTTTAAAAGAATCTCCTGAAAAATTTGTATTTAAGGTTTATGTTTTATCTAAAGATAAAAAAAAATACTATTATATTTGGCAAATGGAAAAGATTGAACGTGAAGGAAAATTAAAAGACTGTTGGATGACTACAGGGGTATCTGAACCAATATATTTAGGTGAAATAATATGAATGATGAATTAAACAATATGTGTGAAGAGTGCAAAAAAGAACACGAAAGCGTTTCTCAAAATTTAATTAAACATGGATATAAAGTTTGTGATTCATGTTACACTTCAAAAACAATTTTTCCAGTCTAGCTTGGGCCAAAAATTCTTATTATCATAATTAAAATAATTGCTTGAATTAAAAACCCAATGACAACTACCCCTATTGCCCTCCACGTACTTTGATAATCAAGTGCTTGTCTTACTGCGATAACCATAGCTATTAGCATCCATATGCCGGCACCAATATAGGTTATGCTCATTAATTCGGGAGTAAAACCAAAAACTCTTATCAATCCTGGGGCGCTAGAAAAACCAATTGTTCTTAATAATTCACCATGATCAGATTTTGTTGAAGGTTCAGGAAAAAGTTTAGTACCAATTAAATAAATTAAATAAGCCCAGATGTACCAACTAATCAATGATAACAATGGTGCCATCAAAAAATTTGAAGCTCCAAGCGATAAAGCTCCTACACCTGCCGCTAAACTTGAAAGGACTACAACAAGTGCCGCTTGAAATGTTGCTGACTTATCAGCCTCAACTTCTTCGTAAAGACTTACTTCCAGTTTACAAGCTCTTATAATTCTATTAACAAAAACTGAATTCATAGTTTTTCTATATCACATTCTTGTCACGAATCTATAGTATGTAATGTTTAAATGATAGCAACTTTTATAAATTCTTTCATATTGTTTTTTGTAACCATTGACACTATAGGAAATTTACCTTTTTTTTTAAGTTTAACTGAAGACGCAAAAATAAAAAAAAGAAATCAGATAGCCGTTAAAAGTACAATAATTGCTTTTTTTATAATGATAACATTTGCCTATGTTGGTAGATATTTGTTAGAAGCCATTGGAGTTTCGTTAGATTCATTAAAAATTGCTGGTGGTATAATTCTAATGTTTTTAGCAATTGATATATTGTTTGAAAAAAGAAAAAAAAGGAGAGAAAAAAGAGTTGAAGAAGCGCTTGATGAAAACTCTTATGAAGATATTACTGTTTTCCCTATAGCTATACCTTTTATTGCCGGACCTTCAGCATTAACAACTATTATATTACTTATTGGAAATTATAACAATTTTCCTGAATTTCAAATATCCGTTATTCTTGCGTTGGTGGCTGCTCTTATCATCGGTTTAATATTAATGATTGGCGCAAATAATATAGTTAAATTTATTCCTAAACAAATCTTGCATGCCACATCAAGAGTAATGGCTTTTATATTAGCTGCATTAGCTACTCAATTTATAATTGACGGTATTAAAGCTAGCTTTAATATTTAACTATTTATTTAAAGTAGCCAACACCTCAGCTTCACGAGTATTTGCATTGAATGACTGAGTAAAAGGTATAGGAACAACTACCGCATTAACTGGTTTATTGGAATATTTTTTTGGTAAATGAACCTTGTATTTTTTACCAAAATTTCCAATTGGAAATCCTTTAGCGCTTTTATGTCCTTCATATGGAACATACCCCATTGCAATGTTTTTTTTCTTTTCTGGATGGTACCAAGGAGACGTAATATAACCTATTGGTTTACCTCCTTTTGCATCTGAGATTAGCCAAAAGTCTGGAGCATACTCTTCTATTGGTTTTCCACCTAGTTCCATACCTACGAGTTGAAGTTTGTAAGGTTTTTGTCCCTGTTGGATTTCTTCTTTCATTTTTTCTAAAGCTTCTTTTCCCACATAGTCTGTTTTTTTATTCCACTCACCTTTACCAGACAAAGAAACTTGATAACCTAAGTTACATTGAAAAGGATTATGTTCATTATCCATATCTTGACCCCAAGACAAAATTCCAGCTTGGATTCTTCTATGGTGTGCAGGAGCAATAACCATTAGCTTATGTTTTTTTCCAGCTTTTAGAACAGCGTTCCACATATCCTCTGCATATAAAGTGGCATCACGAAGATAAATTTCATATCCAGCTTCACCAGAAAATCCTGACTGAGAAATAACACAGCTTCTACCTCCTACTTTAGCTTCCGCCAAACCATAAAAAGGCATGTTATCTAAATCAACTTGGTCTCCAATTAAATCATTCAATAATGCTTTTGATTTAGGGCCTTGTATTTGTACTGGACATGCATCTATTTCGTCTATTTCTACATTGAATCTTTTATCAGCATTAACACCCTGTAAATACATTCCAATATCAGAATCGGACAAGCTAAACCAAAACTCATCATCAGCTACTCTTAATAAAACTGGATCGTTTAATACGCCACCTTTATTGTTACAAAGAATTACGTAACGACCTCTCATTGTTGAAATTTTAGTTGCATCACGTGTTATCACATAATCTGTAAATTTTTCAGCATCTGGTCCTTTCACACGAATTTGTCTCTCGACAGCTACATTCCACATCGTTACATGATTTTTAATTGCTGCATATTCAACCATAGCTCCACCTTTTTCAGGTCTTACGTAACCTCTTGGATGATAAACGCGGTTATAGACTGTAGCTCGCCAGCATCCAGCTTTCATTGATAGATGCCAGTAGGGTGATTTTCTTACTCTTGTTGAAATTAACATTTCTACTTTTGTTGGGCCGCTTTGTCTTAAATTGTAAGGTACATGTCGATCTGACTGATCAACAGATGTAGCGTGTTTAACTTTATCGTAATCAACCTTTTCAGGTTTGAATGAAACTGATTTTATTTTTTTAGCTTTTTTCTTTTTTTTAGGCATAATTATTCTCCGTTAACCATTTGTTTGTTTCTTTCAGGCCGCCAAAAGTATAAATATGAAAATTGTTTGTTGAACCTTTAAGATTTTCAATTATGTCATTTGGATCTCTAGGTTTTAATAAATCTACGGCCTTAGATACATTAGATTTAAGAAAGTTAATTGAATTTTTAGCCCCAACAATATTTGCAAACTTTAATAAACTACTTATTTTTAGAGGCCCAGTAATTCCAATATGAACTGGCAAAGTTTGTTTAGAAATAAATTTAACTATTGGTTTAACGTCTAATAACCATTGTGTAACTATATAGTCTGCGTAAGGTTTCTTATCGATCATAGCTTTTTCTAAATCTTGATCGGATATATCAGGGGATCCATCTGGATGTCCAGCAATTCCTATCTTCCAACCCTCAAATAATCCTGTCTCTAATAACTGCAATGAACAGTGAAAATCTCCAATGGGTTGAGCACTCCCTCCTATTACCAAAGCCTGTTTTACTCCTCCATCCTTACACCTGCTTATGTAATCTTTCAATTCAGCCTGATTTTTAATAGAACGGGCTGGAAAATGAGGAACTGGATTAAAACCTGACTTAACAAGTTCATTGGCCTTGATTGCTACGTCTTTATAATCATTGCCAGGTAACATAGTAATATAAACGTCCTTAACTTTAGGTAGTTCTGAAAGATCAGTCTTCATGGTAATTTCTATAGAGAAATTCATAATCAACGGGATATACCAGCGGACCCCTGGTTCTGTCTAGTAATTTCAATTGATATCTATTGCCAATTTTTGCCGAAATGCTAGGATTTTTAAATGGTAAGTAAACTTAATGGAAGCACAAATATTTACGACATCGTAAATAAAGAAAAATTAGATGTGGTAAACAAGCCAATAACTGAAGCACACGGTCTTCCTAATGAATGCTATAATAGTATTGAATATACCAAAATAGAAAGAAAAAAACTCTTCGAAGACAAGTGGGTCGTTATAGGTGTTGCTAGTTCAATACCCAAAACTGGAGATGCAAAACCTTTTGACTTGTTAGGGATTCCCTTAATTTTATTAAGAAATAAAAAAAATCAAGTTAAAGTTTATCATAATGTTTGTAGTCACAGAGGGTACAAAATTTTACAAAAAAAATGCTCTATAAAAAATGTAATAAGATGTCCCTATCACTCCTGGTCTTATAATTTGGATGGGGAACTTGTTGCTACCCCTCATCTGGGAGGAATGAATAAACACGAATCAAAAGATTTTGATAAATCTTTAAGTGGGCTTAAAGAAGTTCGTTCCTATGTTTGGTTAGACATGATTATCGTAAATATTTCTAACAATGAAGTTTCATTTGAAAAATATATTAAACCATTAAAAGATCGATGGTCTAAATTTTGGAAAGAAAAAGATCAACAACTAATCAAACACTCAAATGATTTGGGTTATTTTAAATTAAAAGCAAAGTGCAATTGGAAGTTTGCGATTGAAAATTATTGCGAAAGTTATCATTTGCCATGGGTTCATCCAGGTTTAAATAGTTATTCTAAAATTAGTGATCATTATCATATACAAGGTTTACCAAATAGATTCGCTGGCCAGGGAACTGTTGTTTACAATCCTAGATTAAAAGGTAAAAATAAATTTCCATGTTTTCCTAACTGGCCAAAAAATAAAATAAATATAGCCGAATATGTTGCTCTTTTTCCTAATGTAATGATGGGTATTCATAAAGACCACTATTACGCATATTGGTTAGAACCAGTAAATCATAAGCTTACTATAGAACATATGGAAATTTATTATGTAGGTAATGAAGCTGCAAATTCAAAAAAATTTAAAAACTTAAGAAAACAAAATTTAAAACTTTGGCATAGTGTTCAATTAGAAGATGTTCATATTATAGAAGGTATGCAAGAAGGAAGAAATTCCCCTTCTTATAATGGCGGAAACTTTTCACCAATTATGGATAATCCAACACACCATTTTCATAAGTGGGTAGCAACAAATATAGTATAATGAAATTTAAGAGAAAAATAATTCCTGATTCTAATTATTCTCCTAGTTTTATAACTAAAAAAAGATTGCATGAGGACGAAATTGATTTTGATCAGTTGAGATCATATCGGCTTAGTAGAGTAAAAAAAGAATTGGTTAAAAGAGATATTGGAGCATGCATTTTATTTGATCCTGTGAATATTCGATATGCTTTAGATTCAGTAAATATGAGTATATTTACTATGCATAATTTACATCGATATTGTTTTATTCCAGTAAATGGCCCGATAATTCTTTTTGAATTTTTTAATTGTGAACATTTGTCAAAGCATCTGAAATTAATAAATGAAATAAGACCAGGAATATCATGGGATTATTTTTCTCAGGGAGATCAAGTTGAAAAACAAATTAAAAAATGGACTAATGAAGTTCAGAATTTAATGAATCGAAATTGTGGAAAAAATAAAAGATTAGCTATTGATGTATGCAACGGACCTGGTGTTTTAGCACTAAATAAAATTGGATTGCAAATTATTGATGCAAAAGAAATAATTGAGCAAGCAAGAGTTATTAAATCTAAAGAAGAAATTCAATGCATGAGAGCTTCTCTTGAAGTTTGTGAAAAAGGAGTTCGGTTGATGAGAAATGAATTAAAAGCTGGCATTACAGAAGATGAGCTTTGGTCTCTATTTCATAAAACAAATATTGAAAATGGAGGTGAGTGGATTGAATGTAGAATGTTAACTTCAGGACAAAGAACAAATCCATGGATGCAAGAAAGTAGTAATAAAGTTATTCAACAAGGGGAGATAGTTTCTTTTGATACCGACATGGTTGGTCTTTACGGATATTGCGCTGACATCTCAAGAACTTTTGTTGAAGGTCATAAATTCAGTTCTGAACAAAAAAAATTATATCAAATGGCTATTGATCAAATAAATCATAATTCAGAATTAATTAAACCTGGTTTATCATTTAAAGAGTTTGTAAAAAAATCCTGGAAACTTCCAGAACCTTATTATGGAAACCGTTACAGCTGCATGTTGCATGGAATCGGGTTGTGTGATGAATGGCCAATGATTAAATATCCTACTGACGATGACCAACAAAGTGGACAGTTTGAAAAAAATATGACTGTAACAGTTGAATCCTACATAGGAGAAGTTGGTGGTAAAGAAGGAGTAAAATTAGAGCAACAATATATGGTTGGTGAAAATGGACTTGAATTGATGTCCCATCATCCATTAGAGGATTTATAATTAAAAATGAATAATAGATTAGAAACCATTGTCGATCTTAAAAAATATCCAATCCAAGATTTAAACTCTCTATTAATAAAAGAATTAATAAAAAAATGTAAAAGTGATTTAGACCAATTTAGTTGTGCTACTATTCCTAATTTTATTTTACCCAAATCATTAAAAATAATGAATACAGAGTTAGAAAAACAACTCGATGAAGTTTATATGTCAAAGCAAAGTATCAATGCATATTTATATTCAAAAGACGACCCTTCATTACCAAAAGATCATCCAAAAAGAATATTTATGGATCGTTACAATGGATACTTAAACTCCGATGTTTTTCCAAAAGATTCGGAGATGAAATTCCTTTATGAGCAAGATGAACTTTTAAATTTTGTGTCAGCTTGTCTTGGAATATCACCAATTTATCGATGGGCCGACCCTTTAGCTTGTCATGCTTACAATGTTATGAAACCAGACGGTATTCTTCCTTGGCATTTTGACAGCTGCGAATTTACTTTAAGTTTCATGATACAAAAACCTGAGAAAGGTGGAATATTTGAGTATTGCCCAAACATACGTGAACCTGGAAATGAAAAGTTAGAAGAGGTTAAAAAAGTACTTGATGGAAATCGTAAAAGAGTTCGTCAATTAAAATTAGAACCAGGTGATCTTCAAATATTTAAAGGACGTTTTACTCTTCACCGTGTAACAAAAATAGAAGGAAATCGTTCTAGATATCTTTGTATACCAGCTTATGTTCTTGATCCTTGGAGAGTAAACACTCCTGAACATTCAAAAGCTATATATGGAAAAGTACTGCCAATTCATATTGAAAGAAATAAACCTAGATCAGATGGTTTAGCTGATTAAAAGATGAAAAAAAATATTAATGAAGCTGAGTGGAAAGTAAGAGTCGATCTTGCGGCTATGTTTAGACTAACTCACATGATGGGTTGGGATGATACTGTTTGGAATCATATAACTGCAAGAACGCCTGGAACAGATCATACTTTTTTTATGCATCAATTTGGACTTGTTTACGAAGAAGTAAAAGCCTCCAACTTAATTAAAGTAGATGAAAATGGTAAAATTCTTGAAGGACCTTCTGATGTTAATACAGCAGGATTTATAATTCATAGCGCTGTACATTTAAATCATCCAAAAAATAAATTTGTTTTTCATGCTCATCCTCCAAAAGCTATAGCAGCAACAGCATTAAAAGATGGAATTCCATATTTAGTTCAGGACTCAGCAATGCTCTATGGAAAAGTTGGTTATCATGATTGGGAAGGTTTATCGATTGATAAAGATGAAAGATTCAGAATTGCTGAAAATCTTGGAGAAAATAAAGTCTTAATTATGAAAAATCATGGTTTGCTAACTGTCGGTGAAACCGCGGGTGAATCTTTTATGAATATGTATTATGCGGTAAGAATGTGCGAAGTCGCTACCCAAGCTCAGGGCTCCGGTTTAAAATTAGAAACTTCAACTAAAGAATTATGGAAAAAATCACAAAAACAATATGATGCTTTTTCGCCAGGACCAAATGAATGGCCAGCTTTACTCAGAAGATGTGACGCTGTCGATCCTTCGTACAAAGAATAATTATGCCAAATATTATAAATAAAGTTGCCGTCATTGGCACTGGAGTTATTGGTGCTGGCTGGATTATTAGATGTTTAGCTCACAATAAAAAAGTTGTTGCGTTTGATAAAGATCTAAAATTAAAAAAAAAATTAGTTTCTGAGATAAAACGTACTTGGCCTTATGTAAAAAAATTATTTAATAAAAAGAAACTTAATCTAAAAAATTTTAAATATGTTACTTCAATAGAAGACGCTCTTAAAGAAGCTGACTTTATTCAGGAATGTGCAACTGAAAATTATAGAATAAAAACAAAGTTAATGGGTATTATTGGTAAATATGCAAAGCCTAATGCTATTATTTCATCTAGCTCATCAGGTTTACTTCCAACAAGAATATATTCCAAATGTAAAAATCCAGCACGAACAATGATTGGACATCCTTTTAATCCTGTTTATATGTGTCCTGGAATTGAGATTGTCCCTGGAAAAAAAACGAAAAAGAAATTTTTAAATAAAGCTAATAAATTTTATAAATCAATATCAATGAACCCAATCATGGTAAAAAAAGAATTACCTGGTTATTTGGCAGACAGACTTCAAGAAGCTTTGTGGAGAGAAGCTTTGCATATAGTCAATGAAGGTTATGCATCTACTAAAGATTTAGATAGATCAATTGAAGATGGCCCTGGTTTGAGATGGTCATTAATGGGAATATTCTTAACTTATCATTTAGCAGGAGGCAAAGCAGGCATGAAACATATGTTAGAACAATTTGGGCCTGCACTAAAATTGCCTTGGACTAAGTTAAAAGCTCCAAAGCTTTCTAAAAAATTATCATCAAGAATTATCACGGGAACCAGACAACAAGCAAAAGGGAAATCTGTTGCTATGATATCAAATATAAGAGATGAATATTTAGTTAACCTTCAAAAACTTAGAAAAAAATACGAAAATAAAATTAGAAAATGACTTCCATAAATAACTTAAAAGATATTGTAGACAATGGACTGTGTATTGGTTGTGGACTTTGTCAAAGTATTGCTGGCAAAGAAAATATAGAAGTATCAATGACTCCCAAAGGAAGGCTTGAACCAAAAGAAATAGAAAAAATTAGTCCAGAAATTTTCAAAAAAATATTAAATGTTTGCCCCGGGACAATTGTTGAGGGACTCCCTAAAGAAGAGGTTCATTCTAATTCTGAAAATAATCTTGTATGGGGATATTATTTATCTCTTTTCTATTCATGGTCTACCGATAAAAAAATAAGATTTGAAAGCTCAACAGGAGGCTTATTAAATGGATTATCTCTTTATTTGCTAGAATCAAAAAAAGTAAAATTCATTATGCACACAGATGCTAATCCAAAAAAACCAATGCGTAGTGTTTCTAAATTTAGTTATAATAAAGAGGAGCTTTTAGGAAATGAAAGTCG
>CACIOV010000024.1 GCA_902588335.1 uncultured Pelagibacteraceae bacterium
TTTACCGTAAGACTTATCTCCGAGAATTGAATTTCCTTTAAAACTCATATGAACTCTTATTTGATGCGTTCTTCCTGTTTCTAATTGACATTCTATGTGACTTATTCTTGGTAAATTTGTATTATGAAAAATTTTTAAAGTTTTGTAATTTGTTATTGCTGTTTTTCCTTTTTCTTTTCTTACTGCCATAAGCTGTCTATTTTTTATACTTCTTGATATTCTTTCGTTGATTTTTCCATTTTGAGGTCTCAAAGAACCCCAAACTAAAGCTTCGTATACTCTCTTAATAGAATGATTACTAAATTGTTTAGATAGATTAATGTGAGCATTGTCATTTTTTGCAACAACAATTACACCGCTGGTATCTTTATCAATCCTATGAACTATGCCAGGTCTTAATTTGCCACCTATACTTGAGAGATTATTTCGATATTTGAATAACAAACCATTTACAATTGTTTTTTCATAGTTGCCAGCACCAGGATGAACCACAACTCCAGGAAATTTGTTAATAACAATTATATCTTCATCGTCATATAAAATATCCAAAGGAATTTTATTTGGTTTAATTAGAGTTTCTTTTGGGGGAGGAAAATTAACTTCTATCTTATCTTTTTCTTTTATTTTTTTTGAAGAATTGCGAATTGTAATGTTATTTAGTTGGACTTGTCCATCGCTTATTAAATTTTGAATTCTAGTTCTGCTAAATGTTTTTAATTGTGATTGCAAAAATTTGTCAATTCTATAACCATGGCAATTAAATGAAACTTCTGTATTAAATATATTTTTTTTCATTAATTATATTATATACTGTATAAAAGCATATTTAAGCGCTCGTAGCTCAATTGGATAGAGCGTCTGGCTTCGGACCAGAAGGTTGAGGGTTCAACTCCTTCCGGGCGCACCAATTAATACTATTGAATAATCCAATTACTATATTTACTTAAATTTTCTAATATATATTTTGGAAATGTATCATCTAAATCAATTTTTTTATATTTAATATTTCTTTCAAAAACGTCTACTCTATTTTTTATTCTCTCAGCTATTTTTTTTTCATCTGTCAGCTCAGGCAAATTGTATTCTTGATGCGAATAACCCTTAATTTTTTCAGCAATTCTTTTAGGCTCTTTTAAAAAGCTAAAATGCCACCCCCCATCATAAATTAATTGTGGTTGGCGTGGTTTATAAAATTTCCAAAAAGCAGGTTTTGAAGTTTTAATATTTCTTAACCACTGTGGCGATTTAAGACATTTTTTTTGAATGATTTTTGTTCCCATCCAGTTTTTGTCAGAAACATTTAACAAATTTATTTTTTGCTGAAAGTTTTTTTGTATAAAGCATGCATATTTGTTTTTAATATTAAATTGATTAATTTTGTTTGGGTCTGGTATTTCATCAATATCAGAAATCATTATTAAATCCTCTTCGCTACAATTCTTATAACCTTTAGATAGTGCATTTCTTTGATGTTGATCTCTTAAATGATTGACTGGCCAATTTTTTTTATAATATTTAAGGTTCATTGGCATATCATCAACAATAATATAAGTGATTTTGTCTTTAAATTTAGGAAAATTATTAATTTTAAAATTTAATTTTTTGTCTTTCCCACTATGGTCTTTTGTAGCTTCGGCAACAACAAACTGGTCTACGTGATCTTTAAGTATATTAAAACGCAAATCTAAAATTAGATCTTCATCAAAATACATGCAACAGTCGTATAACTTCATTAAAAATTATTCTCCCATATTAACTAATGTGCCTTTTTTTCTTGCTCCATAAAAAGCTAAATAGAAAATAGCAACGGCGCCAGCAAAATAAAATAAATTTAGTGCTAATGCGGTCATGATATTGTTATAATTTACTACATTATTTACTAAAATAGATCTTGCTTCCTCAAATAAATAAACTAATGGCAAAACTTTAGCTAATATTTGTAACCAATCCGGTAAAATTGATAGCGGATAATAAACACAACCTAATGGAGCTAAAATAAAAAGAGATGACCATGCTACATTTTCAAAAGCGGGACCAAATCTTAAAAGTCCGGAAGTTACGAGCAAACCTAATGTTGTTCCAAAAAGATACAAACTTAAAAAAAGCAAAAACAGAGGAGGACCCATTTGCAATAAAGAAACTCCAAATAATGGATTCATTAAAATTATTGCAGGAATTATCCCAATCAAAGTTCTAAGTAAAGCGGTAGATGTTAGTGCAGTTATAATCTCACTTACTTTTAATGGAGCAACAAATAAGTTAGTAAAATTTCTACTCCAAATTTCTTCTAAAAATAACATGTTGAAGCTAACAAGATAGTTGTGCCTTTTTTTGATGCAAAATTTTCTATGTAAGTTCTAATATAATCTCCTACATCTGGATCAAGACTCGCTGTGGGTTCATCTAAGAGAAGTATTTCTGGTTCATTAATTAATGCTTTAGCCAAGGAAACTCTGTTTTTTTGCCCAGAAGAAAGTTCACCAGTTTTTCTTTTTTTAAACTCCAACAAATTTAAGTCTTCCATTAAATTTAAAATTTTTTTTTCTAAATTATTTACACCATACATTCTTCCATAAACTTTAAGATTTTCTTCAACGGTAAGTTTTTTTGGAAGCTCAACATATGGAGAAATAAAATTTACTTTTTCCAATATTTTTGTTCTATTGTTTTCTTTCTCGATATTTTTACCATCAATAAAAACAGTACCAGAGCTGGGTTTAATTAAACCTAACAACATTCCTATTGTTGTTGTTTTGCCACAGCCATTTGGACCAAGAAGTCCAACTATTGTATTTTTTTTAATTTTAAAACTTATATTTTTGACAGCCAGAGTATTTTTGTATTTTTTGCTTAAATCATTAATTTCTATCATTTTTTATCTATTTGATGCTTTTCTTAGCCTATCATTAATTGCAAGTCCTATTCCAAAATTGGGTATTTTACAAACGGCAATTGATTTGTAATTCTTTTTTCTTATATTTCTCATTATTTTATATAAATTATTTGCTGCCTCTTTTAAATTATTATTTTTGCTTAAATTAAAATTATTTTTTCTACCTGTAAATTTTTTTCCAAATGTGATAAATGCGCCATCTTTTTTTGGGCGTATTCTATTCATCAAAACTGGGATTCCGGGATAGTAATGTAATTTTAGTTGTCCTGGACTTTTAATAACTTTTATTTTTTTTTTTATAATAATTTTTTTTTTTAAAATTTTATAAATATCTCTGGCAGTTATACTACCTTGTCTTAAAATACTTGGTTTACTAGTTAAATCAATTATTGTTGATTCTAAACCTATTTTACACCGACCTCCATCGAGTATAAATTTAATCTTACTTCCGAACTCATCAACTACATCTTTCGCACAAGTTGGGCTTAGTTTAGAAGAAATGTTAGCGCTTGGAGCAGCAAGGGGCACATTTAATATTTTAAGTAAATTTCTTGCAACTTTATGCTTGGGAATTCTAACAGCAATAGTTTTTTTACCAGCGCTGGCTATTTTAGAAATTTTTGATTTTGGATTTTTGTTAAGTATAAAAGTAATTGGCCCAGGGCATAAAGTTCTATGGAGTTTTAAAAAAGAATCATTACAAATAGCGTTTTTTTTTAAATCTTTTAGATTTTTGAAATGAATAATAAGTGGATTAAATGATGGCCTTTTTTTTAACTTGAAAATTTTTTTTACAGATTTATTAGAGTAAGCATTTGCTGCCAATCCATAAACAGTTTCAGTTGGTAGCCCAATTACATTATTGCTTTCTATGTTTTTTTTTGCTTTTTTTAAGTTAATAGAATTTGGTCTGTATATATTTAAATAGATATTTTTCATAATTCAATTAGTATATGGCTATAATATGAAATCAAAAAAAATTCCAGCTGATATAAAATCAAAGTCAATAAAAGAGGCACAAAACGAGATTAAAGAGATCATCGCAAACCTAGAAAGCTCCGAATCAAACCTTGAGGAATCGATGGATAAATATAACAGAATGATGGAGCTAAATTATCATATACAAGATCAATTTAAGAAAAAATTAAAAGAAATTAGAGTTTCTAAATTTGACGATAGTAAAAAATCTCAAATTAAAGATTAATAATATTTTATGCAAAAATTTTCAAAAAAACTGAGTGTTATTGCACATGATACAAATGTTTATTTAAAAAAATTTTTTTTAAAAAAAAACAGATATTCATATTTAGTTAAACCTATGAAATATAGTGTTTTTTCAGGTGGAAAAAGATTTAGATCAGCCATCATTGTTAATACAGGTAAAATTTTTGGTATAGATTATAAAAAATTAATTATTATTGGTGCAGCAATTGAATGTGTGCATTCCTATTCCTTGATACATGATGATTTGCCAGCAATGGATAATGACAATTTAAGAAGAGGTATACCTACTACGCATAAAAAATTTAATGAATTTACAGCAATCTTAGCCGGTAATTCTTTACTTACATTAGCATTTGAAATTTTGTCCAGTAAAAATCTGAAACTTTCTCCGAAAATAAAAAATGAATTAATAACAACACTAGCAATTTATTCAGGTTTTTCTGGTCTTGCTGGAGGTCAATATTTTGATCTTACCTTCGAAAACAAAAAAATCTCAAAAAAAAAAATTATTGATATACAAAATAATAAAACTGGAAAATTATTTGCATTTTGTTGCGAATGTGTAGGAATTATTAAACAACACAACCTTAGAAAAAGAAAAATATTAAAAAAAATAGGTTCAGATATTGGTTTATTATTTCAAATCTCGGATGATTTAATTGATTTCAAAGGAAATAGTAAAATTACCGGTAAACCCACAAAAAGAGATAAAAAAAAAGGTAAACCTACACTAGTTAACCTACTCGGTTATAAAAAGACTTTGGTTTTTGCAAATAAATTAAAAAATAAAACAAATGAAAAAATTAAAAAATACGGTGTTAAATCTCAAGATTTGTTACAATCTATAGATTTTATATTAGCTAGAAAATTTTAATTAAATCTTATTAACCACATTGCGCGCGGTTTAGTAGATAATGATCTAACAGTACACAAGACATCATAGCTTCACCAATAGGAACAGCTCTAATTCCTACGCAAGGATCATGTCTACCCTTTACGGAGATTTTTGTATTTTTTCCTTTTTTATTAATTGTGTCTCTAATTTTCAAAATAGAGGAGGTGGGTTTTACTGCAAAAGATGCAATAATTTCTTGACCAGAAGATATGCCACCTAATATTCCTCCAGCATTATTAGATTTAAATTTTGCTTTACCTTTAATACCTCTAATTTCATCAGAATTTTCTTCTCCACTTAAAAAAGCTGCACTCATACCAGCTCCAATATTTACACCTTTAACAGCATTAATGCTCATGAGTGCGCTAGCTAGATCCGAATCTAGTTTTGAATAAATAGGAGCTCCCAGACCAGCTGGTACTCCGGAAGCTCTTAATTCAATTATCGCTCCGCATGAAGAACCTGCTTTTCTTACAGCAAGAAGATATTTTTCCCAAAGTTTAATTGATTTTTTATCAGGACAAAAAAATGGATTTTTTCTTATTTCTTTTTCATTCCAATTATTTTTATTACAACCGAGAAGACCTAATTGAACAACCCCTCCAACTATCTTAAATTTTTTGCCTATAAGTTTATTTAAGGTAACTTTCGCTATTGCTCCTGCTGCTACACGTGCTGCAGTTTCTCTGGCGGATTGTCTTCCTCCGCCGCGATAGTCTCTTGTTCCATATTTTAAAAGATAAGTATAATCGGCATGACCTGGTCTAAATTTATTTTTAATAGTTTCATAATCTCTTGATCTTGCGTCTTTATTATAAATAATCATAGAAATGGGAGTACCTGTTGTTTTTCCTTTAAAGACTCCAGATAAAATTTCCACTTTATCAAATTCTTTTCTTTGTGATGTAAATTTTGACCTTCCTGGGCGTCTCCTATCCATATCAATTTGTATATTTTTTTCAGATAAAGCAATATTAGGAGGGCAACCGTCAACCACACATCCTATAGCAGGACCATGAGATTCTCCCCAAGTAGTAAAACGAAATATCTTTCCAAAAGTGTTAAATGACATTAGATTATACTATATAGAATATTTTGACTATTTTATGAATCAAAAAAACTCATTGGGCTTACATTCATGCTTTTTGGATTTAGATGATCCCTTGGAATTATTTAAGAAATGGATGGCAGAGGCTGAAAAAAAGGAAATAAACGATCCAAATGCGTTAGCTTTGGCTACATCCAGCGATTCACATCAGCCTAGTGTGAGAATGATTCTATTGAAAGGACTAAGCCAAGAAGGATTTGTTTTTTATACAAATTTAAACAGTCCAAAAAGCCAAGATTTAAAAAAAAATTCTAAAGCATCCATGTGTTTTCACTGGAAAAGTTTACAAAGACAAATAAGAATTTGCGGAAGCGTTGTTCAGGTTCCAGATAAAGAAGCTGATATTTATTTTAGCAGCAGACCCTACGAAAGTAGAATTGGTGCCTGGGCATCTGATCAATCAAATGTAATGGAACAAAGATCAGAGCTGATAAAAAAAATTGAAGATTATAAAAATAAATATAAAGATGAAAAAAAATTACCAAGACCAAAACATTGGTCAGGCTGGTGTTTAAATCCATCTTCTATAGAATTTTGGTTAGGTGACGAGTATAGAATTCACGAAAGACTGAGGTATAAAAAAATTTCAAATGTTTGGAAAAAAGAAATTCTTTATCCTTAAAAAGATCTTTCTAAACTAAAAGAAGTTAAATTTTGTAAAATCGTTTTTTCTTGTGAGGGCTTAAAAATATTTAAAGCATTATAAGAAATATTTACAAAATATTCTGCTCTTTCAAAGCAAGCATCAATAGAATTGTATTTTTTAATTAAGCTTTGTGTATCAATAAATTCTGATTTAGAACGATTTTTTTTCTTAAAAATTTTTCCTAAAAACACCTTTTCTTCTTGGTTAGCTTTTTGATACAAAAATATTATTGGTAAAGTTACTTTTCCTTCATAAAAATCTTTTCCTATTTCTTTACCAAAAATTGTTTTTGTAGAATAATAATCTAGTGCATCATCAGCTATTTGGAAAGCAAGTCCAATATTTTTTCCATATGACTCTAAAGCGTCTTTTTCTTTTTTACTTTTGCTTGTTATGCATGCTCCTATTTTTGTAGCAGCGGCAAATAAAGCTGCAGTTTTTGAATTTATAATATTAAAATATATTTCTTCTAAAATATCTATTTCGCCTTTATATTCTAATTGCAAAACTTCACCCTGAGCTATTTTTGATGAGGTTGAAGATAATAATTTTAATATTTCTTGAGATCCATCTTCGACCATCATTTCAAAACAACGACTAAATAAATAATCTCCAACTAAAATAGAAGATTGGTTTCCCCAAATTGCATTTGATGTTTTGATACCTCTTCTAAAAGAACTATTATCAATTACATCATCATGTAATAATGTTGCGTTATGAATCAATTCTACACAGGCAGCTAAATTTATATCTCTATTTCCATCTTCATAACCACACAATTTAGCTGAACCTAAAGTCAACAAAGGTCTGATTCTTTTCCCACCAGATTTAAGGTGATAGTTGGTCATTTTGTGAATAAGATTTATTTCACTTGAGAGTTTGTATTTTATTAGTTCGTTAACCCTATCTATTTTATTTTCTACAAGGTTTTTTAGTTCTATATAAGAATTATCTATTTCTTTTTTTAAAGGTATTACTGATCCCATGTAAATAATTATAGCTTTTATTTTATGTTAAAAAAAACACTTTTACTTCATTAGTGACGCACCCAAAGAATTACAACCTAAGGTAGCTTTATAACTTTACTTAGACTTTAAAAGAATCTAAAAACTATGATAATTAGAATATATATCATCACATGTTTTCAATTTTAAAAATTTTTAAAAAGAAAAAAATAGTTCCTCATATTAGGCTATCTGGAGTTATTGGATCTGTTGGAAAATTTAAGCAGGGATTAGATTTTGTAGGACAGCAAGAAATTATTAAAAAAGCTTTTTCAGTAAAGAAAGCGCAAGCAATAGCCGTTTCTATAAATTCTCCAGGTGGATCTCCAGTGCAGTCACATCTTATTTACAGCTACATTAGAAAACAGGCCAAAAAAAATAAAAAGAAAGTTTTAGTATTTGCAGAAGATGTTGCGGCGTCCGGAGGCTATCTTATTGCATGTGCAGGTGATGAAATTTATGCAAATTCTAGCTCAATCGTAGGATCAATCGGGGTAATATATTCCTCTTTTGGTTTACAGGAGTTAATTAAAAAAGCTGGAATTCAGAGAAGAATCTATACAGCAGGTAAAAACAAAAGTACCTTAGACCCGTTTGTTGAAGAAAAACAAGAAGACATCGAAAGATTAAAAAAAATACAATTAGAATTGCATTCTGATTTTATAAAAGTTGTAGAGGAAAGCAGATCAACAAAATTAAAAAAAGATAAAAATTCAGATTTATTTACAGGAGAATTTTGGTCAGGGTCTAAAGCAAAAGAGCTAGGCCTCATCGATGGCATAGGCAATGCTGATGAAATCCTGAAAGAAAAATTTGGAGAAGATGTAATAATTAAAAGATTTGAAAAACCAAAAAGCTGGTTAAATAAAAAATTATCTGGTGCACATGATAGTCAAATTGAAAATTTGTTAAACCTTTTAGAGGAAAAATCTATTTGGCAAAGATATGGTTTCTAGATGCCTAAAAAAATTAATTTAAAGAAAAAGAAGGGAAAACCTAGTCCGGTAAGTTTTCAAGATACGATATTTAATTTACAGAAATTTTGGGGAAATTATGGATGTGTTATATTGCAGCCATATGATATGGAAGTTGGGGCTGGAACATTTCATCCGGCTACAACATTGCGCTCATTAGGACCAAAACCTTGGAAAGCAGCTTATGTTCAGCCATCAAGACGCCCAACTGATGGAAGATATGGAAAAAATCCAAATCGTTTACAACATTATTATCAATTTCAAGTAATAATTAAACCTTCTCCTGATGATATAAAAAAAATCTTTTTAAAAAGTTTATCAACAATCGGAATAAACCATAAGGAGCATGATATAAGATTTGTTGAAGATGACTGGGAAAGTCCAACACTAGGAGCTGCAGGAAGAGGTTGGGAAGTATGGTGTGATGGCATGGAAATTACTCAGTTTACGTATTTTCAACAAATGGCAGGAATTGAATGTAACCCCATTTCAGTTGAACTTACATACGGATTAGAAAGAATATGTATGTTTACTCAAGAAAAAAATAATGTATTCGATCTCGTTTGGAATAACGCAGGAACAAAATACAAAGATGTTTTTTATCAAGCAGAAAAAGAATATTCTGCTTATAATTTTGATTACGCTAATACAGAATATTTGTTAAAAAATTTTGAAATTGCAGAGTCCGAGTGTAAATCTTTGTTAGAAAAAAAACTTCCATTACCAGCTTATGATCAATGTTTAAAAGCTAGTCATGTTTTTAACCTTTTGGATGCACGAGGTGCAATAGGCGTTGCTCAAAGAACAGAATATATATCTAGAATAAGAGAGTTAGCCAAGGGATCAGGCCAAAGTTGGGTAGAAAGTCAAAAATAAACAATGGCAGAATTGTTTATAGAACTATTTAGTGAAGACATTCCTCCTAAACTTCAAATTGATGCTAGACAAAAAATTAAACAATCAATTGAAGAAAGATTAAAAAAAAAAGAAATTAAATTTAATTTAAGTAAATCTTTTTCAACACCACAAAGACTTGTTTTCTTCATAAATGGAATTCCTGAAAAAATAGAGCAAAAAGAGAGGATTATAAAAGGACCGAAGGTGAGTGCTCCTCAAGTAGCGTTAGATGGTTTTATTAAATCAAATAACTTAACCAAACAGGACGTGTACAAGGAGAATATTGAAAATGGAGAATTTTACTTTGCAAAAACTAAATCAAAAACAATTGATATTTTAAAGGAGTTTCGATCAGTTATTCCCGAGGTGCTTCAAAGTTATTCGTGGAAAAAATCAATGAAGTGGTCGGTTTACGATTTAAGTTGGGGCAGACCGTTAAAGTCCATTATTGCACTATTTAACGATAAGGTAATTAATTTTGATTTTTTCCATCTAAAGAGCAACAATCTAACATTAATAAATGATGTAAATGAAGATAAAGTTAAAAAGATAAATAGTTTTAAATCATACTTAAATATTCTTAAATCCCAAAATATTATTTTGGATCAGGAAAAAAGGAAAAACATAATATTAAAAAAGATGAATAATATTTGCATCGCTAGAAATTTAAAAAACAATTTTAACGAAAAGTTAATAGAAGAAGTTGTTAATTTGGTTGAAAAACCTAACGTTATGGTAGGTAAATTTGATGAAATTTATTTAAAAGTACCTCAAGAAATTTTAATTGTCACAATGCAACATCATCAAAAATATTTTCCTCTTTTTTATAAAGACAACAAATTAACAAATTTGTTTTTGTTAGTTTCTAATTTGATAGATAAAAAAGGTTATATTAAAACAGGAAATCAAAGAGTTATCGAAGCTAGACTTGCCGATGCTAAATTTTTTTGGGATAAAAATAAAGCCCAAAATTTGGTTAAGCAGGTAGGCAAATTAAAAAATTTATCTTTTTTTAATCAATTGGGTACATTTTATGACAGAACACAAAGATTAAGGAAACTTTCAACTATAATTTCCGATCAATTATATTTAAGTAAAGAAAAAATAGAAATAGCATCTTCAATTTGTAAAGCAGATTTAGTTTCGGATTTGGTAGGAGAGTATCCAGAACTTCAAGGCATTATGGGAAAATATTTTGCAATGGAGCAGGGGTTTGATGAAGATGTTTCATTAGCAATTAGTGACCATTACTTACCAACCGGTGTTAATAGCGAGGTTCCCAAAAAGCCAATTGGATCAGCAGTAGCCTTGATCGATAAAATTGACATGCTGGTAGGTTTTTTTGGAATCAATGAAAAACCAACGAGTTCAAAGGATCC
>CACIOV010000025.1 GCA_902588335.1 uncultured Pelagibacteraceae bacterium
CTGCTTGCTTTAGGATCCATTTTTTGTGGATCGTTTGCTCCAGTTCCAATTACATTGTGAGTATGATGACTTGTATGAATTTCAATTTTTTTAATATCTGAAATATTTTTTATTTTTTTATTCAAACTTCTTGCTAAATCTATCAACGCTTGAGATTGATATTCAGCTGAATGTTCTTTGGTATAAGTTTCTAAAATAGCTTTTTTTTCTTCATTAACTTTTGGTAAAGGAACAATATATTTTGCCTTGGATCCTGAAAGTACATAGGCTATTACACTGTCTTCACCTTCATAAATTGGACTCGGCGCTCCCTCTCCTCTCATTGCTCTATCAACTGCTTCGATGGCTAATTTTCCAGCATGAGCTGGTGCAAATGCTTTCCAACTTGAAATGTCTCCTTTTCTAGATTGTCTTGTTGAAACTGTTGTATGCAAAGCTTGTTGAATAGATTGATAGATAGTTTCGGCATCAAGATTTAACAAAGATCCAATTCCTGCAGCAACACTTGGTCCCAAATGAGCTATGTGATCAATTTTATGTTCGTGTAAACAAATTCCTTTTACAAGATTTACCTGAATTTCATAACCTGTAATAATTCCTCTAATTAAATCCATACCATTTAAATTTTTTTGTTGGGCCACTGCTAAAATTGGAGGAATATTATCTCCTGGATGACTATAGTCCGCAGCTAGAAAGGTGTCATGAAAATCTAACTCTCTAACTGCCGTTCCATTTGCCCAAGCTGCCCATTCACAATGAAACTTTTGATTAGAATCTATTCCAAAAACTGTTGCTCCATTTTCTCTTGGGTGAGCTAAAGCCATTTCCCTTGCAGAAATAACTGGTTGTCTTTGAAAAGATGCTATTGCTACTGAAGCATTATCAATAATCCTATTAATAACCATATCAACCGCTTCTTCATTTAAAGGAGCTTTATCTGAAGCAATTTCAGCAATTTTCCAAGCTAATTGATCTTCTTTTTTTAAATTTGTCGATGATTTATGTACTCTTACTTTAATATTTCTCATTATAACATGCTTCTTAAAACGTATTTTAATATTCCATCATTTTTATAATATTCAACTTCATTTTCTGTATCGATTCTGGAAAGTAAATTAATCTTTTTTGCTACTCCATCCGAATACTTAATTTCGCATTCAACTTCTTGACCTGGGGTTATACCTTTTTCTATACCATTAATAGTAATTAGCTCAGATCCTTTAAGATTTAATTTTTTTCTATTAAAACCATCTTTAAATTGAAGTGGGAGCATTCCCATTCCAATCAAATTTGATCTATGTATTCTTTCAAAACTTTCTGCGATTACAGCTTTTACTCCTAGTAATTTTGTTCCTTTTGCTGCCCAATCTCTAGAAGATCCTGCTCCATATTCCTTGCCAGCAATTACAACTAGATCATTTCCTCTTTTTCTATATTCCATAGCTGCTTCGTAAATACTCATAACCTTTCCTTCAGGGTATAATTTAGTAAAACCTCCTTCTGTTTCAGAAGCCATTTCATTTCTTATTCTAATATTTCCAAAGGCTCCACGTACCATAACTTCATGATTACCTCTTCTTGCTCCATAAGAATTAAAGTCTTTTTGTTGCACTTGGTGTTTCATAAAATAGTCACCTGTGGGGCTGTCTTTTTTTATAGAGCCAGCTGGAGAAATGTGATCGGTAGTCACCATATCGCCCAATATTAATAATGGTCTTGCTTCAATAATTTTTTTAAAACCTTCGGGGCTATCTGGCATTTTTTCAAAAAATGGTGGTTTTTTTACATAAGTAGAACTATCATCCCAATTATAAATATTACTTTCGGTAGTTTTAATTTTTTGCCAATCACTAGATCCTTCTGAAACTTTTGAATAACGCTTAGAAAACATTTCTGCATTTATCGAGGTTAAAATTAATTCTTCAATTTCTTTATTTGTTGGCCATATATCTTTTAAAAATATATCTTTTCCCTTTTTATCCTTGCCTAAAGGTTCGTTGTATAAATCAAAATTCATTGATCCGGCTAATGCATAAGCAACAACTAAAGGTGGTGAAGCAAGATAGTTTGCTTTTACATCGGGGTTAATTCTTCCTTCAAAATTTCTATTTCCAGATAAAACTGAAACTGCATACAAATTTCCTTTTTGAATAGCCTCTGAAATATTTTCTTTTAAAGGACCTGAATTACCTATGCACGTCGTGCACCCATAACCTACTAAATGAAAACCAAGCTGGTCTAAATATTTATTTAAACCTGCTTTTTCAAGATAGTCGGTAACAACTTGAGAGCCCGGCGCCAAAGAAGTTTTCACCCAAGGTTTTACTTTAAGTTGCTTTTCTACAGCTTTTTTAGCAAGTAAACCCGCACCTATAAGCACGTTTGGATTTGAAGTATTGGTACATGATGTAATTGCGGCTATAACAATATTTCCATCTTTTAATTTAAAATTTTCACCTGAAACTATTTCTTCTTTTATGTTTTCTCTATTCATATTTTTTTTGAAAGATGTCATAAATGATTTAGATGACTCAGAAAGTAAAACCTTGTCTTGGGGGCGTTTAGGACCAGAAATACTTGGAACAACTGTAGATAAATCAAGATCCAAAATTTTACTAAAAGAAATATTTTCATCAGCCCAAAGTCCTTGTTCTTTAGAATATTTTTCTACAAGTGAAATTGTGTGTTGATCTCTGCCAGAAAATTTCAAATATTTTAAAGTTTCTTCATCTATAGGAAAAAAACCACAAGTTGCCCCATATTCAGGCGCCATATTTGCAATAGTAGCTCGATCTGCTAATGAAAGATTTTTTAATCCATCGCCATAAAACTCAACAAATTTTCCAACTACTCCTTCCTGTCTTAGTATTTGAACTATTGTTAAAACTAAATCAGTGGCAGTAGTTCCTTCCGAAAGTTTATTTTCAATTTTAAAACCAACAACATCGGGAATTAACATTGATATTGGTTGTCCCAACATCGCTGCCTCGGCTTCAATCCCGCCTACTCCCCAACCAAGAACTGAAAGTCCATTAACCATAGTTGTGTGACTATCAGTTCCTACAAGTGTATCTGGATAAGCAAAATTATCAGACGACCAAACAACCTTTGATAAATATTCCAAATTCACCTGATGACAAATCCCAGTTCCTGGTGGAACAACTCTAAAGTTATTAAAGGCTTGCTGCCCCCATTTTAGAAAAGAATAACGTTCTCCATTTCTTAAAAATTCTTTTTCAACATTTTTTTTAAAAGAATCTTTAGAAGCATAAGCATCTACCATTACAGAATGGTCAATAACTAAATCAACCGTTGATAAAGGATTTATCTTTTTTGGATCCTTTTTTTTTAATTTTACAGCATCGCGCATAGCTGCAAGATCAGCTACTGCTGGTATACCAGTGTAATCTTGCATAAGAACTCTGGCAGGTCTAAAAGCAATTTCAGCTTTTGAATTTTTTTTATCTAGCCAAGATTTGATAGATAAAATTTGTTCTTTTTTAACTAATTTTTCATCTTCAAATCTTAGTAAGTTTTCTAGTAAAACTTTTATTGATTTGGGTAATTTTGAAATACCTTCTAATCCATTTTTTTCAGCTTGTTTGAGACTAAATATATTATAAATTTTATTATCTACTTTTATTTTTTTTAGAGATTTAAATGAATCTTTGCTATTTATATTCATATTTTTAAATAGATAAGTATAACACAAACAATTAGTGAAAAGGACATAGTGTAATTAAACGTTTGAATAAATTTCTTATTTTCCGAAAAACGTCTTAAAAATTTTCCTAATAAACACCAACTTGTTATACTAACTATTGCACAACAAAATGACACCATTATGACTACTAAAGAGTGAAATAAATAATTGGTTCCAAGTTCAACAAAAAGAGAAATGCTTGTTATAGCTGCAAAAACTCCTTTGGGGTTAATAAACTGAAATATAAATATCTCATAAAATTTAACTGGATTTTTGATTTTATTTTCTTCAACTTTATTTTGAAATGAAATTTTATAAGCAAGGTATATTAAAAACAAAGATCCAAGAATTTTTATTATAGTTTTTAATATTGGATACGCATTAAATACCAGATTTAAGCCTACAGCTGATAATGTTATAAGAGTGGTATATCCAAATGTAACTCCTAAAATTAAAGGTAGTGATTTTTTAATACCAAAATTAAAACCGGAATAAGATCCTAGGATATTATTGGGGCCAGGGGTAAAAGCTGCTGCAATACAAAAAAGAGTTAGTGGAACTAAGTTCGGATACATCGCAATGGTTTATGCTATTTCTAAACCATTTTCAACTTTTTGAGAGGGATGTAACAAAACTACTTTACCATCTTTTTCAATTGCTCCTAAAATCAAAACTTCAGAAACTATTCCAGCTATATTTTTTTTCGGAAAATTACATATCCCAATAACTTGTTTTCCAACCAAATTTTGTTCATTGTAATAATGCGTAATTTGAGCGGAAGAATTTTTGACACCAGTTTTTTCTCCAAAATCAACTTCAACAACCAATGAAGGTTTTCTAGCTTTTTCGTTTTTTGAAACCTTTAATACTGTACCGATTTTAATCTCTACTTTATTGTAATCTTCGTATGTTATTTCTTGTTTCATAATAATAATGTATAATATTTTTTTATTTAAATGGCTACGCAAAAGAACATAATTGATGAAGCATTTCCTGAAACTCTAAAGATTTTATCGGAGTTAATAAAATTTCAGACTGTATCAGGTACTTCTAATATAAAATTAATTGAATATTGCGAAAAAAAATTGAATAAACTTGGTGCCACATCTTTTAAAACTTTTGATGAAGCAAAACAGAGGGTTAATTTATTTTCAACAATTTCTGGTAAACAAAAACTAAATGGAGGGGGTATTATTTTATCTGGCCACACTGATGTTGTGCCAGCATCCGCTAAAGAATGGTCCTCTGATCCATTCGTAGCTACTGAAAAAGATAACAAGATTTATGGCAGAGGATCTTGTGATATGAAAGGATTTATAGCATGCAGTTTAGCTTTAGCACCTTATTTTGCATCTCAAAACTTAAAAAAGCCAATTCATTTTTCTTTTACATATGACGAAGAAACAGCTTGTCAAGGTGCACCGATAATGATTAGAGAATTAAAAAAACGCAATATTGATTGTTCTATTTGTATAGTTGGAGAACCCACTAGTATGAAAGCTATTCAAGCGCATAAAGGTTGTTATGAATACTCAACTCACTTTACTGGTTTAGCTGGCCATGGTTCTGCTCCTGATAAAGGAGTCAACGCTGTAGAATACGCAACAAGATTTATAAACAAACTTATGGAACTAAGAGAAGAACTAAAAAAAAGAAAACCAAAAAATTCTGTTTTTACCCCTCCATACACAACTTTACAAATTGGTAGAATAAAAGGTGGGTTAGCGAGAAATGTTATTGCTGACCAGTGTGTAGTTGATTGGGAACTTAGACCTGTAGTACCAGAAGATGGAGAATTTGTTAATAAAAGTATGGAAACTTATGCTAAAGATGTTCTCTTGCCAGAAATGAAAAAAGTTTACCCAAAAGCAGATATTAAAAAAGAAATTATCGGTGAGATTATTGGTTTTAATAAAGAAGAAAAATCAGAAGCTATAAATCTCGTCTGTAACTTGACGGGTGATAACTCTCGAGATGTTGTGTCTTTTGGTACCGAAGCGGGCTTATTTCAAGAAATAGGAATTAGCACTGTTGTTTGTGGACCTGGATCTATTGAACAGGCACATAAAATTGATGAGTATGTAAGCACTGATCAATTAAAAAAATGTTTAAAGATGCTTATAGATCTTAAAGAACAAATATCACACTAAGTGGATTTTTTTGCGAATAAATTTGTTAATTCGTAAACTATTGTGGCTGCAGCAAGTGAAGTAAGTTCTGCATGATCGTAAGCTGGTGATACTTCAACAACATCTGCTGATATTAACTTTAAACCTGCTAGTCCTCTTAAAACATTTACAATTTCTCGTGTTGTCATGCCTGCAATTTCTGGAGTTCCTGTTCCAGGAGCATGCGAAGGATCCAATACATCAATATCGATGGACAAATAAAGTGGATTATTTCCTACTCTGTCGCGTATTCTTTTAACAATTTTGTCTATTCCTTCTGTTTGAAATTCATCACAATGAATAATTTTAAAACCAAATTCAGCATCATTTTTTAAATCTTCTCTACTATACAGCGGCCCTCTAATTCCAACGTGCATTGAATGATCTTCCAAAAATAATTTTTCTTCTCTTGCTCTTCGAAAAGGTGTGCCATGAGTATAAGGGGCCCCGAAGTATGTATCCCAAGTATCTAGATGTGCATCAAAATGAACTAAGGCCACAGGTCCATTATTTTTTTTATTTACAGAACGCAGTAAAGGAAGAGCTATAGTGTGATCTCCACCCATGCTTATGATTCCACCTACTTTACTTAGTAAATCAGTTGCTGCTTTCTGAATTTGTTTAACTGATTCATTTATATTAAATGGATTACATGTAATATCTCCTGCATCAGCAACTTGTTGTTCTAAAAAAGGTTCTGAGTCATATGCAGGATGATAGTTTGTTCTTAAATGTCTTGAAGCTTGACGTATACTTTGAGGACCAAATCTTGCTCCTGGGCGATAACTTGTTCCTGCATCAAACGGAACCCCGACTATAGCAACATCACAACTTTCTACATCTCTTAATTCTGGTAATCTTGCAAAGGTTGAAGCCCCAGCAAATCTTGGAACTTTTGTTCCGCTGACAGGTTGTATTGGTGTTTTACCTTTTTTTTTACTCATTAAATTATTATAATATAAATTATGGTCTTTATATACATTGTTATAGCCTTGTGGGTTGTAGGCGCGGTTGCCGATTAAGAATTTTTCTACTTAAATTATACAGCTTGATCATTAATCAGATCTTGAAGCTCTGGTATCATTTTTTTGGCAGAATCTAAAAGTGGATATATTTTTTGTGCTGCTCTATAGCTTTGAATTGCTTTTTCATATTGTTTTAACTCTATATAATTTAGAGCTTGTCCTGATAATGCACCAAAATGTCTAGGCTCAAGCGCAAGTGTTATTTTGATATCATCTAACGAAGATTGATAACGATTCATTAGATAAAGAACTGTTGCGCGTTTATTCCAAGCTTCAGACCAATCTGGCTCTGTTGCGATTATTGTTGTAAAAAGTTTATAAGCTTTACTTAATTCTCCCATATTCATTAAACGGGAACCTTGAAGTAATAACTCAGTCAATCTAAACCCACGCCTATCATCAGAAGGATGGATCAACCAGATTTCCCATATTTTTTTTTCTACTATTTGAGCAGCTGGTAAATCTTTAGTATTTTTTAATTGAGTAAATAGTTTGTCTAATTTATTGCTTCTTTCTTCAGCATTAACATTACTAAACAACAATAAACTTATGACTAAAATTCTTAAAATTTTTTTCATAATTTTATTATTCATTCAGTTGGTGACGGAAATTATGATTTCTAATTAATTTAATTACGTAGCTTAATCCCACGCAATCTTTCTGATCTTCTTCTTAACAATTCTACAGTAGTAAGTAATGCAATAGATAAAGCAACCAAACATGTCGCCATACATAAAATTACAGGACTTGTTTCTTGACGTAAACCTGCCCACATTTGCTTGGGTATAGTTATTTGCTCAACACTTCCTACAAACATAACAACTACTACCTCATCAAAAGAAGTTATAAATGCAAATAACCCACCTGAGATAACTCCAGGAAGAATTAAAGGCATAATCACTTTAAAAAATGTTCGCATTGTATCAGCACCTAAACTTTGGGATGCTCGAATTAAATTAGTGTCAAAACCGGTTAAAGTTGCTGTAACTGTAATCACAACAAATGGTGTTCCAAGTGCAGTGTGTGCAAGAATTAATCCTAAATAACTATGGGTTAGTCCAACTTTTGAATAAAAGAAAAACATTCCTGCTGCTGTAATGATCAACGGAACAATCATCGGAGAAATTAATATTGCCATAATAGTTCCTTTAAATGGCATGTGAGGTCTGCTTAAGCCTAAAGCAGCAACGGTGCCTAGTGCTGTTGCTAAGAATGTAGCAGCAATTCCAATGATAAAACTATTTCTAGTTCCCAGCATCCACTTATCAGTAACAACCGTTGTATCTCCTATACTACTAATACCAACCATTTGCCTGTACCATCTAAGAGACCAAGCTTCTGGTTCAAGATTCATAAACTCTCTAGTAAATTCAAAAAATGGTGAAGCGCTAAATGACAAAGGAAGAATTATAAAAATTGGCGCAATTAAAAAGAAAAAAACTAAGCCACAATAAAATAAGAAAGAATACCAACCTATTCTTTGTCCTGTTGTTGTGTATGCTGGTAAAGCCATAATTATCCTAATTTGATATTTTCTATTCCAACTAATTTATTATAAACCCAATATAAAGCTGTCATCACTCCTAAAAGAATAGCTCCTAAGGCTGCACACAGTCCCCAATTTAGTGTTGTTTTTAAATGGTAAGCAATCCAATTTCCTATCATTTGCCCATCCTTACCCCCAACCAATTCAGGTGTAATGTAGTATCCAATCGCAAGTATAAACACGAGCATACAGCCAGCGCTAATTCCTGGTACTGAATTTGGCATATAAACTTTCCAAAAAGCATGCAAAGGTGAAGCTCCAAGATTTAAAGCTGCTCTCATATAGTTTGGTGATATTGTTTTCATAACACTGTACAAAGGCAAAACCATAAAAGGTAATAATATTTGCGTCATAACAATTATAGTTGCTGTTTCGTTGTACATAAGTTTAAAGCGGTTCTCGTCAGCAATAATATGAGCCATTACTAACAAGTTATTAAACACACCTTTTTGTTGTAGCATGACCATCCACGCAACAGTTCGAACAAGTAACGATGTCCAAAAAGGTAACAACACGCATATCATTAAAAGGTTGCTGTATTTTAAAGGTAGTGTTGATAACAAGTAAGCAATTGGATAGCCCAACATCAAACAAAAAACCATAACTAAAACACTTACCTTAAATGTTTTAAACCATGTATGATTATAAATCCTTCTATTTTCTTTCTGTCGAACAACCTCTTTGTCTACATTATATTTTAAATCAACCGCATTTAAATAATATCCTGCAGTCCTAGGGTCAACCATCACTCCTATGGCTTTCCAATATTCTATGTCACCCCATCTTTTGTCGATGGCAATCATTTGTTCTTTGTAT
Source organism: uncultured Pelagibacteraceae bacterium (assembly GCA_902588335.1). Taxonomy (GTDB): domain Bacteria; phylum Pseudomonadota; class Alphaproteobacteria; order Pelagibacterales; family Pelagibacteraceae; genus AG-414-E02. Next base: position 9,259 of record CACIOV010000025.1, read on the forward strand.
GGACCTTCTTCAATTTTTTTAAACTTACGTTTTGATTTTTTTAATAAACTTTTCCATCCTGATTTTGCATAATTCATTCGAGTGGTAGCTTTACCTATACTAAAGCCCGAACCCTCTTTTACTTCAAAAAACATTGTTTTATAAAGTTCTTCGGATGGTAAACCTTGTCGATCCCATTTTTTATATTTTTCAAAAGTTTTGGGGAAAACAGTATTGATATAGCTATCATCAACACTTCTAAACAACATATCTCCGATAGGAATTAAAAATGTAACAAGTATAAAAACTAAAAGCGGTAAAACTAAGAGAAATGCTCTTATTTTATTTCTTCTTTCAGATTTTTGAAGACTGACTTTTAAAGGAATTCCGTCTGTAGTTAATATAGATCCTGCTGTTACATCATTCATAATTTCACCCACAAACAAAAAAGGCGAGACGTAAGTCTCGCCTTTTTTTAAATATTACGAATTATTAGTTACCCTTCCAAGCACCGAATCTTTCTGATACTTCAGCACCGTTATCAGCCCACCAATATGGGTCAGCTATAACAGCTCTTTTCAGAACTTTCGGATCAGTTGGCATATGAGGCATGATATCAATATTACCAGCGTCTGTTATGAACCAAGGTTCACCTTTTTTGATAATACCAATACTAGATTTTCTCATAGGACCATATGGAATGTATTTAGCTTGTTCAGCATTTGATACTGCTGTTGAAGCGTGAGCCATAAATGCAAGTGCTTCAGCTTCATTTCCACCTTTGATCGCTACAAGGTATTCTTGTTCAAGAACTGTACCGTCCCAAATGTATTCGAAGTCTTTACCTTCAGAAAGGATAGCAGCACCAATTCTACCATTGTACGCTAATGCCATAACAACTTCACCGCTTGATACTAATTCAAGTGGTTTAGAACCTGCTGACCAGAATACAACGTGATCTTTAATTGTATCTAGTTTAGCAAATGCTCTGTCAATTCCTTCAGGAGTGCTCATTACATCGTATACTTTGCTTGCTTTAACACCATCAGCAACTAGTGCCATTTCGATTAAAGCGTTTGCCCATGTATGTATTCCTCTTTTTCCAGGGAACTTTTTAACATTGAAGAAATCCTTCATTGTTTTTGGTTTCTTGCCTGGAAAAGCGCTTTTACTATAAAACGCTGTGTATGCCCAAAAAATTTGTGGAACTACACAATCAGATACCGGTGGAACTACTAGGTCATTTATAAATTCACTTTGGTCTACTTTTACAAATAAACCTTCGTCGCAACCCGTAATCGCTTGGTCTGGTAGTACGTCTACCACATCCCAAGTTACGTTTCCGGCTTCTACTTGAGCTTTGATTTCTCCAAGACCACCATTGTAGTTTTCAACAGTAATTGAAGAACCTTTGCTATAAGTATCTATATAAGCTTTTTGTTGACTCGCTGTATAAGCTCCGCCCCAAGATACGAACGTGATATCTGCATAAGATGATGCAGTAA
>CACIOV010000026.1 GCA_902588335.1 uncultured Pelagibacteraceae bacterium
TTTTGGCTCATTTGGAATATTACTTACAAGTGGTATGGCCAGAACTATCAGTTAATGTTTTATCTACAACCGAACAATGGGCAGGGGCTGCATTAGCAGGACCTAATTCTCGAAACTTATTAAGTAAACTTTTTCCAGAAATTGATGTTTCGGATACAGCTATACCATTCATGGGATATAAAGAAGCCGACCTGTTTGGTGTTCCAGCAAGAATTTTCAGAATTTCCTTTTCAGGAGAATTAGCTTACGAAATAAACGTTGAATCTGGCTATGGAATTTTTATGTGGGAAAAAATAATGGAACTCGGAAAAGAAATGAACATTGAGCCTTACGGAACCGAGGCACTTTCTACTTTAAGAATAGAAATGGGACACGTAGCAGGATCAGAGATAGACGGAAGAGTCATTCCTTCCGATCTTTCTCTTGAAGGTATGTTAAGTAAGAAAAAAGATTTTATTGGAAAAAGATCATTACAAAGAGAAGCATTTTTGAATCCTAATAGAGAAAAAATTGTTGGAGTAGTTCCTTTAGATAAGAAATCCATGATACCAGAAGGGTCACATTTAGTCAGCAATAGCAATGCTTCCTTACCGAACCCAAAACTTGGACACATTTCAGCATCTTGCTGGAGCGTTGAATATAATAATCCTTTTTCTTTAGCCATTTTAAAGGATGGGAAAAAAAAAATAGGGGAGAAACTTTACGCTGTTTCACCATTAAAAAATAAAAATATTGAAGTAGAAATAGTATCTTCGCATTATGTTGATCCAAAAGGAGAAAGGGTAAGATCATGACCGCAATTTCACCTTTGCAAACTATTCATAAAAAGGGTCTTTTTGGGGATCATCACGAAAAAAACGAGAGCGATTTATTAATTGTATCAGAGATAAAAGATTTAACGATCTTACAAATTGCTCAATACAAAAAATCGAAAGTTCAACTAAACAGTATACAGATTGATGGTTTAGAATTTCCTTTACAAAACTCAAAAGTTTCGAAAAATAAAGAAACAAGAATTCTTTGGACTGCTCCTTCTATTTGGTTAGTGATTTCCAAAAAAGAGGATATCGTTAAAAAAATTAAAGAAAAATGTGACAGTAAAGACTTTGCGATAACAGATATTTCTCATTCAAGAGCAGCGATACAAATTAAAGGTTTTCAAGCCAAAGATATATTAAAAAAAGGATGTCCGATTAATATTAATGAATTCGAAACTAACAATTGTGCCAGTACCATTTTTCATGGAATTACGATTGTAATTGATTTTGTTGATAATAATCCAGATACATTTAATTTATTTACTTTAAGAAGTTTTGGAGAGTCATTTTATCATCATATTACTGATGCTGCGCTAGAATTTGGTTATGTAGGGATTTAATATTTTTTATATAAAAATTTATTTTGTTATCTTGGATAAATAATACCAAGCTTTTACATCTTTATTGACAATGTAATTTGACTTAAAAAATTCTTTTATATTCCATAATTTTTTTTTCGATATTTCTTCTATTTTTTTATCAAAACCATATTTTTCATAAATACCTTCGTTTATTGTAAAACAAATCAAACCTCCATTTTTAATTATTCTGATTAATTCTTCTAAAGCTTCTGGTTTTACGTGCCCATAAGTAAATGTACCCACACACATCACGGCATCATAAATATTAGTTTCAAATTTAAGAGGTTTGTTTAGATCAATTTTTTCAGTTTTTTTATAAATATCTTTTGGTATGAGATCCAGCATATTTTGAGAAAAATCTACTCCATCAAGATTGAAATAACCATTTTTTACTAACTCAATACCAACAAGTCCTGTTCCACAGCCTGCATCCAATATTTTACACTTATTATTTAGTGCATATTTTTTTAAAAGTAATACAGTTTCTTTTGGAGCAGTGTAATTTAACTCAACCATATCCTGGTTGTATTTATTTTTTTTGGTCCAATCTTGATAATATTTTAGAAGTTCTTCCGATTTTGTAATTTTGTAAATATCAAGCTTACTGTCTACATCTTTCTTCATAATTTAAATTGATACAAGTGTTAAACAAAATTCTTTTCAATTCAAACAAAATATGGTTAGCTATAATTGATTTTAAATAATTAGTTATGAGCAAAGACTTGATAAGTAGATTAAACAAGGGACCCGTTCTATGTGCGGAGGGATATCTTTTTGCAATGGAACGAAGAGGATATTTGCAAGCAGGTGCTTTTGTTCCTGAAGTAGTTTTAGAACATCCAGAAGTAGTTTCGCAATTACACAGAGAATTTATAAGAGCTGGAAGTGATGTTGTTCAAGCGTTTACTTATTATGGACATAGAGAAAAATTAAGAATAATTGGAAAAGAAAAACTTCTTGAACCACTTCAAAAAAATGCTCTAAAGATTGCAAAGGATGCAAGAAATGAATTTAAAAATTTAGATTTAATGGTAGCTGGAAATGTTGCTAATACGAACGTTTATGATCCTAATGACAAAAAAAGTAATATTGAATGTCAAAAAATGTTTGAAGAACAAATTGGTTGGGCGAAAGAAGCCGGTGCTGATTTTGTAATTGCTGAGACAATTACTTGGGTTGAAGAGTTAAAAATAGCGCTTAAAGCTATAAAAGATGCGGGATTAATTGCTGTCTGTAATTATGCATTTAGAAGAGATGGCAAAACAAGAGAAGGCACTTCGCCAGGTGAAGCGTGTAAAATTTTAGAAGATAATGGCGCGGATGTTGTTGGATTAAATTGTTTTAGAGGACCAAAAATGACTATGAAACTTTTGCCCGAAATAAGAAAAAGTGTTTCATGTCATGTTGCGGCTTTACCAGTCCCATATAGAACGACTGAAAAAAATCCTGGGTTTTTAAATCAAACTGATGAAGGTTGTGACTGCATACCAGGTGACAATGCCTTTCCGGTCGCATTAGATAATTTATATTGTAACAGATTTGAAATGGCTGAATTTGCGAAAGAATGTGCAGAAAAAAAAATAAATTTTATCGGAATTTGTTGTGGCGCAGAACCTCATCATGTACGTGAAATGGCAGTTGCTTTGGGAAGAAAACCTATTTCATATAAATACTATCCCGATATGTCCAAGCATTATGCGCATGGCACAGATAAAACTTTAAAAAAACATAACACCGACGCAGCAAAAACATTATAATTTATATTAATGGAAAAACACGCCAAGGTAGTTGTAATAGGTGGAGGGGTAGTCGGTTGCTCAATACTTTATCATTTATCAAAGTTTGGATTAAAAGATTGCATACTACTTGAAAGAAAAGAATTAACTTCCGGTTCATCTTGGCATGCAGCAGGAAATGTACATGTAATTTCTTCAGATCCCAACATTTCAAGAATGATGGCCTACACAATTGGTCTTTATAAAGAAATTGAAAAAGAATCTGGCCATTCAACTGGTTTTAAACCAAGTGGAGGATTCTATTTAGCATCGAATGAAGTTTGGGCAGATTACTTAAAAAGAGAGAGATCAAAAGCAAGATACATGGGACTTAATCAAGAATTTATTTCTCTTGAGGAAGTTAAAAAAAAACATCCACTAATAGATCCCAAAAAATATCTTTTGGCTTTGTGGGATCCTATTGATGGAGAGGTTGATCCATCAGGAGTAACATATGCTTTTGCAAAAGCTGCTAAAGTTTATGGAGGTAAATTTTATACCAATACAGTTGTAACAGATACCAAACAAAAAGATGATGGATCATGGAATGTAATTACAGACAAAGGAAATATAAATGCAGAAATAGTTATAAATGCAGGGGGCCTTTGGGCAAGAGAAGTCGGTAAGTTAGCTGGAATTAATTTACCAGTACAACCAATGGAACATCACTATTTAATTACTGAGGCAATACCAGAAATTGAAGAAATGGGAAAGGACAAAAGATTACCTATAGGCACTGATTTTGAAGGCAACATTTATTTTAGACAAGAAGGAAAAGGAATGTTGCTTGGTACTTACGAACAAAAATCCACTCCATGGAAAATAAAAGGAACTCCCATAGATTTTGGTCATGAACTTTTAGAACCAAAACTAGAAAATATTCAAGATAGACTAGCAATAGGATTTAAAAGAATTCCAGCATTAGAAAAAGCTGGAATAAAAAATATTGTTAATGGTCCTTTTACTTTTGGTCCCGATGGAAGTCCACTAATAGGTCCCGTTCCTGGAAAAAAAAATTATTGGGTTGCCGTTGGTGTTATGGCTGGGTTTTGCCAAGGAGGAGGTGTAGGTAAATGTATAGCGGAATGGATAATTGATGGCGAACCTTCGATAGATGTTTGGGCAATGGATGTAGCTCGTTTTGGAAATTATGCATCACCGGGTTATGGAACCGTAAAATCATCAGAAAATTATGAAAGAAGATTTATTATGACTTTTCCCAATGAAACATTACCAAAAGGAAGAAAACAGAAAACAACTTCTTTGTATGACCGTCTTATAGAAAAAGGAGCTGTAATGGGTGACTCATTTGGATTAGAAACTGCACTTTGGTTTGCAAAAAATCCAAAGGATGCTCATGAAGAACCTACCTTTAAACGATCTAGATCTCATAATTATGTAGCTGAAGAGGTAAAAGCAGTAAGGACTTCGGTTGGTGCAACCGAGATAGCAAATTTTGCAAAACATGAATTTACGGGAAAAGGAGCAAGAAAATTTCTTGATTATATTTTAGCTGGGAAAATACCTAAGCCGGGCAGAATTATTCTTACACCAATGTTAACACCCAAAGGTAAGCTTTATGGAGATTTAACCGTGGCTTGTTTAAGTGAAGAAAAATTTATGATTTTTGGATCTGGAGCAGCACAAGAAATGCATCGAAGATGGTTTGAAAAATTTTTACCTAGTAAAGATGTTAATTATAAGAATAGATCAGACGATTTTCACGGTATCGCTATCTCAGGTCCAAATTCAAGAAAGCTGTTGTCCAAAATTTGCAGGGATGATGTTTCTGATAAAATTTTTAAATTTAGAGATACTAGAGAGACCTTTGTTGGAGGAGTTCCTGCAATATTAAATCGTATATCCTTTTCGGGTGAGTTGGGTTATGAAATTTATGTAGCTCCACAATTCCAACTAAAACTTTTTGAAGAAATTGAACTACACGGAAAAGATCTTTCTTTAAAACTTTACGGAACAAGAGCTTTGATGGCGCTAAGATTGGAAAAAAATTGGGGAGCATGGACTCTTGATTTTAGACCTGATTTTACAGCAGCCGAGTCAGGATTAGATGCATTTATTAATTGGAACAAAGATTTTATTGGAAAAGAATCAAGTTTAATTGAAAAAAAACAAGGAGTTAAAAAGAAACTTGTTACTATGACAATAGATACAAAAGACATTGATGTCACAAATGATGAGGCAATCTTAAAAGATAATAAGTGTGTAGGTTATATTACATCAGGAGGTTACGCTCATCATGTTAAAAAAAGTATGGCTCTTGGTTACGTGCCAGAAGAATTATCTAAACATGAAACCATTTTAGATGTGGAAATAAATGGAAAACTATATTTAGCACATGTAACAGACAGACCTTTATATGATGCTAATGGAGAAAAAATGAGAAACTAAATTTTTTTTAATTTAAATCAATAAATTAACATTTTTTTTCAATCACAAGTTGTTTTAACGGTTACATTTTTTTCCTAATTGTGCTTGAATGCATTATTAAAAATTAAAAGGGAGAAAAAATGAAAACTTTTAAAAAGCTAATAATTTCTTCATTAGTTGCTTTAGGTTTTTTTGTATTAAACGTTAATGCAAATGCAGCTTGTGGGAAGCTTGTTATTGCTGAACAAAACTGGGCATCAGCTGAATTAATGGCAAATGTCGATAAAATCATTTTAGAAAAAGGTTATGGTTGTGAAGTTGAATTAGTGCCTGGTGCTACTATGCCAACTTTTACATCAATGAATGACAAAGGTTCACCAGACATGAACCCAGAGCAATGGGCTAATGCTGTTTATACACCTTTAAAAAAAGCCGTTTCAGAAAAAAGATTGATCATAGCTAACAAAGCGCCTATCACCGGTCTCGGTGAAGGTTGGTGGATCACTCCAGGAACTGTCAAAAAACATCCAAAGATAAAAGGCATGACAGCAATGGAAATCCTAGAACATCCAGAGTGGTTTCCATATAAAGAAGATCCTTCAAAAGGAGCTTTTGTTGGTTGCCCAGCAGGTTGGGGATGTCAGTTAGCTAATGCAAACCTTTTCAGAGCTTTTGAAATGGAAAAAAAAGGTTGGGTGTTAGTTGACCCAGGTTCTGCTGCAGGTTTAGATGGTTCAATTGCTAAGGCAGCCGATTCAGGAAATCCTTGGCTTGGATATTATTGGAACCCAACTTCTATAGTTGGAAAATATAGTCTGATACCAGTTGATTTCGGAGTACCTTTTGCAGGTAGAGATAATTGGGATAACTGTATAACTCTTGCTGAACAAGATTGTGCAGATCCTAAACCTACTGCATGGACAAAATCAGAAGTTAATTCTATCGTCACAGCAAATTTTGCTAAAACTGGAGGAAAAGACGCTTTGAAATATGTTGAGAAACGTACTTTCCCAGGTGAGGTAATGAATGGAATGCTTGTGTACATGGCTGATAACCAAGCAAAAGGTTCAGATGCAGCAATTGAGTTTTTGAAAAAGCATGAGAAGATCTGGGGTAAATGGGTATCTTCAGCTGCTAAGAAAAAAATCAAAGCTGGTCTTTAAAATATAATTTATTTAACGAGCCTATTACAAATAGGCTCGTTAATTTTTTGAGGCAAAATGGAATTTTTAACAAAATTTCCCGTAATGGATCGTACAGCTCTCATGGAAATGAGAAAGGGAATTGATTTTGCTTTTAGAGATTTTTCTAGAACATACGGTGATGCTATAGAAGCATTTTTTGATCCATTATTATATTTTTTGGTTTGGTTAGAAAAACTATTAATTAATTCTCCTTGGCCAATAATAATAGCTGTTATTTGCGGTTTAGCTTGGTTAGGTTCAAGAAATTGGAAACTCGTTGCTGGAGCAGCAGTAGCTTTCTTTCTTATCGGTTACTTTGGTATGTGGAAAGATACCATGGCAACAGTAGCAATTATAACTGTATGTGTAATTATATGTATGACTGCAGGAATACCTGTAGGAGTATGGATGTCTCGTTCAGATAGGATAGAAAGAGCAATATTACCCGTTTTAGATATGATGCAAACAATTCCAAGTTTCGTATATTTAATTCCAATACTGATGTTGCTTGGTATCGGAAAAGTTCCTGGATTAATAGCTATTTGTATTTATGCAGTTCCACCAATAATAAGATTAACAAATCTTGGAATTCGAGAGGTTGATAAAGAAACTTTAGAAGCGAGCACAGCTTATGGAGCTACAACATTCCAAAAATTAAAAACAGTACAAATTCCACTAGCACTTCCAACCGTTTTTGCTGGAGTAAACCAAACAATTATGATGGCTTTGGCAATGGTTGTGATAGCTTCAATGATTGGTGTAAAAGGCTTAGGTGTGCCAATTTTGCGAGCCGTTTTAAATCAATATCTTGCTTTAGGGCTTTTAAATGGCTTAGCAATTGTAGCTTTAGCCATTATTTTTGATAGAATTGCACAAGAGTATGGTCGTAGAATACAAAAACATCGCGGACATAAAAAATAGAAAATAAAGAAATTTACAGAATGAATAATTATCGAATAGATAATCTTCAATATTGCAATTGGTCAAAAGAAATATTTAAGATTAATAATGAAGCAAAATTAGATGCGGTGCATGTTACCATTGCTTATCATGAAGATTTTAACGAAGTTAAAAAAAATATAGAAGTTTGGAATAAATATTTTAAAGACAATAAAAATCTAATTTTTCATGGAAAAACGTTTAAGGATATAGAAAAAGCTCATCAAGAGAAAAAAACAGCAATATTTTTTGGTTTTCAAAATTGTTCTCCAATCGAAGATGATATTGGCTTAGTTGAAAAGGTTTACGATTTAGGAGCAAGATTTATGCAACTTACTTATAATAATCAATCTTTATTAGCGACTGGATGTTATGAAAAAAATGATAGTGGTGTTACACGGATGGGCAAAGAAGCGATTAAAGAAATGAATAGGTTAGGACTAGTCGTAGATATGTCTCATTCAGCTGAAAAGTCTACTTTTGATGCTATAAAACTTTCTTCAAAACCAATAGCGATTACTCATGCTAATCCTTCATTTTGGTTTGGAGCTAAAAGAAATAAATCTAATGAATTGTTGAAAGCTTTAGCAGACTCTAAAGGAATGCTCGGTCTTTCTTTATACCCACATCACTTAAAAGATACTTCGAACTGCACTCTTGAAAGTTTTTGTGAAATGGCAGCTAAAACAGTTGAACTTATGGGTGTTAAACAAGTCGGAATAGGATCGGACCTTTGTATAGGACATCCCAATTCAGTTGTTGAATGGATGAGAAACGGGACTTGGACAAAAACAAAAGATTATGGAGAGGGAAGTTCTAAGAATCCAAATTTTCCAAAGCAACCAAAGTGGTTTGAAGATGCTCGTGGATTTAAAAATCTAGAACAAGGATTAAAGAAAGTTGGATTTCAAGAAACCGAGGTAAATGACATACTAGGAAATAACTGGTATAATTTTTACCGAGGGATAAACAATTGAGCAAACCAAATATACAATTAAGAGAGCCATCATTGGTGATGAAGCTATCTAGATTAGGTTCATTCCATCAATCAAAATTATCATTCCTTAGAAGTTTTATTAGAGAATTTAAAAGCTGGAACTACAAAAGAGATTTATTTGATCTTAATAAAGAAGGTTATGGTACAGCAGTTTATTCTTTTGAAAAAAAAGGAAGAAACTACTCGTTAGTATGTTTTGCTCAACATATAAAACCAGAAGAAAGATCAGATAGAGTCATAGCTACGAAATGGGACTCGGCTTTTGTTTTATACGATGGAACACCTTCGAAGAAAGATATAAATCGTTTAAGGAAAAATGTACCTAAACAAGAAGTAGGAAGGGTAACTTATAAAGAGCTTACTTTATCAAGAGCAAATAAATCAGTCAGAGCATTTGATCACGTAGTAGATTCATTGAGTGAAGGAAAACAACCAGATAAAGAATTATTAAAAAAAGTTGGTTATTTATACCGAACCACAGCAGTTTATGGATCAGGAAAATTTGGTCTTGCTGATCGTTTTAGAATTAAAGATAGAAAAGAAATTTATGGACCTTTTAGACTAGAAATGATGTTGGTTTATCTTGTTCGACAATTCACTTTTGACCAAGTTAACCATATTGCAAAATGTAAGAATTCAAAAAAAGCAGTGATGTTAGAAGAAAGCATTGCAAGAAATTTAGGAATTGGCAACTCAACAGGTCTTGGCATGGCTCCTTTTATAGTAAATCATCCAACTCTTCTGCATAATTGGATTTATTGTAGGGAAAAAGCTTTAAAAGAAATTAGATCAATTGAAAAAGTTAATGTAGATGATTTTAATATTTTTAAGAATTGCCTTGATAAATCAAAAAGAAACATCGATACATGGCTAACTGATAGTAAATATCAAATTAATAAAATTGATTCTTTAAAATCAGACTTAAAAAAATTTTTTGAACATTTAGAAAATTTAAATCCAAAAAAAAATGATTATTTATGGAATCTTATTTATTTCTGGGCAGAAAAAAATCTTCAAGAAGAGTGTGTGGAGTATATCATATCAATGATGATGGAGCCTTACGATTCAATAATTGATCCATTAATAAATAATATGAGCTCTGAAGAGGAAAAGTATTTTAATATTCCAGCAGATAGAAAAGTTTTTGATCTTAAAAAAATTATTGAAAAAAATTATAAATTAATTATTGAAATCGATTTTAAGGATAAAAATAGTACCAGTAATTTTTGGTTTATATCAAAAAATAAAGAAGAGCCTAGAGTAGCTAATAGGTACGAAGAACATGGGGCTGAGCTAGAACAACCGTTAGCTATAGCGAGAGATATAAAAAGACTTTATGAAAAATTAACTAAGAGCAGTCAAAAAGAAACTGTTGCAAATTTTTTATTGAACAATGATGATTTAAGACACGTAGTTAGAAGAGCTTTTATTGTTGAAAAATTTCCATACTCAGAAATTCAAGACAATACTATTGGAGCCTCGTTAGTACCAATAGATATGCTTCGTTTAAAACTTTCTTTTTTTGGAGCTGTAAAGTTTGATCCAAGATCGGATAAATGGCTTAGAATTAACATGTATCAAGGAGCGCCTCTTCCTCACGAAATGAAATCTTCAAATGACAATTGGGTTTATAACTCACTAAATTAATTATGCAGTCTTTTAGCGAAATTGACACAACATCAAAACGTGCATCTAAAGCAGCAGGATTTGCTTGGGGGGTTGCTGAAGAGATAGGTAAAAACATGCGAAATTTAGAAATGTTTGGTTTACCTGGGGTAAAAAATTTAAATTTATATCTTAAAAAAATAAAAAAAACTCCATTAGAAAAACCTAAAAAGATAAAAAAAAAAAATAAACCGCAATCTAAAGAATTTTGCCCAATTTATTGTGGTACGGCATTTTTAGATAATTGCAAAAATTTGGAGAGTTTAAAACTAATTAAATTTTTTAATGTTAGTTACCCCTTACTATTATTGCCTTTTTTAAGCAGAGCTTCAGATATAATAGGAAAGAAAATA
>CACIOV010000027.1 GCA_902588335.1 uncultured Pelagibacteraceae bacterium
TTAAATGCATTAAACAAAATGATTATTAAAAGAAAAAAAACAGCACCCGAAGGATATCAACAAGAGCGAACGCAAAAACAACAAAAAATGAAAGGTATATAAAATATGTTTGAAGGGTTAAAAAAATTTAGCACTATTTGGTCTACTGATATGGCTATAGATTTAGGTACAGCCAATACTTTAGTGTATGTTAAAGGAGAAGGTATAGTTCTTAACGAACCATCGGTTGTTGCAATTATTGAAGATAAAGGAAAAAAATCAGTACTTGCGGTAGGAGATGAAGCAAAAACAATGTTGGGAAGAACACCTGGTAATATATCAGCAGTAAGACCACTGAGAGATGGTGTCATAGCAGATTTTGTTGTTACTGAAGAAATGATAAAACACTTTATAAAAAAAGTTCACAAAAGAAAAGCGTTTGCAAATCCAAGAATATTAATTTGTGTACCAACTGGATCTACACCTGTAGAAAGAAAGGCAATTCAAGATTCTGCTTTAGCGGCAGGAGCAAGAAAAGTTCAGTTAATTGAAGAGCCAATAGCTGCTGCAATAGGAGCGGGACTTCCTATCTCTGAAGCAACCGGGTCCATGGTTGTTGATGTTGGGGGCGGCACTACAGAAATTGCAGTTTTGTCTTTAGGTGGTGTTGTTTATGCTAATTCTCTCCGTATAGCAGGAGATGCTATGGATGCAGCAATCATTGCTTATATGAGAAAACAATTCAATTTGTTAGTAGGAGAAGCTAGTGCAGAAAAAATTAAAAAAGAAATAGGTACCGCTTTAGCAACAAGTGGAAATACTTATTTAATGAAAGGTAGAGACATAAGATCAGGCACCCCAAAAGAAATATCATTAAAAGAAGAAGATACTGCAGAAGCGCTAAAGCCAGTATTAACCCAAATTCTTGGAGGAATTAAAGATGCTTTAGAAAAAACTCCGCCAGAACTATCCGCAGATTTAGTTGATATGGGTTTAGTGCTAACTGGAGGAGGGGCTCTTCTTAAAAATATTGATAAACTTATTACAAAAGAAACGGGCTTACCCGTTGTAATCGCAGAAGATCCATTATCTTGTGTTGCTATTGGAACTGGGAAAGCTTTAGATCAAGAAGAAACATTCTCTACTATGCTGGTAAGTTAGTATTATTGTAGAGTAGATAATGAATTATGGATACAAGTCGTGAGGATGTTGGCATAACAATTCGCTCTGCCCTATTAGCCAAGGGAACAAAACAAAAGTTTTCTTTATTTGCGCTTGTAATTCTTTCTATTATTTTAATTTCCATTGAAACAATAGAAGCAAAGCCACTTAATTATTTCAGATCTTTTATTAAGGATACAATATATCGAGGTTCTTTGATTGTTTCCGTCCCATTCAAAACTATTGATAATTTTACTGATTATGTCGGTGATCATTTAAATCTTTATAGCAATTATAGTAAATTAAAAAAAGAAAATGATGAATTAAAAAACAATATATCAAAATCAGATTTTTTAGAATTAGAAAATACTCAGTTAAGACAATTAATTCAAGAACAAGTAGCTTCAACCACCGATCTTGTAAGTGCCAGAGTAATGATTGATAAACAAAGTCCTTATCTTAATTCATTTATTATAAATACAGGAAGTAATAAAAATTTAAAAAATGGAATGGCAGTTTTGGATGGAAACAACTTTGTCGGAAGAATAGTAGATGTAAATTTCTTTTCATCCAGAGTATTACTCGTTTCAGATCTAAATAGTAAAATTCCTGTTATCGTCGAACCATCAGGAGATCATGCTATTCTTAGTGGCAATGGTACAAACGAACCAATTCTAGAATATTTGCCTGAAAATCATAATACTCAAGATGGTAATAAAGTTTATACATCAGGGAAAGAAGGAATTTTTTCTCCTGGTATTCCTATTGGTGAAATTAAAATTGAAAATAATATAATCACAACTTCATTATTTTCTGATTTAAGTCAGATTACTTTTATAAATATTAAGATAGGAAAATGATACTTTAATAAATAAATTTTATGGCCCTTACTTATAAAACAATCAAGTTTAAATTTTTTGAACTTTTGCCACTCTTTTTGCTTTTTTTTATTTCATTAAACGGAAGTTCTGTGATTGATTTAAAATTTTTTTCAATAAATATTCATTATATATTGGTTTATTACTGGGTATTGCGACAACCTCAAAGCTTAGGCTATGGCTTTATATTTTTGTCAGGAATAATCAGCGATGTTGTTTTTGGGTTTCCATTAGGGGTTAATGCGTTATCATTATTAATTATTGCTGCTGTAGCAGCTTATGTAAGAGTAGTAACTGTAAGAATAACATTAATAAACGATTGGATAAGTTTTATCCCCGCTCTATTAATTGCAAACTTTGTTTATTTCTTATCATTATATTTCTCAAACCATGCGGTTGATTATTTATATCTTTTTAATAATTCTATTTTTACTTTTATTTTTTACCCTATTTTATGGGGATTATTTTCTTTAATTATAAATTTAATGAAATCATAATTTAATGGTTACTTTTCCAGAAACATTTCAAAGTAAATCAAGATTAATTAGTAGACGAATGTTCATTTTGTCCACGTTAAAGGTAGCTGTTTTTGTTAGTATTATTTGTCGTTTGTTTTACTTGCAAATTTCTGAAAATATAAAATATAGATCATTATCTGATAAAAATCGTTTAAGAGAATGGAGAATAGCTCCCCAAAGAGGAATAATAGAAGATTATTTTGGGAAAAAAATTGCAGAAAACACCCAAGTCTATCAATTGCATATGATCCCAGAAGATGTGGTTAATTTAGAAGAATTATTTTTTAAACTTTCAAAAATAATTGATTTTGATAAACCCAAAAGAATTAATTTAATAAAAAAACTAAAAAAACGTAAGCCTTGGGAAACAATCATTATTTCAGATAATTTATCTTGGAGCGAATTTTCAAGATTAAATCTTTTTTTACACGAAATTCAAGGTATCAAACCCGTAATAGCTGAAGCTAGAAAATATTCAGAAGATGGATCGTCTTCTCACGTTATAGGATATGTGTCTGACACAAGCGTAAAAGATTTAGAAAACAGCGAATTGCTCAGAGAAATTAATGTTCCTGGCTTAAAAACAGGAAAAAATGGCTTAGAAAAATCCTTAAATGCAGAAATGATTGGTACACCAGGGCTTCAAAGATTTGAGGTTAATGCTTATGGAAAAAGAATAAAGGAACTAAAATTTGTAGAAGGAACTGCCGGTAAAAATTTTAGAACAACTTTAGATCAAGAGGTTCAAGAATTTACAACTAAAATAATCAAGGATAAAAGCGGATCTGTTTGCGTAATGGATATATATACAGGAGATATAGTTGCCATGGTATCGAGCCCAACATTTAATCCAAACAAATTTGTACATGGTATAAGTTCAAAAGATTGGCAAGAATTAATTAAGAATAAAAAAAAACCACTTATCAATAAACCCGTAGCAGGACTTTATCCACCTGGCTCGACTATTAAACCTATCGTCGCACTTTCCGCATTAGAACATGACGTGATTAGTCCTAAGCTGGTTGTTGAATGTAGAGGTAGTATTGAACTTTATGGTCAAAAATATCACTGCTGGAAAGAAAAAGGTCATGGATTTATGAGTTTAAGAAGTGCAATTAAACAATCATGCGATATTTATTTTTACGAAGTTGCACGAAGACTGGGAGTTGACAGGTTATCGGTTACATCAAAAAAATTTGGATTAGGGGACAAAATTTTGAATTCGTTTATTGAGGAAAAGTCTGGCTTAGTACCAAACACAAAATGGAAACTAAAAAATATTGGAAAAGGATGGGTTTTAGGAGAAACTTTGATCACCGGCATTGGTCAGGGTTATTTTCTAAGCACTCCTATCCAGTTATGTTTAATGATGGCACAATTGGCAAATGGAGGATATAAAATTAAACCAAGAATAATTGATGATAAAGATGCTTTACAAAGTACAATTAATGCTTGGAGAAATGAATTTACTTCAAAAAATGATAGCTTTAGTTTTCTAAATTCTGGTCTAGAAAAATTATATAGAAACCAAGAAAATATAAAATTAGTACTTGATGCTTTATATGGCGCTACCAATGAACCAATGGGAACTTCTTATAGATCTAGATTTACCAAACCAGAATATATTTATGCTGGAAAAACCGGAACATCTCAAATACGAACTATCACAGAAGAAGAAAGAAAGCTTAAGTTAAAAAATAAAGATTTGCCTTACGAAAAAAGAGATCATGCTCTTTTCATCGCGTTTGCGCCCTACAAAAATCCAAGATATGCAATTAGCGTTGTTATTGAACATGGTGGAACCGGAAGTTCAACAGCTGCACCGATTGCAAGAAAAGTAATAAAAAAAGTTTTAGACAGACATAAATTAAGAAAAAAATATCAATTAGATTTATTTAAAGAGGTTTAAAATGATAAATCAACATTTTCATAAAAGTAATTTAAGTTTTAAAGACAAAATATTTGCTTTAGACTTTTTGCTAATTTTTTTAATTTTATTGTTGGGAATAATTAGCATTTTTGCAATGTATTCTACTGAACAAGGAAAATTAGGCTACTATACCTTAAGTCATTTTTATAGGTTTTCGGTTTTTTTTATAGTTTTTTTAGCATTTTCTTTTTTTAAAATTAGATTTTGGTATAAATCTGCTTATTTATTTTATGTTTTAATATTAATTTTACTGATATTTGTTAATTTTTACGGAATTACTGCCTCAGGATCAAAACGGTGGATTAGTTTATTTTTTATAAATCTTCAACCCTCTGAACTAATGAAAATTGCCCTGATTATTTTTTTAACGAGATACTATTACAAAATTCCTTCCGAACAAGTTGCTAATCTTAAATATATCCTTGCACCTGTTTTTGCTTTATTTATACCTGTTATGTTGGTTGCAGTGCAACCAGATTTAGGAACCGCAGTGTTAATTTTGATAGGAGGGCTTGCTGTTATTTGGTTAACAGGTTTTAGAATAAAATTTTTTCTTTATTCTTTTTTTGTTTTAATTTGTTTAATTCCAGTCGGAATATCATTTTTGAAACCCTATCAAAAATCAAGAATCTTGACTTTTTTTGACCCAGAAAGAGATCCATTGGGGGCAGGTTACCAGATTATTCAATCAAAAATTGCTGTTGGTTCAGGGGGAATTTTTGGAAAGGGGTATTTACAGGGCAGTCAGAGCTATTTAGATTATTTACCGGAAAAACAAACAGACTTTATATTTACTTTATTTTCTGAAGAATTTGGCTTTATTGGCTCTGTTTTGCTATTACTTATCTACGTAGCGATTATATATAGGATTATTCAAATCGGTAATCAGTCAAGGAATAATTTTGCAAGATTGTATTGTTTTAGTTTTGCAACGGCTTTTTTTACTTATGTTGTGGTTAATATGTCAATGGTGCTTGGTTTGTTACCGATTGTAGGAGCGCCGTTGCCTATAATGTCATACGGTGGTTCATCGATGCTTTCGATAATGATAGGATTAAGCATTGTTATGAGTTGTAAAATTCATCGACAAGATGAAGGGGTCTGAAAAAAAATGCAATTTTAAATTTATCAGAATCAACCTAAGATTGTATTATTCTCCTTTAATTATTTGATTTTTTATTTTTAAAAATGGTCTTTTTGTGCTTAAATTGAACATATGTTTAAAACTTTGCGAGGCACTGAAGAGAAGCAACTTAATGACAATGGACGTTCACTTGTAGGAGAAACTTTACAGCTGGAAGGAGATTTAAGATCAGCTGGATCATTAGATGTATCAGGATTAATTAACGGGAACGTATTTGTTACAGAAATGGTTGTTGCAGAAACTGGATCAGTAAGAGGTGCTATAGAAGCAACAAGTGTTGAAATCAATGGGCATGTCGAAGGAAAAATTTCAGCTGATATAATAATAATAGGTAGATCAGCAGTCATTAAGGGCGATATTTTTTTTAAAAATACATTAAAAACTGAAGAGGGAGCCGATATTGACGGCTACATCAAACGAGTAAGTAATGGAAAAGCAAATACGGAAGAAGACATTGCAATTGAGGAGATTGTTGAAAGAACAGAGACAAAAAAACCAAAGACCGTACACGTTGTGCAGCATAAAGAAGCTGTATAACTTGTCACTTCACATTTAAATTTTAGATAATATATAATTAGTAAGTTGCTATGAACGAAGATGATAAATTAAAATCTTCAATCGGAGTTATTGGAGCCGGTATACAAGGTATATGTATTTCTCTCAATCTAATTAAAAAAGGTTTTAAAGTAACGCTTATAGACCGTGATAATCCAGGTAAAGACTCCGCATCCTACGGTAATGCTGGACATTTTTCACCTTACGCATCTGTTCCAATTAACAGACCAGATATATTAGTTGATGTGCCTTCAATGCTTTTAAGTTCTACAGGACCATTAGCTTTACAGTGGAACTATGTACACAAGATGATTCCATGGTTTATAAAATTTATAAAAAATTGCAGCAAAAAGAATATGATGCATACAGCAAGGTATATGCACCAAATTTTGAATCTTGCTATACCAGCTTACGACGAACTTTTCGATAACATTGACGTTTCAGGATTAGTAGAGAGCAAGGGCATAATTTATTTTTGGACAGACAAGGATTTAAAAAGTAGAGAGTTAGAAATTAAAATAAGGAATGAATTGGGAGTAAAACAGCAACTATTAACCCCGCACGAAATACATGATCTTGAACCACATATTAAAAAAATTTACCATGGTGGCGTTCTTTATTCAAACGCAAGGCATGCTAGAAACCCAAGAAAAATTTTACTAAAGCTATTTGATTTATTTTTAAAAAAAGGAGGAAATTTTAAAAAAGAAAACGTTCAATCAATTAGTTTTACATTTGACAATAAACCAATAATCAAAACAGACTTAAATTCTTATACTTTTAATAAAACCGTTGTTGCTTGTGGAGCTTTCTCCAAAAAACTCACTGAGTCAGTGAATGAAAAAATTCCATTAGATACAGAAAGAGGTTACCATATTCATTTTAAAGGTTACGATCATTTGCTTTCAAGACCAGTAATATTTTTAAACAGAGGTTTTGGAATAACACCTATGGAACAAGGATTGAGAGTAGTAGGAACGGTTGAGTTTGGAGGGTTAAACAATCCTTTAAATAAAAAAAGAATTTTAAATCTTGTAAACAATGCAAAGTATCTCTTTCCAGAATTGGGTGACCATCATGACGAATGGTTAGGCTTTAGACCTACTTTACCAGATTTTTTACCCGTTTTAGGTCCCTCAAAAAATTATAAAAACTTATTTTATTCATTTGGACACCATCATTTAGGATGGACTTTAGGTGCAATTTCAGGGAAAATTGTTGCAGGAATGATTGCGGGAGAAAATACAAATTTAAATTTATTACCATACAGCTCATCACGATTTAGCTAGGAATTGTTTTGTTTTCCAAAAATAAAAACGCCTATATTTTTCTTATACTTGCTACATTATTTTGGTCAGGTAATTTTATTGTTGGAAAAGCAGCAAGTTTTTTTGAAATCCCACCTTTTACATTAAATTTTTATAGATGGTTATTTGCTTGGCTAATATTAGCTCCTTTTACCCTTAAGGAAATTTTGAATAAAAAAAATTATATATTAAAGAATATAAAATTGATTCTTATTTTAGGAATTACAAGCATTACTATATTTAATTCAATTGTTTACTACTCTTTAAATTTCACTCAGGTAATCAGTGGTGTTTTGATGATTTCAACTATTCCAGTAATGATAATTTTTTTTTGCTGGATATTTAAAATTGAAAAAACAAACTTTTATCAAATATTAGGAGTAATTTTTTCATTGCTTGGAGTTGTGGTAATAGTGACTAAGGCAGATCTAGGCAAATTACTCAATTTAAATTTTAATAAAGGTGATTTATGGATGGTTGTCGCCATGTTTTCTTGGGCGATGTATTCTGCATTATTGCGAAAAAAAAAATTTGAACTTTCACAAATATCACTTTTACAAACGATCATATCTGCAGGATTAATTTTATTATTGCCTGCCTATTTAATTGAGATGAGCCTAGGCTATAGATTAAATATTCATTTACCATTCATACTAACATTAAGTTATGTTGTGCTTTTTCCTGGATTAGCCTCATTTTTTTTCTGGATAAAAGGAATTTCAATAATAGGATCTAATAGAGCGGGGATATTTTTACATTTAATGCCAATTTTTAGTACAGTAATGGCAATAATAATATTTAAAGAAAAATTTATGACATTTCATTTAATTGGTGCGCTGTTGATTGTTACGGGAATTTTTCTATCTTCTAAAAGAAAAATATATGATTAAAGATTTAACAACAGAACAAAAAAATATTTTGTTTAAAGAGCAAACAGAATCACCTGGATCAAGCACATTAAATTATGAAAAGAGGAAGGGAGCTTATTTTTGTGTAGGCTGTGGAACAAAATTATTTGAATCTAGTAAAAAATATGAAAGTGGTTCAGGCTGGCCATCTTTTTTTGAATCTTTGCCAAATGTATTTGAGACTAAAGTTGACACTTTAATTGGATCCCCCAGAATAGAATATCATTGCAAAAAATGTGGTGGGCACCATGGACATATTTTCGATGATGGCCCAAAACCTACTGGAAAAAGATATTGTAATAATGGTTTGTGTTTAATTTTTAAACCTAGTGATAAATAAATTAAGCAACAACTTTAATATTGCTTAAAGCTAAAAGTTCTTTTTTCAGAAATTCGGCTATGGATTTCATTCCCTTTATTTCTGAATTTTTTTCAGCTTGTGGATTATAGTTTGTATTTGTATTTACGTCATAGGTATATAATTCGCCTTTTTCGTCCTTAATATATTCAATACCGGCTATTTCAATTCCATTTTTAAAAATAAATTTTTCATATTTGTCTATAAGTGAGTTTCTTTTATAATTTTTTATAATTCTAAATTTATTTCCAATAGTTGGACAAAACTCACCAAAGAATTGTGTTTCAGGCTCATCAATTTGATCTTCTGGACACGCCGGGCATAATTCAAACCCCTCTGAAGCATCAACTTCAACCGTGTAAAGAAATTTAGAATTTACGAATTCTACTCGATTTATAACTTGTGGTTTAGCATTTATGTATTCTTGAAGAAGAGTTATTCCATCAATGGAAGGTTCAAAATCTTTGCTACTTACATACGAATCTAATTCTTTTTTATTATTAAACAACTTAACACCCAATCCTTTCCCGCCTCTATTGTGTTTAGTAATAAAAGGTTTACGAAATATATTTGCAGATTTGAGAATATTTTCCTTGTTACTACAAAAAATTGTCATTGGAGTTCTTATTCCACAACTTTCTAATTCTTTATACTGCAAAGATTTACTAATTTCTAAGCTTAATGCTCTAGAATTATTAATGACTCTTCTATTGTTTTTTTCAAGCCAATTTAAAACTATTGCTGTGTACTCTGGGGCATAACGATGTCCTCTAGTGTGTGAACTTGCGCTCATCCTATTATAAAAAATTCCTTGGGGAGGCTTGTCTAAATAATCAATATTTCTTTTTCCTAAATGCCATTCCTCAAAAGGAGCATTTATGTCATTTAGTTCTTTTCTAAGCGGTTCAATCCATTCATCATTTTCGTGAATAATATAAATTTTGTTTTTCATTTAATTTTTTAAAAGTGTATCAAGTTTTCCGTCATTCTCCAAAGCCTGCAATTCAGCATTGCCACCTATATGGTGTTCTCCTATGAATATTTGCGGTACAGTTCTTGCTCCATTTGATTTTTTTAACATTTCTTCTCTTTTCGAAGCATCTTGAGCAACGTTATATTCTGTAAATTTAATATTTTTTCTATTCAAAAGAGCAATTGCCCAGTCACAATGAACACAAAGATCTCCAGTGTAAATTACTACTTTTTTCATTCACCATATTATATGGTAATTAATAAGAATGTTTCCACTTAATTATAATCCTAACCCAGAGGATCTAAAAATGCTTAATGCTATCAGTAAATCTGTTAAAGAAAATAGAGCTGATCTAGGCTTTGGTTTTGATGGAGATGGGGATCGAGTTGGAGTAATTGATAATAATGGACATGAAATTTATTCTGATAAAGTAGGTTTGCTTATAGCAAGAAACCTTGCACCAAATCATAAAAAACAAAAATTTGTTGTAGATGTAAAGTCAACAAGTCTGTTTGCTAGAGATAAAATTCTTTTAGAAAATGATTGCAAAACGATTTACTGGAAAACAGGACACTCTCATATTAAAAGAAAAGTTAATGAGATTAAAGCTTTAGCTGGATTTGAGAAAAGTGGTCATTTCTTTTTTAATAGACCACTTGGTTATGGATATGATGATGGAATCAATTCGGCCATACAAGTCTGTCATTTATTAGATAACCATAAAAAAAAAATATCCGATATAATAAATGAGCTTCCTAAAACATATCAAACTCCTACAATGGCACCTTTTTGCAAAGACGAAGAAAAATATCAAGTTGTTGAATCTTTGACCAAGGAAGTTGAAAATTTAAAAATTAATAATACTAAAATAGATGAACAAAAAATTACTGATATATTGAAAGTTAATGGTGTTCGTTTTTCTCTAGAAGATGGTTCTTGGGGTTTAATTAGAGCTTCTTCAAAC
>CACIOV010000028.1 GCA_902588335.1 uncultured Pelagibacteraceae bacterium
AACATCAATGGATTCTTTAGAAATTATTTGCAAAACAAAGTTAAATAAAGATGTTCCTAAAATTAATAACTCTTTGATAATTAAAATTCCCGACCTTTTAAGACAAAGTCAGTCTGAATTTTCAAAAACTGGAGGAATACATGCTAGTGCTTTATTTAATAAAGAAGGCAAACCTCTAGTAATTAAAGAAGATGTGGGTCGTCACAATGCCTTAGATAAAGTAATAGGTCATTGTTTTAAAAATTCTTTATTTGATACAAAAAATCAATTCATAGCTTGTTCAGGACGTTTAAGCTTTGAATTAGTTCAAAAAACTCTTATGGCAAATATTGGTCTTTTAATGGGTGTGGGTGCGCCAACAAGTCTTGCAATTGATCTAGCAAAACGTTTTGATATGACATTAATTGGTTTTGTTAAAGCTGATAGCTTTAATATATATTGTGGTGAAAATCGTATTTTAAAATAAATTTATTATGTCAAGAAATATAAGCAAGCTTTCAGGAAGAAAAGGTCTCAAAGATAATCTTTTTAAGAGAATGATTAGCACAACTACAAAAACTAAAAATGGTAAAGAAATTAAACAACTTGCTGACGAATACCACGTTGGAATGTCGACAATTCATGGAGCTGAAAGTTTTTATGAATTTTTAAGACCAGAACATAAAGAAAAAAAAGCATGGATATGCAATGGTAGTGCATGCATGTGCGCGGGAACACAAGGTAAAGTTAGAAAAAAATTATCAGAAAAATTAGGTGCGGATAAAATTGGTATGATGTTTTGCTTAGGTCATTGTTATGAAACTAGTTCTTTTCACTACAACGGTCACAACTATTCAGGAAATGACATTGACCATATTGATGAAATTATTAAAGGTAAAAAAATCAATACAAAAAATATTAATTCAATAAGTTATGCTTCAAAAAGTATATTAATGGGTGATGACTTATCTACTATTGAAAAATTTAAAGATTTGCTATCACAAATATTAAAAAAAGATAAAAAAGAAACGCTTAAAATTATAACTGAATCAAATCTTTGCGGAAGAGGTGGCGCGGGATTTCCAACTGGAATGAAATGGAATTTTTGTAGTCAACAAAAAGTAGAAAAAAAATATGTTGTTTGTAATGCTGATGAAGGTGATTCTGGTGCTTTCTCTGACAGATATTTATTGGAAGACCAACCATTAAAAGTATTATTTGGAATGGTAGTTTGTGCTTATATTATTGGAAGTGATGAAGGTGTTCTTTATATTAGAGGTGAATATCCTAAATCTATAGAAATTATTAACGGTACAATTAACGAATTAAAAAAATTAAATCTTTTAGGTAAAAATATTCTAGGTACTGATTTTTCTTACGACTTATATATTTGCATTGGTCAAGGTGCTTATATATGTGGTGAAGAAACTGCACTAATAGCATCTATCGAAGGGAGACGTGCTGAAGTTGATGTTAGACCTCCCTTCCCAACAGTAGAAGGACTTTATAAAAAACCAACTGTAGTAAATAATGTAGAAACTTTAGCAGCAATACCTGGCATATTAAAATATGGCGCAAAATCTTTTTCATCTATTGGAAATATTAAATCCGCTGGCACAAAACTTGTTTGCTTAGATAGTTTATTTAAAAATCCTGGTGTTTATGAAATGGATATGGGAACACCTATGAAAAAAATCATTTATGATATTGGAGGTGGATTTATTAAACCCGTAAAGGCTTTGCAAGTTGGTGGGCCACTTGGTGGTGTTATTCCAATTAAAGAAGTAGAAAAATTAAATTTAGACTTTCAAGAATTTACAAAAGCGGGTTTTATGTTGGGGCATGGTAGTATTGTAAGCATCCCGCAAGACTTTAATATGATTAAATATATTCACCATTTATTCAAATTTTCTGCGGAAGAATCCTGTGGAAAATGTTTTCCTGGAAGATTAGGTTCTTATCGAGGTAAGGAAATGTTTGACCAAGCGATTAATAAAACAAACAAAATTCCAATAAAGCTTTTAAATGAATTGCTTATTACTATGCAAAAAGGCAGCTTATGCGCTCTTTGTGGAGCTATTCCATTGCCTATTCAGAACATACTTAAATATTTTACCGATGAATTTAAAACTGATATAAATCAAGAGGCTTAGGGAAATAATGAAAAACGGAAAAAACGGTTCAAATGGTAAGGGTCATAAATTTGCTTACATTGATGGTGTGGCACATGAGATTAAATCTGAACATACCTCTGTTTTGAAATTCGTTAGAGAGCACGTTGGAAAAGATAAGATTCCAAGTTTATGTGATGATCCAAATTTAGTTCCTTATGGAGCTTGTAGAGTCTGTTCTGTCGATGTTGCTCTTAAGAAGGACGGCCCAACAAAAACAGTAGCTTCTTGTCATACACCGGTAACTGAAGGCTCATATATTTTAACTAACAACGAAGATTTAACAAAGCTAAGAAAAAATATTGTTGAACTTGTTCTTACTGACCACCCTATGACATGTTCAACTTGTGAAGTTAATAACAATTGCGAACTTCAAACCGTAGCTAACGATTTAGGTATAAACGAACACCGTTATAATAAACCAAAACAAAATAAAGGAATTCCAAAAGATACTTCGCATGAATATATGCGAATGAATTTAGATAACTGTATTAACTGTGGGCGCTGCGTAAGAGCATGCGATGAAATTCAAGGATCGTTTGTTTTAACTATGAGTGGAAGAGGATTCGATTCAAAAATTACAACCGATAATGATTTAATGTTTGGCGACTCTTCTTGTGTTTCTTGCGGAGCTTGTGCACACACTTGCCCGACAGATGCGATATCAGATGTTTTTGCATCTAAATCAGCTGACTATGATGAGAAAGTTAGAACGACCTGTTCTTACTGTGGGGTGGGATGTAATTTAGAAGCATCGGTAAAAGAGGGTAAAGTA
This sequence comes from uncultured Pelagibacteraceae bacterium, assembly GCA_902588335.1. GTDB lineage: Bacteria > Pseudomonadota > Alphaproteobacteria > Pelagibacterales > Pelagibacteraceae > AG-414-E02. The sequence goes on from CACIOV010000028.1 coordinate 2,926, forward strand.
GTTTCTATTGATACTCCAAAAGAAACAGAGGTAAATGCAGGTCATACTTGTTTAAAAGGTAGATATGCATTTGGTTTCTATGATCATCCAGATAGATTAAGAAGTCCTCTAATAAAGAGAAATGGAAAGTTTGAAAAAGCTTCCTGGGATGAAGCCTACGACTATATTAAAAACAAATTACAAAAAATAGTAAAAGAAAATGGACCTGATGCTGTTGCGGGTATTTCATCCGCTAGATGTACGAATGAGGAAAATTATATTTTTCAAAAAATGATTAGAGCTACAATAGGCACAAATAATATTGATTGTTGTGCAAGAATTTGTCATTCACCAACAGCTTGGGGCATGCAACAAACTTTTGGAACAGGAGCTGCAACAAATTCTACGGAAGATATTTATCATGCAGATTTATTTTTAGTTATTGGAGCAAATCCTACTAATGCACATCCAGTAACAGGAGCAAAAATTAAACAACAAGTAATGAAAGGTAAAAAACTGATCGTATTAGATCCAATAACAACAGAAGTAGCTAAATTAGCTGACTATCATATTAGATTAAGACCCGGAACAAATGTAGCGGTTCTAAATATGATGCTATATTTCATTGTAGAATCTAAATTGTACAAAGAAGATTTTATTTTAAGTAGAACAGAAGGTTTCGAAAATTTCCTTAAAGAAATTAAAAAACTAGATATTGATCATTTAGCTAAAGTTGCGGGAGTTGATAAACAACAAGTAAAAGAAGCTGCAATTGCTTATGCAACTGCAAAAAATTCAATGGAATTTCATGGTCTGGGAGTAACCGAGCAAGAACAAGGTTCAAAAACGGTAATGTTAATCGCTGATCTTGCTATGATAACTGGAAATATCGGAAGAAAAGGGGTTGGCGTTAATCCATTAAGAGGTCAAAACAATGTTCAAGGTGCTGCGGACATGGGATGTCAACCTCATCAAGGCGCAGGATATTTTCCTGTTGCTGATAAAAAAATTCAAAATTTTTATACTGAAAAATATGGGGTTGTTCATCCAACAAAAGCTGGATTAAAAATTCCACAAATTTTTGATGCAGCAATAAATAGAGAAGTAAAAGCTGTATGGATTATTGGTGAAGATGTTGTTCAAACGGATCCTAACAGTGCTCACGTAGCTAAAGCAATGAATGCATTGGATTTATTAGTGGTTCAGGAAATATTCTTAAGTGAAACTGCTAAACATGCGGATGTCGTTTTACCTGGAACAACTTTCCTAGAAAAAGATGGAACCTTTACAAATACTGAAAGAAGAGTTCAAAGAGTTAATAGAGCTGCCAAACCGCTTCCGGGAACAAAACCTGATGGAGTTATAGTTACAGAAATGATGCAAAAACTTGGATCTAATCAACCAATATATGATGCTGACGAAGTCTTGGCCGAAATTGCTGATGTAGTTCCTTTCTTCAAAGGTATAACTCGAGAAAGACTTGGAAAATTAGGATTACAATGGCCAGTAAAAGAAGATGGAACCGATACAAAAATTCTACACGAAAAAGAATTTAAATTAGGAAAAGGTAGAATTAAATATTTTGACTTTAAAGAAAGCAGTGAAATAGAGAAAAATAAAAAAGATTATCCGCTAATACTAACTACCAGTAGAGTTTTGGCACACTACAATGCAGCAACGATGACAAGAAGAACTAAAAATATTAAAATTGTAGACGAAGACATTTTGTTAATTCATCCAAAAGATGCAAAACATAGAGAGTTGAACACGGGTAATGTTGCAAGGCTTTATTCGGGAAGAGGTGAAGTTTCCTTAAAAGTTGAAGTTACTGAAAAAGTTAAAGAGGGTATAGTCTTTACTACTTTCCATTTCCCAGAACACATGGTCAATATGGTAACTGGTCATGGCAAAGATGAAGAAACGATGTGTGCAGAATATAAAGTATCAGCTGTTGAAGTTCAAAAAATATCAAATCAATTTAAAACAAAAGTGCCAACAGAAAAGGTTGCTGAAGTAAAAAAAGAAGCAAATCTTTAAAAAATTTATCATATTTAATTTATGCTAGTTGTAGATGGTTTCATTAAAAGTCAAAAACTTTTAGATGAAATGAAAAAAGACCAACATTGGTTAAATATACCGACTTATAATTGGTGGGATGGTTGGTGGTCAACAAAACCACGAAATGTCTGGGAAACTGCGATTGAATTAATTTGGAGACAATTCATTAGACCAGAAGATAAAATTTGTGGATTCGAGTATTGGGCAACAAAACTAGAAAAAAATGGAGAAGTTAAATTTCATCATGATAAAGATGAAAAATTAGTAAGAACAGAAAAAAAATTAGCTTGTTCAAAAATTGGGCATATACTTTATGTGGACACGAAAAATTTAAAAGGTGGGTATTTGGAAATGGCTCCCGATCAAAATGTTGACGAAACAGGTAAGCTAAAAAAAATATATACATATGATGAACATACTGAGAGGATTAAACCCGTTGAAAATAGATTGGTTATACACAACCCATTAAGACTACATGGGGTAAGTAAGGTAAAAGAAGGAGTGAGAAAAGCTTTTTTAGCTAACGCCTGGACAAAAAAACCCACAACATTTGATGCCGGGGAAAATGTAAACGGATTATTTAAATTCGTGAATTGGAAAGAAAAAAATAAAGTTTTTAATATTTAGTTAAAGAACATAAGGTTCTGTTCTTTTTTGTTTAGCAAAAATTCTATCTAAACCGAAGCAGGATAAATCTATAGTTTGGTATTTTCCAGTAGTTATGAGTTCTGTTAAACCTCTGCCAATTCCTGGTGATTGCATCAGACCTCTGCCGGTAAATCCTGTAGCTAAGAATACATTTTCATATTTTGGATGTTTTCCTACGATTGCATTATTATCTAATGTGTTACAATCATAATACCCAGCCCAGCCACCAGTTAATTTTAATTGTTCAAATTCAGGAACCCTATTTGCTAAAGCTGGCCATACAAGATTCTCAAAATCATCCCACTCTGGTTCTAAATCTGGACAATCAAATTTAGAATTTGGAGATCCTGCTAGATATTCTTTGCCTTCAGGCCTCCAATATACTCCTGATGGTAAATCGCCTGTTAATGGCATTTCAGGATAATGCTTGGGACACTTTACTCTAAACACTGTATGTTTTTGTGGCGCAACAGGAATATCATCAAGTAGCTCCTTGGTCCAACAGCCGGCTGCAGATACAATAGTTTTTGCTTTAATGTCGCTAATTCTTTTAACATCACCTTTTTCAAATTTTGCTCCTAATTCAATAGCTTTATTCTTTAAAGCATTATGAAACATATGAGGATCAATCCAACCCTCAATTTTACTATCAGTATAGGTAGCGGTTTCCAAACCTTTTGGATTTATCCAACTAAAAATTTCTTTCAACTTTCTTGCAGAAATATTTTTCGTGCCAGCGTCACATGCTTTATGATTTTTTAATGCTTCATACTGCTCTTCAGCATGTTCGGGTCCAAACAATAATAAATAACCATTCGGTACAATGCTAGCTGTTGGGTTGGGGTTATTTTTTGTTTTTAGCGTATTAGAAATTCCAGAAATAAACTCTAATGCAAATTTACCTAAGTTAATATTTTCCTTTTGAAAAAATTGCCTTCTAAAACCACCCAAAGATAAAGGAAAAGATGCTTTTTTGTAAGCAGGATCTCTTTCTATAACTTTTACTTTTCTGCCTTCTTTTGATAAAAAATAAGCTGTGGCAGCTCCAATAATTCCGCCACCAACAACAACTACATCATCCATGAATCCCCTTCAGGGAAATATATCACAACTTAATTAAGTATAAAAATATAGAAATTTAACACAAAAGCATAACTTAACCACATAAGATATGGAACCATCAAAAATGAACTAAGTTTATTAATTGGATAGTATAATTTGATTAACCAAACTACGAAAAAAATAATAATTACAATTACTATTAAAGATGCAAGTATTAAGTGAAGTCCGAAAAAAAATATACTCCAACTTCCATTAATAAGCAGGTGTATAAAATATATATAAATAATTTTTTCAACTCTTTTAGGATTTATCCAAATTAACCAGATAGCAACGGACATTGCTATATATAAAGTAATCCATACGGGAGCAAAAACCCATTCAGGTGGATTAAATGAAGGTTTCGTTATCATAGAATACCAAGGCTCTTTATATAAATTGGTTACATAGCTTCCCCATGCAGAAGCTCCAAAGGCAAGAAGGATAAATATTAATAAAGAAATAATTTTTTTAGCTAATGGCATTAATAATATTCTCCTCCTAAAGCTTTATATTTTTTTGCTAGTAGTTGAGCTTTTCGTGCTGACCATTGTCCTGCCTTTGTTCCATGAGTTTTAGTAGCTTTAATTTCTTCAAATAATTTTTTCCTAAGGTTAGGTTTTGTATAATTGCTATATTTAATTTTATTATCAATTTTCCATTCATTTCTATACTTTCTTATTTTATCAGCTATATGTTTTGGTTGCTTTGAAAATTGTTTACCTATTTTTGATGCATTTCGTTTCATTTTTGTTGTAAGTCTATATTCAAAAGAAGAAAGGGCTTTAATAGCTTTTGCTGGTAAATAGCGTTCTCCGCTTACTGAAGATTTTTTTCCGGATTTGGTTCTCCATTTTTGCATCATCCAAGCTTTTAAGTTTATTTGTTTTTTTGAATACATAAATTTTAAGCTATTGCTCCTCTGCCTCCATCAACACCAATTATCTGTCCAGTTATCCATGAACTATCTTTAGAAAGAAGAAATTTAGCTAAATTTGCTGCATCAAAACCTTCTCCAATTCTTTTTAAAGGGTGTTGCTTGGATATTGAATCTATAGTTTTTAAATTTTGTAATACAAATGCTGACATTTTTGATTTTGTTAAACTGGGAGCAATACAATTTACTCTAGTGTGCGGAGCTAACTCAGCAGCAAGAGCTACTGTCAAACCTTCAACAGCAGCTTTTGCGGGGGAAATTATACTGTGATTTGGAAATCCTTTTTTTGCTGCTACTGTAGAAAACATTACAATTGATCCGTTGTTTCTTTTTAAATTATCCTGAAATGTTCTAATAATGTCAGTAGCTGCTACTAAATTTAGAACATAGCTAGAAACATAATCTTTTGATCTTGTTACTCTAAGAGGTTTCAAATCAATTGATCCTACACAATAAGCTATCCCAAGAATTTCGGTTTCGAGTAAATCTTTTAATAATTTATCAGCAAAGTTAAGTTTCAATACATCACATACCGAATAAGAATAGCTAAGCTTATTTGCAATTTCTTTTAATTCTTCTGCATTTCTTCCTATTAAATGGCAATCTTGTTTTTCTATATGCATTTGATTTGCTAAACTTGAACCAATGGAACCTGTGGCACCAAAGATAAGATATTTTTTCTTCATTAAAAATAATATATAAATTCAACCTTTTTTAATTCTACACACATCTTGTCGCACATTTTCTATTACATTTTTATTAAAAGTGTTTAAATTAAAGTTATGTCAAAAAACGTATGGATCACTGGAGCTAGTAGTGGAATTGGAAAAGCGTTGGCAATAAAATTTGCTAAAGAAGGTTGGCAAGTTGCCGCATCTGCTAGAAGAGAAAATTTACTTAAGGATCTAAACAATTTAAATCCAAATATTCATTCTTTTCCTCTGGACGTCAAAAACGAAAGTGAAGCCAAAAATATTTTTCAAAATATAATTGAAAAATTTAAAACAATAGATATTTCTGTTTTTTGCACTGGGATTCATGATCCAGATTCAGAAAAAAAATTAAGTTCAGAGAAAATCAGAGAAATTATGGAAACAAATTTTTTTGGAACCTTAAACTGCATTATGGCGGTAAATACTTATTTTAGAGAAAAAAAAAATGGACACATTTCTATAGTTTCTTCAGTTGCTGGTTATAGAGGTTTACCAGCAGCCTCGGGTTACTGTGCATCAAAATCAGCACTGACAAGTCTAGCTGAAAGTCTTTATTTCGATTTTAAAAGATGCAATGTAAGGGTTTCATTGGTAAGCCCTGGTTTTATTAAAACTCCTTTGACAGATAAAAATAAATTTCCAATGCCCATGATTAAATCTCCTGAATTTGCTGCTGAAAAAATGTTTATTGGATTAACCAAAAAAAATGTATTTGAAATTCATTTTCCAATTGCTTTTACAATGATGATGAAATTATTAAAAATTATGCCCAATTGGTTATTTCTTTTAATAGTAAAAAAAGGAATGAAAACAGTTAAATATTAATTTTTTTGAAAAACTACAGTTAATTCGGCAACCTTTATTCCAAATTTAGTCATTGTAGCTCTATTGATTGCCACTTTATCGTCTTGTTTAAATATCCAATCATCAAAAGTAATTTTCATTTCTTTGCCTTTAACAGGAACCAATAAAACATATTCAAATTTAAATGCAGGTCCATAAGAATAACCTATAGCCTTACCTACCACATCACCTGCTGTTCCTTCGTAATTATGTTCATCAATTTTTTGAA
>CACIOV010000029.1 GCA_902588335.1 uncultured Pelagibacteraceae bacterium
ATCAATCAATGAAACTAGATCATAAGTAGGATTTCCAATTAAAGCATCTTGACTATCAATTACACCTATTTTTTTACCAACTTTTAATAGATTTTGTGCGTGGTAATCCCTGTGTACAAAATGTGAATTAGGAAAATTCAAGCTGTTGTAAAGTGATGACAGGATTTTTTTTGCTTTCTTTTTGATATTTAAAACTTTTTTTTGACCTAAAAATAAGGGTAAGTACCAGTCAAAAAATAAATCAGATTCTTTATGCAAATATTTATTAGAATATTTGCTAATTACATGTGATTTATTAATAATATTTTTTATTTTTGATTTTGGTTTTATTTTTTGAATTTTTAAAAGTAAATCTACTAGTTTTTTATAAATTGATAATTTACTTTTTTTCTTTAATAGCAGTTTATGAAAGGAAGAATCGCCAAAATCTTCGATAACAATTATACCTTTGGGATAATTGTGTGCATAAAGCTTTGGCGCTAATATTTTATTGTTTCTTAAAAATTCATTAATTGCTGAATATGCAATTAAATTTTTATATTTTTCTTTTTGTGCAAAAACAATAATTTTGCTATTTGTATTTTTAGTTAGTCTATAAAATTGCCTAAATGAAGCGTCTCCTTTAATTGGTAGTATCTTAAATTTCATTAAATTTATAATCTTTCCATTTGCCAAAACCAACAACTTTAACTTTTCTAGTATTTTTTAATTCAGAATGTTGAAACAAAATATCAATTCTATTATTTGGTTTTGGTTTAATTAGTTCTGGCCACTCTATAATTTTAATATGATCATTTGAAGTTTCAAACATGCCTAATTGAGAAATATCTTTATAATTTTTTAACCTGTATAAATCATAATGAAGAATTTTTGTATTACCAATATCATAATCATAAACTATATTGAATGTTGGGCTTAATACATCGCTATTTTTAATTCCATTTTTGCTTTCTAAGTAATTAATAAAAAACCTTACAAAGGTTGTTTTTCCAACACCGATTTCACCATAAAGAAAAATTATGTCCCCTCTATTTGTTATCTTAGAAATATTTTCTGAAAAATTTTGCGTTTCTTTTAATGATTTTAATTGCATCTACTACTAACTAGTAGCGATAGCTATCAGATTTAAAAGGGCCTTTAACATCAACACTAATATAATCAGCTTGATCCTTTGAGAGTTTTGTTAGTTTGGCACCAACTTTATTTAAATGGAGCATCGCAACTTTTTCATCCAAATGTTTAGGTAAAACATAAACCTTTTTTTCATATTTGTTAGAATTATTCCAAAGCTCTATTTGCGCAATAACTTGATTTGTAAACGAAGCGCTCATAACAAAGCTGGGATGACCCGTTGCACATCCCAAATTGACCAGTCTTCCCTCAGCTAAAAGTAATATTCTTTTTTTATCCGGAAGCTCTATTTCATGAACTTGAGGTTTAATTTCAGTCCATTTATAATTTTTAAGAGCCTCAACTTGAATCTCGTTATCAAAATGACCAATATTACAAAGTATAGATCGATCTTTCATTTTTCTCATGTGGTCAGCTGTAACAATATCTTTATTACCAGTTGCGGTTACAACAATATCTGCATCACCTATTGCTTCATCCATTAAAACAACTTTATAACCTTCCATAGAAGCCTGTAGAGCACAAATAGGATCTGCTTCGGTTACCATTACCCTAGCTCCGCTTTGTCTAAGTGATGCGGCGCTTCCTTTGCCCACATCTCCAAATCCAGCAACTATAGCAGTTTTGCCAGACATCATCACATCTGTAGCTCTCTTTATTCCATCAACTAAGCTTTCCCTACATCCATACAAATTATCAAATTTAGATTTAGTTACAGAATCATTTACATTGATTGCGGGCACTAAAAGTTTTTTATCTGCTTCCATTTTTTTTAAAGCTTTAATTCCTGTTGTTGTTTCTTCGGATAATCCTTTTACTGATTTAAGAAGATCTTTATAATCTTTATGCATCAAAGCTGTTAAATCGCCACCATCATCTAATAACATATTAGGCTTCCAATCTTTTTTAGCTTCGATAGTTTGTTTTATACACCACCAATATTCTTCTTCTGTTTCGCCTTTCCAAGCATAAACTGGTATACCAGCTTTAGCTATTGCTGCAGCTGCATGATCTTGTGTTGAAAAAATATTACAAGAAGACCATCTAACATCAGCTCCTAGCTCAACTAATGTTTCAATTAAAACTGCCGTTTGAATTGTCATGTGTAAGCATCCAAGAATCCTGGCTCCCTTAAGAGGTTTCTTGCCCTTGTATTCTTTACGCAATGCCATCAAACCTGGCATTTCACTTTCGGCTATTGAAATTTCTTTTCGTCCAAAATCTGCTTGATTAATATCTTTTACTTTAAAATCTTCCGACATAATTTGCATCTATTTAACAAGTTAATATAAAATTATCAACTTATTGCTCAGTTTTAGTTATTTGTAAATTGGTAAGAGAACTTCAATTCTAGCACCTTTTTTGTTGCCAGATAGATTAGATGCTAAAATTGAACCTCCATGTAACTCTATGATATTTTTTACAATATTTAATCCTAAACCAGAATGTTCACCAAATTTTTCAGGTCTGTTGCTATAAAATCTATTAAAAACTTTATCAATATTTTTTTCATTAAAGCCAGGGCCCTGATCTTCAATAATTAATTGTGCATCTTTTTTTTTTATGTCACAAATAACCGATATGCTGCTATTTGGTGGGCTAAATGAAACTGCATTATCCAAAAGGTTTGCTACGATTTGTTCAAGTTTGCTCTCTACTCCTAAAACATTTATTTTAGATCCATTTAAATGAGAATTGCTTATCTTTATTTTAATATTTTTATTTGAATTTGATAAATTGCTATTGAAATCCTCAACTACAGAATTTACTACATTTGAAAGGTTAATTTTTATCATTTTTGCTCTAGATAAAGACGCTTCGTCTTTCAACATTTGAGAATAATCTGTGATTAATCTTTCTATCCTTTCTACATCATGACTTATAACCTTTATTAGTTTTTTTCTTTTTTCACTGTCAGACGTATTGTCCAATACTTCTGAAGCACCCTTTAAAGAAGTCAAAGGGTTTCTTATTTCATGCGCCAGGTCCGAAGAAAATGTTTCTGCTATATCTATTCGTTTATAAAGATTCTCTGTCATTTCGTTTAAAGAACGAGATAACTGGCCCACCTCATCTTTTCTAAGCAAATATTTTTCATGCTTATCAATCTTTTCATCTTTTTCTCTAATCGCTTTTGTATAAAGAACTAAGGCTCTTATAGGTTTTAAAATATATTTGTTTAAAAAAACTGAAAAAATTAAAATAGCAAGCGCCACTGAGAATACTGTTCTTAGTATAAAATTTTTTCTTTCTTCAACAGCTACCAATATATCGTTAGCAATTTCTGAAACAATAATATAACCTTTGTTTTCCCCATATGACTTAACTGAATTTATGGTCATGACATAAAAATTATTATTGATTGTTTCACCGATTACCAATTGACTTTCAATATTTTTTTGTTTTGAATACTCTTTAACATAATTTTCAGTATCAAAAGTTACTGTCTTAGAGATATTTGAAATTTTATTAATATTTGCACTTTCATCAGATTCATTAATTGATGTTTCTTGAACATCTTGATTTATAACAGAAATATCTTGAGCTAAATCTAAAGTATCAGTGTCCGCTAATAAATTAGAGTTTAAATCATATAATTGAACACGGTCCAAATTTTGAAATAAAAATCTTGCATCTAATAAAAATCCTGTAGCACTTTTCTTATTAAATTCAATATTTAATCTGTTTATATGGTCAGATGTATTGCTTATAACTCGCATATGTTGGTTTGATCTACTTTTTATTAGATTGGGTTTTATTGCATTAAGATATAGAAATGTAAAAATTCCTAAAACTAAAAAAATAACTAAATTAAAAAATAAAAATTTTCTTAGAATTGAACTTGAGCTAAAAAAATTAGATTTCATTAACTAATATTCCATCTATATCCACTGCCATATCTTGTCTCGATTGCTGCAAAATTTTGATCTACTTTTTTAAATTTTTTTCTAATTCTTTTAACATGACTATCTATAGTTCTGTCTTCAATATCATTGTTATCTTTATAAGCTATATCCATTAATTGGGCTCTTTCTTTAATTATTCCTGGTCTTTTTGCAAGTTCCTTGACGATTAAAAATTCTGTTGTTGTAAGTTTTTCGGGTAAAAATTTTCCATTCCATTCACATTCAAGCTGTGAAGGATCAAGTACAAGCTTGCCATGTTTAATAAGATTTTTAGAATCATCTATGTTGGTCGTTTTTTTTCTTAATTGAACTCTTATTCTTTCAATAAGAACTTTGATAGAAAATCCTCCAGATTTTTTAATAAAGTCATCTGCTCCAAGTTTTAAGCCTAATAATTCATCAACTTCTTCATCTTTTGAGGTTAAAAATAATATTGGAATTGAAGTTTTTTTTCTTAACCTTTTAAGCAGTTCTTCTCCATCCATTCTAGGCATTTTAATATCTACAACAGCCAAATCAGGTGGATTTCTGCTTATGCCAACTAAAGCGCTTTCCGCATCTATGTAAGTCTGAACTTTAAATCCTTCATTCTCTAAAGCCATGCTTATGCTGGTAAGTATGTTTCTGTCGTCGTCTACTAATGCAATTGTATGACTCATAACTAAATATATGCCATATATAGAAATACTAAATTGTCACAAATTGGGCAAGTATAAGAGCTATTAATGTACTTCTCCCCAATTATATCCTGAGTTTATATTAACTTCTAGCGGAATTGAAAACATGTGATGTTCGGATTTTGAAATTGATGCCATTGATTCTTTAATAGTTTTTTTTATGTACTTTTCATCTTTTTCCAAACATTCAAATATGAGTTCATCATGTATTTGTAAAAGCATCTTTGTTTGTAATTTTTTATCTTCTTCAATTAGTTGATTTATCTTTATCATAGCTAACCTAATAATGTCTGCTGCAGAGCCTTGGATTGGGGCATTAATTGCTGCTCGTTCTTGAAAACTTCTAATGCTAAAATTTTTATCATTTATACCTCTGAGATGAATTCTTCTTCCAAAGATATTACTAACGTAACCTTGTTTCCTACACACATTTATTGTTGAATCCATATAGTCTTTTATTTCGGGAAATTTTTTAAAATAAGCATTTATAAAATCTAAAGCTTCTTGATTTGATACTGAAATTTGTTTAGCTAATCCATATTGAGTAATTCCATAAATGATACCAAAATTAATTGTCTTAGCTTTTCTTCTAAGATTATCGTCAATTTTATCAATTGGTACGTTAAAAACCTGGCTTGCGGTCAAACTATGAATATCTTCATTATTTTTAAAAGCTTTTTTTAATTCTTTAACATCAGCCATATCTGCTAAAATTCTCATTTCTATTTGATTATAATCAGCAGAAATCAAAACTTTTTTTTTGTCAGCAATAAAAGCTTTTCTAATTTCTTTTCCTTCCGCCGATTTAATTGGAATATTTTGTAAGTTAGGATCGCTAGAAGCTAACCTACCTGTGTTTGTGGCTGCCAATAAGAAAGAGGTATGTACTCTTTTTGTTTTTTTACTTATATGATCTTGTAATGCATCTGAATAGGTATTTTTAAGTTTCGAAATCTGTCTCCATTCTAATACTAGATTGGGAAATTTATGTCCTTTAAAAGCAAGATCTTCAAGTATATTGGCGCTTGTTGCTAAACCTCCTTTTTTTGTTTTTTTTAATTTAGCAATTTTTAGTTCGTTATAAATTATCTCACCAAGTTGTTTTGGTGAGCCAATATTAAATTCTTTGCCAGCTATTAGGTATATTTCTTTTTCTATCTTTTTTAATTTTTCTTCAAAATTTTTAGACAGTTTTTTAAGATATATATCATCAACTTTGATGCCATTAAATTCTAGTTTAGATAGTAATTTTACCATAGGTTTTTCAAAAATTTCGTAAACTTTGTTTAATTTTTCCTCATCAAGTCTTGTTTTGAGGTGATTATAAAGTCTTAATGTTACATCAGCGTCCTCTGCCGCATATTCTGTAGCTTTGTCTAATGCAATCTCAGAAAAATTTAATTTATTTTTTCCGCTGCCTACTAATTCCTTATAAGAAATAGTTTTGTGATTTAAGTGAATTTCAGAGAGCGTATCTAGGTTGTGTCTATTGGTTCCTGCATCTAATGTATATGAAATTAACATTGTATCTTCGATGGAATTAATCTCGATATTATTTTGCATAAGAACAATAAAGTCAAATTTAATATTTTGACCAACTTTTTTTATACTTGGGTCTTCTAAGATTGGTTTAATTTTTTTTAATACTATTTTCTTTGCTAATCCTTTAATATTTTTATGAGCTAACGGTATATAACAAGCTTTATTTGGTGCGTAGCTAAATGAAACACCTACTAGATCAGCTTCTAAGGGATTGAGTGAAGAAGTTTCTGTATCAACAGCAATAACTGACTGTTCTTTTAAAATCTTTACCCATTTGTCCAAAACTTTTTCATTGATTACACTTTCGTAGCCTTTGATATTAACTGCGGGTTGCTGCATTTTGGAATTAGTTGGTTGAATTTTTTTATTTATAGTTTCGCCATAAAAACTTATTGCTCTACTTAATAGCTTGTTAAACTCCATTTCTCTCAAAAATTCATAAAGTTTCTCTTTTTGAACTTCTTTTAAAATAAAACTGTTTAAATCATCTTTAACTGGAACATCATCTTTGAGAGTAACCAATTGTCTACTTAAAAGAGCTTTATCTTTATTTGCCAGCAGTGTTTCTCTTCTTTTATTTTGAGGAATTTCGTCTGCTTTTTTTAATAGGACATCTAAAGTTTTATACTTATTAATAAGTTCAGAGGCTGTCTTTATACCTATACCTGGAACACCCGGAATATTATCTGAAGAATCTCCAGCTAATGATTGTACATCAATAACTTGGTGAGGTTTTACTCCAAATTTTTCAACAACTTCCTTCTCGCCCAAAACTTTACTTTTCATAGGATCGTATAATCTAATTTTATCAGAAACTAATTGCATTAAATCTTTATCTGAAGAAATTACTGTTACCTTAGCTCCTGCATTGATTATTTTTTTTGCATATGTTGCTATTAAATCATCTGCCTCATAATTAAGTAATTCTATAGAAGGTAAGTTAAAAGCTTCAACAGATTTTCTAATATACTCAAACTGGGGGGCTAAATCTTCAGGAGCTTCAGTTCGATTAGCTTTGTATTCGCTATAGATATCATTTCTGAAATTTTTTCTAGCAGAATCAAATATAACTGCAAAATGTGTTGGTTTGTGAATTGAGTCATCGGATCTTGATTCTTCTAATAGTTTAAACAACATGGAACAAAACCCGCTAACCGCTCCTGTTGGAAGTCCATCACTTTTTCTAGAAAGAGGTGGCAATGCATAATACGCTCTAAATATATATCCTGAACCATCAATAAGGTAAAAATGATCAGTTTTTTTTATGGAATTCATAGATTAATATTAACCTATTTTAATTAGTGTTATGGATATATAAAAGCTAAATCATCATGAATGAAAAAAACGCATTAAAGGTAGAAAAACTAACTAAAATTTATTCAAAAAAATCCTCAAACGAGATTAAAGCATTGAATAATTTAAACTTAGAGGTGAAAGAAGGGGAAATTTTTGGATTGCTTGGTCCTAATGGAGCGGGCAAAACCACTTTTTTAAATATACTTGCTGGCACAGTTATAAAAAACTCCGGATATGTTAATGTGTGGGGTTATGATTTGGATCAAAACCCAAGACAAGTTAGATCTTCAATTGGAATTGTTCCGCAAGAAGTAAATCTTGACGCATTTTTTAGTCCTAGAAAGCTTTTAGAACTCCAAGCAGGATTATACGGAATACCAAAAAAAGATAGAATAACAGATACAATATTAAAATTAGTATCTCTTGAAAAACAAGCTAACTCATACGCAAGAAGTTTGTCAGGTGGTATGAAAAGAAGATTGTTGATCGCTAAAGCGATGGTTCACAGACCTCCTATTTTAGTTTTAGATGAACCAACGGCGGGTGTTGATGTCGAATTACGTCAAAATCTATGGAACAATGTAAAAGCACTTAACAAACAAGGAGTAACAATAATATTAACTACACATGTAATGTATGAGGCGCAGGAAATGTGCAACAGAATAGCAATTCTGAATAAGGGAAATTTAGTTAAATTAGATACCACAGGTAATCTATTAGATAGTATAAAAACTAAAAAAATTATATTTAAAGTAAAAAAAATAAATACAATTAATCCTGAAGATTCAAATGGAATAAAATTTTCTTATAAATCAAACAATGAAGTAACAGCTTTGTACGAAAGAAAAAAACACAAAATAGACCAAATAATAAACAAGATAAAAAATGCAGGAATGGAAATTTATGATATTTCGACTAATGAAGGTAACCTGGAAGATGTATTTATTGATCTCACAAAAAACTAGATTTCAACAAAAAAAGTTGTATTGTATTAAACATGGAAGCAATTAAAAATATTCAAATTAATAAAATTGCTAAGATCATCTTAATAGCAATTTTAGGAACTTTACTGCTGACAATTTCTGCAAAAATTAAAATTCCTTTTTACCCAGTTCCTATGACCATGCAAACTTTTATAGTTTTGTTTCTTGGAATAATATTGGGCTCAAAAATTGGCCTTCTTACAGTAAGCTTATATTTATTTGAAGGAATTTTTGGTTTACCTGTATTTGCTGGCACCCCAGAAAAAGGAATTGGAATAATATATTTTACTGGACCAACCATGGGATACCTTATTGGTTTTTTGGTAGCTGTTTATCTTTCAGGTTTATTTAAATTTAACAAAGGAATAATAAATACTTTTTTAAAATTAATATTTTCTGTGAGTTTTATTTATATCTTTGGTTTAATTTGGTTAGGCTTGTTAATTGGATGGGATAAACCAATATTTAAATTAGGTGCTCAACCGTTTTTATTAGCTGAATTATTTAAAATATTATTATTATTGTTTCTAACTCCGACTCTTTTAAAGGTAAAAAAATTAATAAAAATTACCTAGGAGATTTTTTGGAAAGAATTCTTTGTAAGGTTCTACGATGCATTTTTAATCTACGGGCTGTTTCGGAAACATTTCTATTACACAGTTCAAAAACTCTATGAATGTGTTCCCACTTTACTCTATCTGCGGACATCGGATTTTCTGGTGGAATAGCCTTAGATTCTGGCAAAGCCAAAAGAGCACTTTCAACATCGTCTGCATCTGCAGGTTTTGGTATATAATCAATAGCTCCAGCTTTAACCGC
>CACIOV010000030.1 GCA_902588335.1 uncultured Pelagibacteraceae bacterium
AATATCTATCTCTTTTTCGCTGTTTGGTTATGTGTATGTTTTAGCAAGAGCTTCTTTTTATTATCAGTCACAAAATTTAATTGATGCTGGAAAAAATTTAGGATTATCATCTAAAAAAACATTTCTAAAAATCATTCTTCCATCTGCAAGGCCAGCTATAATTGTTGGACTATCATTAGTTGCTATGGAAACTTTATCTGATTTTGGGACTGTTTCTTTTTTTAGCATATCAACATTAACTACAGCCATATATAATTCTTGGATTGCTTTTGATGATTTGGCATCTGCAAACCAACTATCATTTATATTATTATTATTTATTTTATTTTTATTTTTTGTTGAAAACTTTTCAAGAAGGGGTGCGAGATATCACTCACCATCAAGAGGAGGTTTTGTAAAAAAACAAAAAATTAAACTTAGAGGTTTGAAATCTTTTTATGTAATTATTTTTTGCAGTACGCTATTTTTTTGCAGTTTCGTTTTTCCTGTTATGCAGATGGTATATTGGACTTTTAAATTTCCTAAATATTTGCAAGATCTAAATTTTTGGAGCATAGGATTCAATACTCTTTTATTGGTATTTTTATCATGTATTCTAATGGTTGCTTTTGCTTTTATTTCAAATTATGGAAATAGAGTAACTAAAAGTAAATTTCTCAATGCATTAACAGCCTTTTCCGTATCAGGTTATGCGATTCCAGGCGTAATTCTTGCGGTAGCCTTTATAACTTTGGTTTCTTATTTAGATAGTTTGTTATTTTTTAATTTTAAAACAATGTTCATAGGTTCTGTGTTTGGACTTGTAGTAGTTTACTTTGTTAGATTTTTCGCTTTATCATCAAATGGCATTAAATCGGGATATTTAAAAATTAATCAATCAATGGACGAAAGTGCTTATCTTTTAGGATATTCAAAGTTCAAAACTTTTACTAAAGTTCATATTCCTTATCTTAGGAATAGTATATTTTTAATAAGTATTTTAATTGCAATAGAAATAATTAAAGAATTACCTATTACTTTAATACTAAGACCATTTAATTTTGAAACATTTGCTACAACAGCTTACATTTATGCTTCCCAAGACCTCCTGGAAGCTGCAGCGGCACCATCACTATTTCTAATTTTAATAGCTAGTGTGTTTATTTTATTTGTTTCAAAATATATACTGTCTGATAATTAATAGATCATATGAGTGAGAATTTTTTAGAAATTCAAGACGTTACTTTTGCCGCAAGCAAAAAAAATAAGGTTAATAATGTTACTTTTAATTTAAAAAAAGAAGGAGAAATAATTTGTTTGTTAGGACCTTCAGGAATAGGAAAAACCACAATACTTAGAACAATTGCTGGCTTAGAAAAAATTGAATCGGGAAAAATTATTTTAAGAGGAGAAACTATTTCATCATCTAATTTTCATATGGAGCCTGAAAAAAGAAATGTAGCTCTTTCTTTTCAAGAAAATTGTTTATTTCCGCATTATAATGTTATTGATAATATTAAATTTGGTGCTGACAGAAATAAGAATAAAAAATTTAATTTTACAGTTTATGATTTAATTAATTTATTACACTTGGAAGAAATTCAGCAAAAATATCCACATCAAATTAGTGCTGGAGAGGCGCAAAGAGTTTCTTTAGCTCGTTCTTTAATGTCCAAACCTGATTTATTACTATTGGATGAGCCATTTTCCAATATAGATCAAAGTTTGAAAGAAGAATTACAACTCAAGATTAAAAAAATTTTGAATGAAGTTAATATTTCAACAATAATGGTTACCCATGATTCTTACGAAGCTTTTTATATGGGTAACAAGTGTGGTATTATTCTAAATCAGTCTTTAAAACAGTTTGATATTCCATACAATATTTATCACTACCCAAATTCGATTGAGGTAGTTAATTTTCTAAATAGGGGAATCTTAATTGAAGCTATGGTAACAGGAGAGGACAGCTTAGAAAACACTGAATTAGGAACAATTAAGGGAAATTTTATTAAAAAACAAAATCTTGGTTCGTCAGTTAAACTTTTAATTCAACCCGAAGATTTAGAGCACGATGATCAAAGCAATTTAAAACTAGAGGTAGTGGATAGAAAATTTAGAGGAACAAATTTTATATATACTCTTAAAACAATGAATAATCAGCGTATTCCAGTTTTTGTACATTCCCACCATGAACATCAACATAAAATCAAAGATAAATTTGGAATTAAAAGACCAATTTACATCGATCATTTAGTTTGCTTTTGAAATAATAGCATTATAAATTTTCTTTATGGGGTGCCTAACGGCTGAGAATAAACTCTATGAACCTGACTGGTAATTCAGTAAGGGAAAAAGATGGAAACACGAATATATTTTTTAAGTCAAAATTTAACTTTACTAATAATTATTTTAGTTAGTTTGTTATTTGCGTTAATTGGAATTTTATATTCAAGAAATAATCAAGATCTATCAAATTATTTAACAGCAGGCAGGAATGTCGGAGTTTTATCTTTAACAACAAGTTTGGTAGCTTCTGCACTGGGAGCCTGGATACTTTTTGGACCTGCATCAGCCGCAACCTGGGGAGGCTTAGGTTCTGTTATAGGTTATTCTCTTGGAGCAGCTTTTCCAATGATAGCTTTCATTTTTTTGGGAATAAAAATAAGAAAAATTTTTCCCGGTGGAAATACTCTTACAGAGTTTATTTACAAAAAATTTGGTAAAAATATTTTTAAGTTAATTTTAATATTAACTATTTTTTATATGTTTATATTTTTGTGTGCAGAAGTTACAGCGGTATCAATGTTAGTAAATTATATTTCTGGAACATCCTTATGGATAACGGCAACACTAATTATAATTACAACACTAATCTATACTTTGTATGGAGGTTTACGAGCATCTATTCTTACTGACAATATTCAATTTTTTATAGTTTTAATATTATTATTAATTTCTGCTTATTATTTATTTTCTGTAAATTTAAATAATAATTCGTTTGAGTTAGTAAAAAATAATTCTAGTCAATTATTAGACAGCAAATATATTCCAAACTATACAGCGGGAATTACTTTTTTTATTGCCGTGGCAGCCACTAATCTTTTTCATCAAGGAAATTGGCAGAGAATTTTTGCTGCAAGAAATAATGAAGTTTTAAAAAAAAGTTTAATTCTTTCATTTATCATAATTATACCAATTGTTTTTTTTATGGGTATAAGTGGAATAATAGCAATATCGATTGATACTAAAGTAAATCCAGATTTAGCTTTTTTTTCTATTCTTTTAAAAGATAAAGCAGAGTTTTTATCTATAGGAATTGTTATTCTTGCAGTATCATTAACTGTTAGCACTGTAGATACGTTAGTAAACGCGATTTCAAGCTTAGTAGTTGTGGATGGAAAGAAAATCTACAAAACATCGATAAAATGTAATTTTTTATTAATTTCAAATTTTTTTATCATAATTTTATGTGCTATTTCTCTCATTATTGCATCAAAAGGTTATAGTATTTTATATCTGTTTTTATTAGCGGATCTTTTATGTTGCGCTGCCGCATTTACAATTTTTTACGGTTTTTATCAGAAAAATTTTAGCGAAAAGAAATCTATCATAGCAATATTATCGGGTTTATTTCTTGGTCTATTATTTTTCCCTAGTCCCGATTTTTCCAAAAGTATTTTGGTAGGAACAATGTTACCATTTGATTTATTTGCTCAAATTGTATCGAGTTCATTGTTATTTTGGTCTTTTTTATTAGCAACAGTTAGTCCAGTAATTGTTATAATAAGCTATGATTCCTTTAAAAGACGATAATCCGACTTCAAATAAACCATTTGTAACCTATTTTTTAATTGGTTTGTGTATCTTGATTTTTTTGATTCAACTTAGTTCTCAATCATATAAAACTGGTCAGCTTTTTTATTCATATGGATTAATTCCTTCAGTATTGATGGGGCATAATCAATTACCAATGGATCTTTATGCTGTACCAGCATACTTAACGATCTTTACTTCAATGTTTATGCACGGAGGTTTTATGCATTTGATAGGAAATATGCTTTACATGTGGATTTTTGCTGACAATATTGAAGATAACCTAGGACCATCAAAGTTTTTAATTTTTTATCTTCTTGCAGGAATAGTAGCTGCAATGACACAGGTTTTAATGGATACTCAATCACAGATACCTATGGTAGGAGCAAGTGGAGCAATTGGTGGAGTATTAGGAGCTTATTTAATTAATCATCCTAATGCTAGAGTTTTGGTGTTGATTCCTTTTGGTTTTTTTAGTCAATTAATAAAAATAAGAGCATTATATGTTTTAGGATTTTGGTTTATTCTTCAATTTATATCGACAGGTGGAGGGGTGGCTTATGCAGCTCACATAGGTGGTTTTGTTACTGGTATGATTTTGATATTATTTTTTAACAAAAAAAGAAAAAAAAATAAATTTGTGAAAGGACCATGGGATTAATAAATTATATAGTACCATTTGTTATTTTACTTACCATTGTAGTTTTTATACATGAGTATGGTCATTATTATTTTGCAAAAAAATATGGAGTAGGTGTAACAGATTTTTCAATAGGTTTTGGAAGAGAAATTTTTGGATGGAATGATAAATCAGGAACTCGTTGGAAAATTTGTTGGTTACCTTTAGGAGGATATGTAAAATTTTTTGGAGATAGAAATGTTTTTAGTCAATCTGAACAACAAAATATAATTAAAGAATACAACGAAGAAGACCAAAAAAAATTATTTATATTAAAACCTATATATCAACGCTCTATAATTGTTGCTGCAGGACCGTTAGCTAATTTTGTTTTAGCAATATTAATTTTTGCGATCATTAATATGATTTCTGGAAAGGATATGACACCAGCAATAATAAGTGAAGTTCAAGAAGGAAGTCCTGCGTTTATTGCAGGAATGAAAAAAAATGACAAAATAATATCTATTGATAATAAAAGAGTTGAAAGTATCTTAGAAGTATCTACTTTTATAAATACTTCCACATCTGAAAAAATTGAATTTTTACTTCTTAGAAATGATCAAGAAATTTCTATCTTTGTTAAACCAAATTTAATTGAAGGAAAAGATTCCTTAGGAAATTCTGTAAAAAAACTTATAGTAGGAATAAAACTTTCGCCCTTGAATAATGAATTTCAAAAGCAGCCACTTGGACCAAATAAAGCTATATATTATTCTTTCAAAGAGGTTTGGTTTTACAGCATTACATCATTAAAATATTTAGGTAAAAAAGTGATAGGTGAAGGTGATTTTTCTCAGTTAGGAGGGCCAATAAAAATAGCTCAGATTACAGGCCAAATAGCTGAACATGGAATTATTCCTTTTTTTACCATCATGGCTTACATTTCAATAAGTTTGGGTCTAATAAATCTGTTCCCAATTCCGATGCTAGATGGAGGTCATTTAATGTTTTATCTATATGAAGCAATTTTTGGTAAGCCATTAAGCCAAAAAGTACAAGAAGGTTTTTTTCGAATCGGTTTATTTTTCTTATTATTTTTAATGTTTTTTGTGACTTTTAACGATTTAAAGGGTTTTGGTTGATTTTAATTTAAGCTTATAAAAAACTTCAAATAGATAAAAAACCCAGTAAAATCAATGCTTTTTGCTTTATAAACTATATATTGTGTTGATATCTTTAATAAATACTAAAAAAAATGTTGATTTTCCTAGCATTTATGAGAAGAGTAAAAAAATGCACAAAAAGGGGCTAAAATGAACAAAAAACAACTAGTTGCAAAGATATCATCTTCAATGAATCTTAGTAAAGCTGATGCAGAGCGTACTTTTGATGGAATTACTGAGATTATTTTAAGCTGCTTAAAAGGTGATGAGCAGGTTAAAATTGCTGGTTTTGGGACGTATAAGGTCGCAAAAAGAAAAGCTAGAGTAGGACGAAATCCAAGAACTGGAGAGCAGATACAAATTGCTGCTTCTCAAAAAGTTAAGTTTTTGCCAGCAAAAGCACTTAAAGAGATGTTTAACAAATAAATTTTTAAAAACAGCCTTTATATTAGAAATAAAGGCTGTTTTGCTTTCTCGTTATTTTAGTAATTTTTATTTTCTTCCCAGATTTTTTTCCAATTCATGTTTGGCGAAAGTCCAAATATTGAGTTAATGTTTGTGAGATGGATGGCCAAGGATGGTATTGGAGATAAACAATATTCAGATTTGTATATATCATGTAAAGGCTGTTCAAATGGATAGTGCTCAAAGTTACACATTGAAACAAATTTGTCCCAGTATTTTTGTAATATAATTTTACTAGTTAAGAATGTACATAAAGTTTCTTCAACTTTTCTCCAATGTTTATCTGTACCTAAAAAAATATTAGTAGAATCTATCTTTGTATATAAATAAGGATAATCGGCAGGACAAAGAATTAATTCTCTGCTTAATTGGGACGATATTCTTTCATAAGTTAAAATCATTTCATGAATTGTTTCTTCTAGATGAAGATAATCATCTTCAACAAAATATACCAAGTCACTACATTGATTTTTTGCAATCAATAAAGATTTGTGGATGTTAGACATATTTGATATTTGATTGTAAGTCACTTTTTCATTTTTAGCATTTAATTTTTTAATATTAGGTAAAAATTCATTAACATCCAAAGAAATAATAGAATTTTTAAAATTTGATTTATTTAGTTGTTTTTTTATTTGCTCGAGGTCTTCTTTTTTTGAATTATGATCAATCACAACAACATCAATTTCAATTTTAGGAAATGATATTTTTGCATGTTTTAATGATTTAATTAAAGAATTTAAAGATCGAAAAGTATATTCAGATTTTTTTTGATCAAATAATCTTTTTTTGTTTTGTGTTAACATATTAACATTAGTACATGATCTAAAAATCACTGTTAAGGCATTAACTCTACGTGAAATTTTTGTTTCACCTAAAGGCACATTAATTGATTTTTTTCCTTGGATACTTAAATTTTCATCAAGATTTTTTTTTTGAGTAGAAACATAAAAATTGCTTTGATCTATTAACTCGTAGCCTAAAATTCTACAAATTTTTATAAATATTTTTCTGAAAAAATTATTTTTTTTTTGGTTATTTTGTTCTTTCATATTTTTTATTTAATCATGAAAAGCAATTTTTTTGGCATAAAAGACTCTTATTATCCAATATAAAACAATTCCTAACGGTCCCGTAAAATAGATTAAAAATAAAGGGACAAATACTAAACCTCGTGGAATATTATATTTTACACCATCCATGGATACCCACGCTCCTAAAAAAAGATTTAGCGCAGCAAAATGTATCCAAAAAACAAGTAAAAAGCTTTCTGTAGCAAACAAGGTATACAGATTTTCTAAACTCAAATATAATTTAAAGATATCAAATATTGACTCATCTAATAAAACCATTTGATAAATTATATAAATATAGAGGGCAGACAAAATGAGAGGTAAAATTACTGAATTAATAAAAATTTGAGTAACTTTTGATTTTGGAATAACAATTAACATTAGCCAAAATGGCAATAGTCCGACATTAGTCCACAAATATATATTTTCAAATGTTAAATAATCTATAAATTGAATTAGCATATAAATTTAAATTTATAATATAGTATATAAATATAATGAATCCTATAAAAAATAAGAAAGATCTGGAAACAATAATTGATGAAATTAGAAATTATGCCTATTCATATCTAGAAAAATATAGTCCATCAAAACAGCAATTAAAAACTTATTTGTTTAAAAAACTAATTAAAAAGAAACAAAAAATATCTAATAAGAAGGATATTTTTAACTTAATCGATACAGTAATTTCTTCATTAGCTGATCAAAAACTTATCAGTGATCAATATTATTCAGATGCAAAATCCAAGGTTTTTTTAAGAAGGGGATATTCGTTAAATAAGATTAGATATAGTTTGATTAAAAAAGGAATAGATACAAAATACATTAAAGATAGCATTTCAAAAATTAGAGAAAATGAGTCTGATCCAGATTTTTTTTCAGCAATCAAGCTTTGCAAAAAAAGAAGAATTGGACCAAGTCGAGAAGAAAATAATAGGTTCTTATTTTATAAAAAAGACATCTCAATTTTGGCAAGATCTGGTTTTAGTTATGATTTATCAAAAAGGGTTTTAGAAATACCAAAAGAAGAATTTAAAAAATTTTGCAAAATGATTTAATTAAGTTTTATTTTTTTTTTTATTATTTTTAGACAAATAGTAATTCAGCTGAATTTTTAATGATCTTTTAATATATAAAAAAAGCAAAATACCAAAAATTGTAACTGACAGAACAATAATGAATACTGTTTTTAGCATTGTTTATTTAATATAAAAAATGATTAATAAATTATAACTTGAGGCGCAGCAATTAATGGATTTTTCTAATTGGGAAATATGTTTGTGTTAGTGTTTCTTTGTTAATTACTTCAATTGCATGCTCACCAATTGTTTTACCAGTGCTTTTCTTTACCACATAGTTAGCCCCACTACTTACTCCGGCTTGTATAATTGAAGCCGTGCTGAATCCTGATGTTGCAGG
>CACIOV010000031.1 GCA_902588335.1 uncultured Pelagibacteraceae bacterium
ACTGTTACAAGCCATATCATAGTTACATTCGTGTTAGCAGCAGTAGTATTTATTGGGGTAACTGTAATTGGATTCGTTAAACATGGAATTAAATACCTAGAACTTTTTGTTCCAAAAGGAGTTCCCATGGTACTTTTGCCTTTAATTGTTGTTATCGAAATAATATCTTATTTATCAAGACCAGTTAGCTTATCAGTCCGATTATTTGCAAATATGATGGCAGGACATACGATGATGAAAGTATTTGGCGGATTTGTGATAAGCTTAGGTTTGCTAGGTGGTTGGTTGCCGCTTGGTTTTTCAGTTGCATTAACAGGATTGGAGATACTTGTTGCTTTTCTTCAAGCTTATGTTTTTGCAATTTTAACATGCATTTATTTAAATGATGCATTAAATTTACACCATTAACAAAGGAGGAATAATGGAATTAGAAGCAGCGAAAATGATAGGAGCAGGTCTAGCGGCAATTGCATTAGCAGGAGCTGGAGTTGGCATTGGTCTTATTTTTGGAAATTATTTGTCTGGCGCGATGAGAAATCCATCAGCAGCCGCAAAACAGTTTCCTAACTTACTTCTAGGATTTGCCCTAGCGGAAGCTACAGGTTTATTTGGATTAGTTGTTGCATTGATAATTTTATTTGCATTTTAATAAATAAAATTTAGATATGAAAAGTTTTTGCTTTGCCTTGTGCATTGCTTTGATTGTTTGTATGAACCATGCGT
Organism: uncultured Pelagibacteraceae bacterium; assembly: GCA_902588335.1. GTDB lineage: Bacteria > Pseudomonadota > Alphaproteobacteria > Pelagibacterales > Pelagibacteraceae > AG-414-E02. The sequence goes on from CACIOV010000031.1 coordinate 724, forward strand.
TTGGTTCTGAAGCAGGAATGCCTCAACTTAATCCTGAGTTTTGGACAGCTCAAATATTTTGGTTAATACTAATTTTTTCTTCCCTGTATTTAATTATTTGGAAAATATTTTTACCTAGAATTACGTATAGTATTGAAAATAGAAAATCTAGAGTAGTTAATGATCTTGATGAAGCTCAAAAACTCAAGGAAAATGCTGAAAAAAAACTTAAAGAATATAATGAGATAATTGAAAATTCAAAAAAAGAAGCAAAAAAAATTATTGAAGATAATAAAAATAAATTAAATAGAGATATTGAGGAAAAAAAGCAAAAATTTGATAGTGAAATTGAAAAAGAATTAACAGCAGTTGAAAAAGAGATAAAAGATTTAAAAAAATCTTCACTATCAAGTGTAAACAAAATAGCAGTTGAAACATCTGCTAATATAATAACGCAAATAATAGATACTGATGTTAATAAGAGCAATGTTTCTGCTATCGTTAATGACTTAATAAAAAGGAAAATAGAAAAACATATATGATAATAGATGCAACTTTTTGGGTAGCTATTTCCTTCTTTATTTTTTTTGGAGTTTTAATTTATTTAAAAGTCCCACAAAAAATAAATAATTCATTAAATAATCAAATAGGCGAAATAAAAAAAGAGTTAAATGAAGCTGAAAAACTAAAAATTGAATCTAAAAATTTATTAAGTAATTATGAAAATAAAATTGATAAATCAAAAAAAGAAGTACGAGAAATTATTAACTCAGCAAAAAAAGATAGTGAAAAAATGATTGTTGAAAAGACTCAAAAATTTCACCAAATAATGGAGGATAGAAGAAAAAATGCGGAACAAAAAATTAATCTTATGAAAGAAAATGCCTTAAAAGATATTAAAAATACCTCAATTAAAATAAGCATAGAGGCGGTAGAAAGTTTAATTAATAATTCAATTGATAAAAAAAAATTAGAAAAATTTTATCTTCAAAGCTTAGAGCAAACCATAACTGCATTAAAACACACTAAGGTTTAGAATGCGATCCATCACAGAAAGGTGGGTGTTTGGTCATCTTACAACCACAAAAATACTTTTCATTACTCTCGGTGGCTAAATATTTAAGTGATTTAAATTTTCCTTCTTTCTTATGGGCGCCATCACAAAAAGGTTGTTTTTGTGATAAGCCGCAAGCACACCAAAAATAAATTTTATCCTTTTCAACTTTAACTTTATAAGGGGTTTTTTGAGATGTTGCGGTATTTTTCATTAAAGTAACAATACTCTATATTAAAAAAAAAGGATATAAATAATTAAAAAAAATGGCGGTATATACAAAATTGTCTGAAAATCAGTTGAAGGATTTTTTTTCAAAATATAATTTAGGAAAACTCATAAATTATAAGGAAATAAAAGAGGGTATAGAAAATACTAACTATTTTATTCAAACAGAAAAAAGCAAATTTATTCTAACTTTATATGAAAAAAGAGTTGAGAGCAAAGATTTGCCTTTTTTTATAAGTTTGATGAGAAATCTTTTTGATAAAAATTTTCCAGCTCCTGAGCCCATAATAAATAAAAATGGTAATTACATATCTGAAATTTCTAAAAAAAAGGCTGCTGTTGTATCCTTCTTGGAGGGGCGTGCAAAAAAAATTTTAAGCCCGGATGAATGTTACGAAGTTGGAGTTAATGCCGCAAAATTACATTTAATAACAAAAGACTTATCAGGCAAGAGAGAAAATAAGCTTTCGATTAATTCTTGGAGAAAAATCTATAATAAAGTTAAAAAAGACTGCTCTAAAATTCATCCTAATTTACCGAAAGTAATAGAAAAAAATTTAGATGAAATTGAAAAAAATTGGCCAAAAAATATTCCTTCTGGAATAATTCATGCAGATTTATTTCCTGACAATATTTTCTTTAAAGATGAGAAATTGTCAGGCATTATTGATTTTTATTTCTCCTGTTATGATTTTTACGCGTTTGAAATAGCAATATGTCTAAACGCCCTATGTTTTGAAGGAAAAAGCGAAAATTTAAGTTTTAATGTGACAAAAGCGAAAAAATTTATTGATGGATATTCAAGTATAAGAAAATTAACCGATGATGAAAAAAAATCTCTTAAGATATTATGCAAGGGAGCAGCAATAAGATTTTTACTTACAAGAGTTTTTGATTACTTAAATTTAATTGAAGGTGCAATAGTAAAAATTAAAGACCCTATAGAGTATTTAAAAAGATTAGAATTTCATGACAATGTAAAAAATTACCAGGATTATTTTTTTTGATAATGGAGATTGTAATTTATATAGATGGTGCTTGCGTAGGTAACCCAGGTCCGGGTGGATGGGCTGCTATTATGTTAACAGAAAATAAACAAAAAGAGTTATTTGGCGGAGAGAAATTAACAACTAACAATCGGATGGAATTAACTGCAGCAATTAAAGCTCTAGAATATTGTTCTAAACACGAGGAAAAACAACCATCGTTAAAAAATATAAAAATTTTTACAGATTCTACTTATGTAAAGGAAGGAATTACTGTTTGGATTAAAAGTTGGGAAAAAAATAATTGGAAAACAGCCGATAAAAAAAACGTTAAAAATGTTGACCTTTGGAAGAAGCTCAAAGAACTAACACTGTCTAATCCCGTAGAATGGAATTGGGTAAAAGGTCATTCAGAAGATCCTATGAATGATCTAGCTGATAAATTAGCAAAAAGAGCAACTCCAGTTTAGTAGTTACATCTTTCCAAAATATAATTTTTAATTTTTTTTAGATCCTTAGGCAGTTTCTCGTATTTTTCTTTTGTAACCAATATATTTTCTAAATTTTCTGGTAAATCTGGCTTTATGCCTGTTGCTTTCATAACTGTCTCTGAAAATTTTGAAGGGTGTGCAGTTGCCAAAATGACAGTATTTCCTTCCAGTGACATTTTATTTGCCACACCAATAGCTACAGCTGTATGAGGATCAACTAATATTTTTTGTTTATTATGCATATCTTTTATAACTGATTTAGTTTCTTGTTCTGATAAACTTTCAGAACAAAAATTTTTACTTATTTTTTCCAGCTGATTTTTTTCCAGCTTAAATTCTCCTCGCTCATCAAGATCATTCATCAACTTTATCATTTTGTCAGAACTACAAGAGCAAGCATCAAAGACTAGCCTTTCAAAATTGCTTGCAACTTGGATATCCATGCTGGGGGATATTGTATGCTCGACCTTTAAAGGTTTATAAATACCTGTGCTGATGGCTCTTTTTAAAATATCGTTACTATTAGTAGCTATAATCAATTTATTGATAGGAAGACCCATTTTTTTAGCTATATATCCTGCGAAGATATCTCCAAAGTTTCCAGTAGGAACTGAATAATTTATTTTCTCATTTTCTTTAGCAATTTTAAAATAAGAAAAGAAATAGTAAACAATTTGAATGACGATTCTTGACCAATTTATTGAATTTACTCCTGTCATGTTTATTGAGTTTCTGAAGTCATTATCAGCAAACATTAATTTGACAAATTTCTGACATTCATCAAAATTGCTGGCTAAAGCAATATTAAATACATTGTTAGAATCAACGGTAGTCATAAATTTTCTTTGAACTTCAGATATTTTGTTTTCTGGATGTAAGACAAAAATTTTCATATTTTTCCTGTCTCTAATAGCACTTATGGCTGCTGCCCCTGTATCACCAGAAGTGGCTACAACAATATTAACTTTTAAATTATTTTTTTTTAAAATTTTTTCATACATGTTTCCAATAACTTGCATAGCAATATCTTTAAATGCTAATGTGGGTCCATGAAATAGTTCCAATAAATTTATTTTTCCAAATTTTTTAATTTTTACAACATCATCAACTCGAAAGTTTTTATAAGAACTATTAACCAAGTCTCTAATTTCTTTTTCGTTAAATTCATCTTTACAAAATTTTAAAATTATTTTTATAGCTAATTCTTTGTAAGAAAGATTCTTAAGATTTTCTAATTCTTGAGAAGCAAATTTTGGAATTTTTTTTGGGACAAAAAGACCGCCATCAGATGCTAAACCTTTCAAAAAAACATCTTTAAATGTAAAATTTTTTTGCGAATTTCTAGTACTTATATAATCCATACCTTTTATTAGTATAGAATTTTGATATTATCTAGGCAAAACAACAGTTGCACCAAACCTAAATTATTTTTCTTGAGAAAATTCCTTCTTATTTAAGATATATTTCTTATAAGCCCAATTTCCAATGCCTAAAAGAATCAATCCGAATACTATAATAGCGAGTGCTATTTTTCCTCCATTATTACCAGTAATACAAACAGTACAAAGCTGAAGTGCAGTATCTGGTTGGATTGTCAAAGTTTTTAAAATCATTTTAACTTTCTTGCTTCTTATACTTTTTATAATCAAAAAAAGTGAATTGAATAGTAACTTCTTTTACATTTTTTGTCTTGGTATCTTTTGTCACCTCAGGATCAATTAAAAGCACCAATATATATTTGTCTTTTTGTTTTGCTTTTAAAGTTCGGGCATCGTAACAAAAACAATTAATTTTGCTAATGTAGTTCTCAAATTTATTAGGAAAATAAGCAAATGTAGCTATTCCGGTTGTTTCTTTGTTTTCTAAGTTTTCAACTACATATTCTACCGTTTTTACTTCGCCGGGCTTTACCAATATTATTGGTTCCACTGGTCGAAAACTCCAAGGCAGATCAGGATGAACACTTGTTAATAAATTTATTGAAATTGGTTCTTGAGATAACGCGAGATCTTTTTCTTTTTGAAACTTATTTATTATCACATAAAAAAATAAAGCTAATACTAGAAAAAAAAATATAATAAATTTTGTATTAAAAAAATTTTTTTTATTTATCTCCATATTAGAATTTTATATGACTTTGTCTATTAAAACCAAAGCAAAAATCATAAAAAGAAATAATATTGAATAGCCAAACAATTTTGTAGCCAATTTTTTTTCCATTGCAGGATTATTTTCTTTTAATAATTTATAAGAAATATAAAAATAATAACCACTAAGTAAAATCGCTGGCAATAAATAAATTAGTCCAGAAAAATTTAAAAAATATGGTGATATCACAACTGGAAATAAAATTAATGCATATAATAAAATATTAAATTTTGTTGTTTTCACACCCGATGTAACAGGCAACATTGGAATTTTTGCTTTTCTATAATCTTCTGATTTATACAAGCTTAATGCCCAAAAATGAGATGGTGTCCATATGAAAATAATTAAAAACAAAATAATTGGTTCGAGTGTTATGCTATTTGTGGAGATAGCCCAACCAATAACAGGGGGTAGAGCTCCGGCAGCTCCGCCTATAACAATATTTTGAGCAGTTTTTCTCTTGAGCCAAATTGTATAAACAAAAACATAAAACAAAATTGTAATAGCTAACAAAGATGTAGCGATCAAGTTCGAAAAAAAATATAAAGTAGTTACGGAAATCAGGGAAGACAAGACCCCAAAAGTAAGCGCCTGGTTTTTTGTTAATTTTCCTGTTGGAATTGGTCGAAGACAAGTCCTGGTCATCAAAGAATCTAAATCAGACTCGTACCACATATTTAATGCACCCGCCGCACCCGAACCCAAAGCTACAGCTAAAAGAGAAAAAATTGCATCATAAAAATTAATTTTTACAGGAGCTGCCAATAGCCCAACTGCGCATGTAAAGATTACTAGTGACATTACGCGAGGTTTCATTAAATTAAAAAAAGCTTTCATACTACTAAAGTAATCTAGCTTTAGTATTTTTGTTTTAATGGTGGTCATATTTTAGAACAGAATGTGGGATTATCCCCCTACTACAAAATAAAACAGACGTGAAAAAAAAGTATAATAAGATTCTGCTACCATGATTCCTATAAATACTCCTATTAAAGTCATTGGCCATAAAAGAACATTAACAATAGCCCAACGTTCCCAATACAAATGCATAAAGATTGCCATTATAAACCCTGCTTTAGCTAACATAAAAAATACTATTAGAGACCATCTTAATAGTCCTTGAAAATTCATGTAGTCAACCATGTATGAGAAGAAACTAAATACAAATAACAAGCCCCAAATCCAAAGATAGATTCCTATTTTATGTGTATGTACTTCTTGTTTTTTATCAGCTTCCATTGTTTACCCTACCAAAGATAGAAAAATGCAAAAATAAAAACCCAAACTAGATCAACAAAATGCCAATATAGTCCCAAAATTTCTATAGCTTCATAATCAGATTTCATAGACGTAAAATAACCTCTCCTACCCGTTTCAAAATCTCCTCTGAAAACTTTTCTTGCAAAAATAAATAGAAAAATTACACCAATAGACACATGTGTTCCATGAAACCCCGTTATCATGAAAAAGAAGGCGCCAAATTGTTCTGCGCCAAATGGATTGCTCCATGGTCTAACACCATCATGAAAAATTAACTTGGACCACTCAAATGCTTGCATACCAACAAAGGTTAAACCACCTAACGCTGTTGCTACTAAAAACCAACCACATAATTTACGATTTTTTTCATAACCGTATTTAACTGCTATGGCCATTGTTCCGCTGCTTGTAATTAGCACGAACGTCATAATTGCTATAAGCAACAAAGGAACCTGCACTCCAAACGCCATTAATCCAAAAACTTCGCTGGTAGGAGGCCATGGTACGACTGTTGAAGCGCGAGCTGTCATTAACGAAATTAAGAAACAGCTAAAAATAAAAGTATCACTTAAAAGAAAAATCCACATCATTGCTTTACCCCAAGGAACACCTTTAAAAACTCTTTGATCAGAGCTCAAATCATGCACAAAACCTTTTGGCCCTTGTGGTAGTTTTGTAATATCAAACTGGCTCATTAATTATTTCCTTTTTATGTTGCTATCATTAAAGCGAACAAAATTAACCAAACTATTAATAAAAAATGCCAATATATTGCGCATAGTTCAATTGCTTGCTTAGTTTTTGATACGTTAAAATTCTCTTTAAATATCTTGGTAGTAGCTTTTCCCCAAAAAAATAAACCACCTAATAAATGCAAACTATGCAATGCTGTGAAAAGGTAAAAGAAAGCATTCGCTGGAT
>CACIOV010000032.1 GCA_902588335.1 uncultured Pelagibacteraceae bacterium
GATCTTCTTCTAGATCTAGTTTTTTTCTTTTTTTTTTTCTTTTTCTGCTTTTTTTTTCTCACTTTTCACCCGAAATTATTTAAACAGTTTTCTAGACTTTACCCATCTTATAAATTATTTTCCAGCTTTTAAAATCTACCGGCATTACTGATAATCTGCTTTGTTTGATTAAAGATAAGTGGTTAAGGGCCTTATTTTTTTTAATATTTTCAAGAGAAACACCTTTTTTTAGTTTTTCTTTAAATTTTACTTTTATAGTAACAAATTTTTTATCCCTATCTGTGGGATCTATAAAAGCTGTTTTAATAACTGTAACTATTCCCACAATTTCTTTTCCAATATTTGAATGATAAAAAAAACAAAAATCACCTTTTTTCATTTTTTTTAAATTATTTGAAGCTTGGTAATTTCTAACACCATCCCACGTTACACCTTTGGATCCAGCTTTCTTTTGCTGATCAATTGACCATACATTAGGTTCTGATTTGAGCAGCCAATATTTCATTTAAATTTTTAATCCTGGTCCTTTTAAAAAAGGTGCCGAACTATCTAATGGCCATCTAGCTTTGGATGGAAATTCTAAATTATCGATTAAATTCATTTTATATCTTTCAATACCAGCCCAAGCTATCATTGCTGCGTTATCGCTACAAAGATTTACAGGAGGAAAAATAGAAGTAAATTTTTTTTCGTTTGATAGTTTAGTTAAATTTTCTCTTATTTTTAAATTAGCAGCTACACCACCAGCAATTACAAAAGTTTTTTCTATATTTTCTTTATCCTTCAAAAACTCTTTCATTGCTATTTTAGTTTTTTCATAAAGGATTTCGTTGATAGTTTTTTGAAAAGATGCAGCCAAATTGTATTTTTCTTTTTGGCTTTTTAATTTTTTAGAAGTTCTAAGAACAGCAGTTTTTAAACCAGCAAAAGATAAATTGCACCCACCTTTTTTAAGTATCGGTTTGGGTAATTCAAAATAATTTTTATCTCCTTTTTTTGCCCATTCTTCAATTTTGGGTCCACCTGGAAATTCTATTCCTAAAAGTTTTGCAGTTTTATCAAAAGCTTCTCCGAGAGCATCATCAATTGTGGTGCCAAGTCTTTTATAATCATTCACTCCCTTTACTTCTAAAAATTGGGTATGCCCACCTGATATAAGTAGCAACAAATATGGAAATTTAATTTTTTTATTAATTTTAGGACTAAGAGCATGACCTTCTAGATGATTTACAGCTACAAAAGGTTTTTTTAATGATCCTGCTATTGCTTTTCCTGCATTTAAACCAACAGTTAAACAAACTATTAAACCTGGACCAGCTGTTGCTGCTATTCCATTTATTTTATCAAAACTTAAATTACTTTCTTTGATAGCTTTTTTAATTATAAAATCTATTTTTTCAACATGAGCTCTTGCTGCAATTTCAGGAACTACACCACCAAATTCTTTATGTTCATCAATTTGACCAGAAACAACATTTGATAAAATATCTCCTGTACCATCAGTTTTTTCTCGCACAACTGATGCTGCAGTTTCGTCGCAACTTGTTTCTATTCCCAAAAAAGTAAGCTTTTCTTTCATGTTGATTAGCTGTCTATAAATATAAAATAATAATATAACATAAGTAATTTTTAACAATAATGACAGATAAGAAAAAATTTATAATTGGATGTCGAGGTAGCAAGCTTTCATTAGCTTACTCAAATCATGTTAAGAATTTGCTAATAAAATCTAATTCTCAATTCAATGAAAATTTAATAGAATTAAAAATAATAAAAACTTCGGGCGATATATTTCAAAATAAAAGAATATCAGATATTGGAGGCAAAGGGGTATTTTGTAAGCAAATAGAAGAAGAATTATTAGAATCAAAGATAAATTTGGCCGTTCATTCTTTAAAAGATTTGCCTACAATAATGACAGAAGGACTATGCGTTAATGCTGTAGTAAAAAGAAATGATCCAAGAGATGCTTTTTTAAGTCATTCAAATAAATCTTTTAATGATCTTAAACCGCTATCAAAAATTGGAACTAGTTCTTTTAGAAGGTACGCTCAATTAAAATTATTAAGAAATGATCTTGATATTGTTACAATGAGAGGAAATATTGATACAAGAATTACAAAGTTAAAAAATAAAGAGTACGATGCTATAGTTTTATCTTTAGCTGGAATTCAAATGCTTAATTTAGAAAATCAGATTAAAGAAATATTCACCATTGAGCAAATGTTACCGGCAATTGGCCAAGGAACAATTGCATTGCAGTGCAAAAAAGATGATCAAAAAACTTTAAGCATTTTAAGAACTATAAATGATAATGAAACATATTGTTGTATTCAGGCAGAACGCGCTTTACTTGAAGCAATAGGTGGAGATTGTGATACAGCTATTGGTGGTTTAGCTAAATTGTCAAATGATAAAATATCTTTAAAAAGTGAACTTTTTTCAAATGATGGAAAGAAAAAATTTGAATTTCAAAGCTCAGGACACTTTAGAGATGCTGTAGATATAGGTTATAAAGTTGGCAAAGAGTTATTAAAAAAAGCTGGTCCAGATTTTATAACACAGGGAAATTAAAAGTGCATATCGTTATTACAAGACCTAAAGAAGATTCATTATATCTTATAGAAAACTTAATAAAATTAGGTCATACGGTAACTCATCTTCCTGTAATTAAAATTGAAAAATTAGAAACTAAAAAAATAGATTTATTAAATTATAAAGCTGTAATTTTTACGAGTTCAAACGCAATAAGATTTATGGATATAGAAAAATTTAATTCAAAAATCAAATGTTTTTGTGTAGGCAAAGCAACAGAATTTACAGCAAAGCAGATCGGTTTTATAAATACTTACTCTTCTGAGGGAACAGTAGATTCTTTAATTGAATTAATCATAAGAACTTTGGATAGTAAATCAGGGAAATTGCTTTATTTGAGTAGCGAATTTATATCCAAAGATCTAGATAAAGATTTAATCAACGCAGGATATTTAGTAGATAGAATTTCAAACTATACTTCGCTACCAATCGAAGAGATTGATAAACAAACATTAGATTTTTTTGAAAAAAAACCACCTGATGTTATTTTTATTTATTCTACAAAGAGTGCTAAAAATTTATTTAAACTTATAAATAAATATTCACTTTTAAACGTAGTGACTCAATGTAATCTAATGTGTATAAGCGAGAAGGTATTATCAGTATTAAAACAGATTAAATGGAAAAAAGTATTTGTTTTTAGTCCTGGAGAAGAAGAATTTTTGTTAAAAAAAATTAGGTAAAAAATGGATATATTTAAAAATTTTTCAGCTTTGTTCGTTGAGGTATGGGAAAAAGGTATTTTGGGAATAGATATTTTTCAAATACTGATTGGTTTAGGAATTTTTTTTATTTTCTTATTATTTAGAGGTTTTATTAGTAAAATTATTATTAATCGTTTGAAAAAAATAGCAAAAAAAACAACAAACAAACTAGATGATACTTTTGTTCAAGCAATGGAGGGTCCTGCAAGATTTTTTCCAATCGTTATAGGTTTTTTTATCGCAAGTTATTATTTAGAATTTAGTCCTGAGTCACAGTCATTTATAGATAATTTAAATAGATCACTTATCACAATTTTAATTTTTTGGTTAATCCATCAGTTTATTCAACCTGTTAGCTATCTCTTGGGAGGATTAGAAAAACTTTTAACTAAAGAGTTAATTGGTTGGATAGTTAAAGCTTTTAAAATACTTATTATTATTTTGGGTGCTGCGGCAGTTTTAGAACTATGGGGAATAAAAATAGGACCAATAATTGCTGGATTAGGTTTGTTTGGTGTTGCGGTAGCATTGGGAGCTCAAGATTTATTTAAGAATTTAATATCAGGAATTTTAGTATTAGTAGAAAAAAGATTTAAAGTTGGGGACTGGATTATTGTTGAAAACATTATTGAAGGAATTGTTGAACGGATAGGGTTTAGATCAACTGTTGTAAGAAAATTTGATAAATCAATAGCGATCATCCCAAACTTTCAGTTTGCAGAAAATGCCGTAATTAATATAAGCGAAACAACCAATTGGATAATTAGCTGGGTTATTACTTTACAATACAACACAACTATTGAACAACTTAAAAAGATTAGAGACGAAATAGAAAAATATGTTACTACTCACAAAGATTTTAAAACCAGCTTAGGCCATGCTGTTAGGGTTGATAAATTTTCTGATAGTTCAATAGATATGTATATTAGATGTTTTACAGTTACAGATGATTGGGATGAGTGGCTTGCGGTTAAAGAAAGACTAGCAATAGAAATTAAACAAATTGTGGAAAAAAATAATGCTTCTTTTGCGTTTCCAAGTCAATCTATTTATGTGGAGAAAAAATGAAGTCAATATTTGTTTTATTAGATAGTATAATAACTATTTACTTATGGATTATAATTATTAATGCCATTTTAAGTTGGCTGGTTGCATTTAATATTCTCAATACGCAAAATAGATTTGTTTTTGCTGTACTCGATGCAACTTATAAAATGACAGATCCCGCTCTAAATAGAATAAGAAGATATATACCAACTTTTGGTTCTATAGATATTTCTCCAGTAATTTTAATTTTACTTTTAATGTTCTTAAGAAATATTATTTTTGAAATTTTTGCACCGGGATTATTCTAAAATGATTATAGATGGGAAAAAAATTGCAGCCGAGCTGCGGGAAGAATTAAAAAAAAAAATAGAAGAACTTAAATCTAGCTATAATTCTATTCCTGGATTAACTGTAATTTTAGTAGGCGAAGATGCCCCAAGTAAAATTTATGTAAAAAATAAGGAGAAATTTGCAAAAGAAGTTGGAATGAATTCAGAGGTAATTAGATATCCTGAAAATGTGGAAGAGAAAGTTCTTTTAAATAAAATTATAGAATTAAATAATGATAAGAAAGTTTCAGGTATTTTAGTTCAATTACCTTTGCCAAAACATATAGATAAAAGAAAAGTTATTGAAACTATACTTCCTGGCAAAGATGTAGATGGGTTTCATCCTATGAATGTAGGAAATTTGTCATCAGGCTACGACAGCAGTATTCCCTGTACTCCATTAGGTTGTTATTTATTGCTTAAAAAAGTTGAGAAAAACTTAAGTGGTAAGCATGCAGTTATGATTGGAAGATCAAATTTAAATGGAAAGCCTATGACACAATTACTTTTAAAAGAAAATTGTACTGTAACTATTGCTCATTCAAAAACAAAGGATTTAAAAACCGAATGTAGCAGGGCTGATATAATCATAGCAGCAGTAGGTAGGCCAAAACTTGTTAAAGGTGATTGGATAAAAAAAGGAGCAATAGTAATTGATGTCGGGATAAATAAGACAGATACGGGATTGGTTGGAGATGTTGATTTTGATGAAGTTTCTAAAGTTGCTAAAGCAGTCACACCAGTTCCAGGTGGAGTTGGTCCAATGACAATTGCTTGTCTATTAAGTAATACTGTTGAATGTTTTAAAAAAGTTAATTCTAAATAGAAAATAAAAAATTAACGAAGCTTTTTTTTATGAAAATTAATAAATCTTTCTACACTTGATTTATTAAAGGTTTTGTTTTCTTCAAAAGACACCTTTTTTATTGAATAAGCATTACTTTTAGTTTTTCTTGAAGTAATTGTTATATTTCCTTTATATAATTTAAGCTTAATAGATCCATTAACTTTATTTCTATCGAGATCTATAATTTTTTGAAGCTTTAATCTTGCTTTTGAATACCAATAACCATTGTAAATAAGTTCTGCATATTTAGGCATAATTTCATCTTTTTTATGCATTGTTTCTTTGTTCAATGTAACAGACTCAATTGCTCTATGAGCATAAATTAATATCGTTCCACCTGGTGTTTCATAAACACCTCTAGATTTTATTCCAATAAATCTATTTTCAACAAGGTCAACTCTGCCAATACCATTTTTACCTGCAAGAAAGTTTAATTTTTGTAATAAATTTTCTGGGGATAATTTTTTCCTATTAATTGTTATTGGGTCTCCATTTTTAAATCCTATAGTTACATAAGAAGCTTTATTTGGAGCCTTCTCAGGGGATAGCGTTCTTTGAAAAATAAATTCTGGGGCTGCGTTTCCAGGATTTTCTAAAATCTTTCCTTCAGTTGAAGTGTGATATAAATTATCGTCAACAGAAAAAGGTGAAGCTCCTTTTTTATCTTTAGGTATTGGTATTTTATTTTTTTTAGCATATTTAATTAAATCTGTTCTTGAATTTAATTTCCATATTCTCCAAGGAGCAATTATTTTAATTTTTGGACCAAAATAATGATAGCCAAGTTCGAATCTTACCTGGTCATTTCCTTTACCTGTTGAACCATGCGAAACTGCATAAGCATTAAATTTTTTTGCTATAGCAATTTGCCTTTTTGCAATTAAGGGTCTTGCTATAGAAGTTCCTAATAAGTAGACACCTTCATAAATTGCATGTCCTCTAATCAATGGATATACATATTCTTTTACAAATAAATTTTTTAAATTTTCGATAATTATTTTTTTTACACCAAGTTTTTTTGCATTTTTAAAAATTTTTTTTTTATTTATTTTTTGACCAATGTCCGCCGTGTAGGCAATAACTTCTGCTTTATAGTTTTTTTGAAGCCATTTTAGAATTACAGAAGTATCTAGACCGCCAGAATAGGCAAGCACTATCTTTTTTTGCTTTTTCATTAATTATTTAGTTTTTAACTACAGTTTTTTTTTGCTGTATTATATGCTTTTGTAAAACCCATCATAGAATAATGGTCAGTTGTTTGATCACCTTTATTAGTATTGCCAACAATCATAAGTCTTGAAGCTTTTTTCATTGTGACAATTAATTTTGCTTCGTCCTCATTATCAACAACCCAAGCAAATCTTCCTTTAGAAAATAAATCATATGATTTTTTACCTGATTTTGCTGATACTGGTGCTTTAGCTTTAAACTCATAACCATTTGTAACGCTAATTTCATTTTTGATATTTTCATTTGGTCTGAAACTTACAAA
>CACIOV010000033.1 GCA_902588335.1 uncultured Pelagibacteraceae bacterium
TGTTAATAATTCATCTTCTTTGTTTAATTTCACATTAAAAATCTTTGATGCATATTCTTCACTTGATTTTATAAGTTTTCTGGTAATTAATATTTTCTTCATAATTTTCTTAGAATTTTTGGCTTGGGACCACCTGTGTACCAATCTATAATTTCAGCTGTGTGTAAAATTGGAATCTTAGTACCTTTTGCAATTTGAGTAATACATCCAATATTTCCAGTGGTAATAAATTGAGGTTTTATTTTTTCAATATTTGAAATTTTATTTTCTAATAGTTTTTTTGCAATATTATTTTGAAGTAAATTATAAGTTCCTGCAGAACCGCAACAAAGATGTCCATCTGGAATATCAAGTACTTTGTTTCCTGTTTTTTTTATTAACTTTATAGGAACTTCATGTACTTTTTGTCCATGTTGCATTGAACAAGCAGAATGATATGCAATTTTATATTCTTTTTCATTTTCATTTTTTTTAATAAAATTAAGCTTAACATTTTCATCTAAGTATTCTGATATATCTTTCGTTAATTCAGATACTTTTTTTGCTTTTTTTTTTAAATTTTCGTCAGATCTGAATATAAATCCATAATCTTTTAAAGTAGTGCCACATCCAGATGTGTTGGAAATTATGGCATCTAATCCATTTTTCAAATACTCGTTATACCAAATCGAAATATTTTTTCTAAAAGTTTTGTTAGCTAAATCACTTTTGCCCAAATGATGATTTAAAGAGCCGCAGCAATTTATTCCCTTGGGGACAACGACTTCAATATTATGTCGATTTAATAGTCTAATAGTTGCTTCATTAATTTGTGGAGAAATAACTTTTTGAACACATCCTGTTAGCAAGGCAACTCTTGCTACTGGTTTTTTTTTATTTTTGGCCAGATATACATTCATGTTAGCTAGTGTTTTTTTGGGAAACTTACCTGGCATAAGATTAATCATTTCTCTAACTTTTTTAGGAAATATAAAACGGAATGGTTTTACAAATTGAGCTAAAATTCCAACAATTCTAAAATTAATTGGTTCAGACAACACGATGGATAAAAAATTCCTAATAAATCTATCACCAAAAGGTCTTTTATAAGTTTTTTCTATATGATTTCTTCCATGATCGATAAGGTGCATATAATTTACTCCAGAAGGACAAGTTGTCATGCAGCTATAACATGAAAGACATCTATCTATGTGTTTTACAATTTTTTCATTAGCTGGTTTATTATTTTCCAACATATCTTTTATCAAATATATTCTTCCTCTTGGTCCATCTAATTCATCTCCTAATAGTTGATATGTGGGACAAGTAGCATTGCAGAATCCGCAATGGACACATTTTCTTAAAATTTTTTCGCTTGATTTGTTATCTTTATTTTTTAATTGTTCTTTTGAAAAATGTGTTTCCATTTATATACCAGTATACATTTTTCCTGAGTTAAGTATTCTTTTGGGATCAAAACTTTTTTTAATATTTTGAGATATAATAAATCGATCTTTATTTATAGTAAAAACATCTTCTACGTAAGGGAGATAATTAGAATTTTTTATCATTGTTACATAACCATCAAGTTTTACTACCTTTTTTCTTATAGAATCAAACATCTCTTCTGATAATTCAAAAGCCTCCATCCACATTAAGGCTCCACCCCAATCTAAATAATATTTATATTTGTTAGAAAATTGATAAAGCAATTTAATGCATTCAGATGGAGGAATAACTATTCTAATAATACTATTTTTTGATTTAGAAAAAAATTCAAAACTTTTAACTTTATTCCAAAAAATTTCTGACTGATATGTCTCAAGAATTGAAATACTAAAATTATAAATTTTTAATTCGTCAATCAGATTTTTAACTCTTTGATCGATAGAATTTTTTGATCCTTCTATTCTAATTGCTGTAATAGAACCTTCTTGTTTAAGATCATTTAATTTAAAAGTTTTTTCAATATTCATAGCGCAGCCAGGTACTGTTGGCTCATTAGGCAAAAAAATAGCTCCGGAAACATCATTTGAAGAACTTATCGCTTTATCTAAAAAATCCATTGCGAATTCTAACTTTTGATTATGGATAACTAATGTTTTACTTTCTTCTGAAACAGGCAATACCTTAAAAGTGATTTCAGTTAGTGCTACAAGAGTTCCATAAGAACCACAAATTAATTTGCTCAAATCATAACCTGTAACATTTTTTACTACTACTCCCCCTGATTTTATAATTTCACCTTTTCCATTAACTCCTCTAAATCCTAAAACATGATCTCTGACACTCCCAACCTTAAATCTTCGTGGTCCAGAAATATTGCAAGCTACCTGTCCAGCTGCAGTTCCGTAGTCACTTTTTCCATTTAACAAATATCCAAAATCGATTGGCTCAAAAGCTAGTTGTTGTTTATTTTTTTTTAATTCTTCCTCTATATGTCTTATTGGGGTTCCAGCTTTAACCTTAATATAAAGTTCTTCAGGTAAATATTCTATAATTCCATTTAACTTTGACAAACTTAAAGTTTGCGCACACTGAAGTGGTTTTCCTATTTTTTTTTTTGAGCCAGATCCTACTAATTCTATAGGAATGTTCGATTTATAAAACTTTTTTATAAAATTCGACACTTCCCTTTCATTTTGAGGATATTTTGTGGAATCAGAATCTAGGTATGTCGGGAAATTTTGTTTTTCCTCTATGGACATGCACTCTCCCTTCTTCAGCGCACTTTCTTAAAATTGGATAAACTTTTCCAGGATTTAATAGTGAACTTGCGTCTAAAGCTTTTTTAATTTTAATCTGCTGTTGGATGTCATTATTGTTAAACATTTCACACATCAATTCCCTTTTCTCAACTCCAACCCCATGCTCTCCTGTCAAAACTCCACCAACTTTTACACAATATTTTAATATATCTGCTCCAAATTTTTCTGTTTTTTCTAAAGAATTTTTTTCGTTAGCATCATACATAATTAAAGGATGAAGATTCCCATCTCCAGCATGAAAAGCATTTGCAACAGGTAAATTGTATTTTTTGGATAGTCTTCCTATTTCTTTTAAAACCTCAGCTAACTTTCCTCTTGGGATAGTACCGTCCATACAATAATAATCTGGAGCCATATCGCCACAAGCTGGGAAAGCCGCTTTACGTCCAGCCCAAAACTTTAATCTTTGTTTTTCATTTTTACTAATTTTAATACTCGATGACTTATTTCGTTTAGCAATATTGCTTACCTTTTCAATAAGTTCTTCTACTTCTGTTTCGGTGCCATCTAATTCTACAATTAACATTGATTCTGCATCTCTTGGATAGCCTGCTTTTACAAAATTATCAGTAGCATGAATTAATGCCTTATCCATCATTTCCATTCCAGAAGGGATAATTCCGCTTGCAATAATTTCAGAAACACATTTTCCGCCATCCTCTATTGTAGGAAATCCAATTAGAGCAGCTTTAACTGATTGAGGTTTCTTAAGTATCTTTACTGTGACTTCCGTAATTACACATAACAAACCTTCGGAGCCAGTAATTAATCCGAGCAAGTCATAACCTTCTGAGTCATAAGTTTTACCTCCAAATCTAGAAATAGTTCCATCCATAAAAACCACTTCGACTCCAAGAAGATTATTTGTCGTTGTTCCATATTTCAAAGAATGCACACCTCCAGAATTTTCTGCAACATTACCTCCGATTGAACAGGCAATTTGACTTGATGGGTCTGGAGCATAATAAAAATTTTTATCTTCTACGGCTTGTGTGATTGATAAATTCGTTACACCTGGTTGGGCAACTACACATCTATTTTTATAATCAATATTAATAATTTTATTAAATTTAGTTAGACTTAAAAGTATACTGTCTTCTAATGGTAGAGCTCCTCCTGATAATCCGGTTCCAGCACCTCTTGGAACAACTTTAATTCTTTCTCGATTGCAGTACGCTAGTATTTTGCTAACCTCTTCTGTATTTTCTGGAAATACAACAACTAATGGTTTTTGTTTGTATGCTGATAGAGCATCAGTTTCAAAAGGTCGTGTTTGATCCTCATGATCTAAAATATTTTCAATTTTAATAATTTTTTTAAGATCTGCTATAACGTCTACTTTTTTTGATATAAGTTTACGATCAATTTTTGGCATGGCTAATTTAGTCATAAAAATATACTACAGCCTAAAAGCTTGGTGGTCAAAAAAGTTAATATGAATTATTTAAGTATTTTATCTATTTTTTCTATAGCTTTGCTTATATTTTCTCTTGAAGTAGCAAAATTAAATCTCACATAATCTGTGGCAAATTTTCCGAATGCAGCTCCGGGAATCATAGCAACCCCTGCTTCTTTTAAGCTTTTTTCTGTAAATTCTTCTCCATTCATTCCAGTATTCTTTACATTAGGAAATGCAAAAAAAGATCCACCTGGCATATTACATTGAACGCCTTTTAAACTTTGCAATCCATCGCAAATAAGTTTTCTTCTAATAAAAAATTCTTTCATCATATCTTCCAGATGGTTTTCTGGACCATCTAAAGCTGCTATGGCACCATATTGCGCTGGTGTATTAACGCATGAATGACTGTTTACACAAAATTTAAATACGTGTTCAATTAATTTTTCAGGCCATACACTCCAACCTAATCGCCATCCTGTCATTGCGTAAGTTTTACTCCACCCATTTAAAATAATTAGCCTGTCATAAAGATCAGGATAATTTAATAAAGTTGGAATTTCTTTGTTACCAAAAATCAATCTATCGT
Source organism: uncultured Pelagibacteraceae bacterium (assembly GCA_902588335.1). Taxonomy (GTDB): domain Bacteria; phylum Pseudomonadota; class Alphaproteobacteria; order Pelagibacterales; family Pelagibacteraceae; genus AG-414-E02. The sequence continues at coordinate 4,736 of CACIOV010000033.1, forward strand.
AAACCTCATCGCTTAAAACTGCTAGATGAGGAAATTTTTTTAAACTATTTGCAAGTTTATCAATTGCTTTTTTTTCAGTAAAACCTCCTGTCGGATTGTGAGGATTATTCAAAATTAATAATCGAGTTTTTTCATTAATTAATGATAAAATTTTATCAGGATTAATTGAAAAATCTTTATTCTCCGTCATATTATAAGGAACTGCCTTGGCTCCTGTAAAATTAATCATTGATTCATAAATAGGAAAACCTGGATCAGGATATAAAATTTCAGCACCAGGTTCTCCGAAAAAAGAAATGGCGTAGTACATTGTGGGTTTGCCACCAGGCATAATAATTATTCTCTCAGGATCAATATGAGCTTTATATAAACTTTTTATTTTTCTGCTTACAGCTTCTCTACATTCGATTATTCCGTTTGGTAAGGTGTAGCCATGATGACCATCTTTTAACGCTTTGATAGCCGCGTTAACCGCATGCTGTGGAGATTTAAAATCAGATTGCCCTAAACTTAAATCAATAATTTTCTTTCCTTGTTTTTGTAATTTTTTCGTTTTTGCAAATATGCTGTATACAGCTTCGGTGCCAAGCTTATTTACATTCTTAGCAATTTTCATTTTTAATTTTTTCTAAAAACAACTTTAGATCTATTAAGTTCTTTAATAGATTGACAACCCATTAATATCATATCTCGATTTATTTCTTCTTTCATTTTTTTTAGTAGCACTTCAACACCTTGTTGACCAGCAGCTCCCAAAGCAAATAAATATCCTTTTCCAAAACTACAAGCTTTAGCACCAAGCGCTAATGCTTTTAAAACATGTGTCCCCCTTCTAACACCACTATCAAGAATTACTTCTATTTTATCTCCAACCGCATCAACAATTTTAGTCAAATGATCAAAAGGTGTTATTGAACCATCAAGTTGTCTTCCTCCATGATTTGAAATTATTATTGCGGTACAGCCAATATCAATTGCTTTTTTGGCATCTTCTACTGACATAACACCTTTGAGAGCAAATGGACCTCCCCATTTTTTTACGCAATATTCTGCATCACTCCAATTCATTTTAGTTTCAAACTGTTCGTTCATATAATTCATAACTGATTGGTCTATTTTACTTCCTTTGTCTGTTGTATGAATTACATTTGATAATTCAAATTTTTTTCTAAACAAATAATTCAAGCTCCATGTTGGATGCAAAGCAAAACTTAGTAAGCTACCGAGTGTTAATCTAGGTGGGGTTGAAAAACCTGTTCTATGATCTCTTTCTCTATTGCCAGCTACAACAGCATCAACAGTTAAACACATGCTATTAAATCCAGATTGCTTACATCTCTCAATTAAATTATCGGTTAATCCTTTATCTTTATGAATGTAAAGTTGAAATAGTTTTGGACCATTAGTTAACTTTCCAATCTCTTCAATGCTTGTTGTTGACATAGTAGATATACCAAACATTGTACCCATTTTTTCAGCAGCTCTTGCTGTAGCCCTTTCCCCTTCATGATGATAAAGGCGGTGCATAGCAGTGGCAGAAAGAAAAAGTGGAAAATCAATTTTTTGACCCAAAACAGTAGTGGATAAATCAACGTTATTTGCACCCGTTAATACATTTGGAATTAGATCACAATTATTAAAGGAATCAGTATTTTTTTTTAAGGTTATTTCGTCGTCTGCACCCCCATCTATATAATGAAAGATTGGAGATGGTAATTTTTTTTTCGCCAATTTTCTAAAATCTTCTACGTTATGACAATCTTTAAGATTCATTTATTACTTTTATTTTGATTCTGGTAAAATTAAAATTGTTTAAGAAAATTTATCATATAACTATTAGCTCCAGGATTTTTATCTCCTAAACTAGCATTAGATATATGGTTATAGGACATTCCAAATTCAGTAGTATCGGATAGATTTAATGACATTTGAATTTCACTCTTAAATTCTAGGGCAGAACCTAAATCTTTTCCATCTCCAGAATTATAATATCCTGGAGCAAAACTAGGAGTAATTTTCAAAAATCCGACTTCATATTCTGCTTGCGCTCCAGTATAAAGATAAAACGCACTATTTTCAGTCAAAAAACCTCCAGTGATTGGAGAGATTTTTCCTAAAAAACTTTTCCTAAACAAATCATCACTTTGATGTTGCAAACCAAGTATACCAGCAGCTTGTTTGTCATCACTGAAATCGAACATGCCAGTAAAGAAATTTAATTCAGTTTCATTATCATTTA
>CACIOV010000034.1 GCA_902588335.1 uncultured Pelagibacteraceae bacterium
TCTGGATCTAGTTCATACCAATCAATCAGATCAAAACCTTTTGACAAACATTCTCTTGCTACACCACCATCTCCTCCTCCGATTATAGCTGCACTGGAATTGTCTTTAGATAAACTTAGCGCTGAATTAACAAATTGACCACTATATTTTTTTTCGTCTTTCTCAGCAACTTGTAATTCACTATCTATAAATAAAGCATTACCAAATTCTTCAAGTTTCATTATTTCAATATGTTGTCCTACTTTTGATACGAGATTTTCTAATACATCGTTAACAATATAATATTTTTGGTGGCCTGGTGTGCTATAGATATCTTCGTAAAGACCTTTATTACTTCTATCAAAATTTCTAACTACTGCCCTTTCATGCTTAATTTCACTTTTTAAAATATCTAAAGCTGCTGTTGGAGAAATTTTTCCACAAGTAAAGAAGTCAAAACTAATTATACCTCTCTCTGGGAAAGTATGAAAACTCATATGGCTTTCTGCTAAAAGAGCCACACACGTATATCCTTGGGGTTTAAATATCTTTTCTGAGATATTAAGAACCTCAATTTTGGCCTTTTTTGCTATTTTATATATAACTTTATTGTAAAATTCAGGAGTGTACTCTCTTTTTACCCCCAAAAAATCTATTGTTACGTGTTCTCCAACTTTTTTCATTTTTTTTCCGACTCTTTATATTTTTTTTTAACTTGTTATTTTATTTTTTACAACTAAAAATTAGTTTGAAATTACCAAAAATTTGTTGTGAATAAGTCTATGGAGTTTGATTTTGAAAAATAATTGGTCAAAAAATATTGCAAAAAAATATATAAAAAAGTACAAAAAGCTTGGTTTTACTACTGATTTAGCGCTTAGAGTCTACTCAACAAGACTACTTGGAAGAAATAAAGAATTGGTTTTGCATGGTGGAGGGAATACTTCTGTAAAGACTACAATTAAAGACATAGATGGAAGAAAATACAAAGTCTTATGTGTAAAAGGTAGCGGTTGGGATATGGCTGATATAGAGCCTGCCGGACTTCCTGCGGTAAAATTAGAACCATTACTAGCGCTAAAAAATAAAAAATACTTATCAGATGAAGATATGGTTGCTTACCAAAAAAGAAATCTTATAGATATTAAATCACCAAACCCCTCTGTAGAAACTTTTTTACATGCTTTCTTACCTTTTAAATATGTAGATCACACTCATGCCGATGCTGTTCTAAATGTAACTAACAGACCCGGAGGATTAAATTTTTGTAAAAAAATATTTGGAGATAAAGTTAGTATTGTTCCCTATGTAATGCCCGGATTCATGTTGGCTAAAAAAATATATGAAATTTATTCAAAAAATCCAAATATAAATTGCTTAATATTAATGAATCATGGAATCTTTACTTTCGCTAACGACTGCAAGGAAGCCTATGATTTGATGATTAGTTACGTTTCAAAAGCTGAAAGGGCAGTTAAAAAATTAAAAAGTAAAAAAATAAAACAAATCAAAAAATTCACTACCAAATTTAATCCTGACGAAATTGCCCCAATTATAAGAGGTCTTTTATCTGAAAACAGAGATCAAAAATTTGTAATTAATTATAGATTAAACAATCATCTAAAATATTTTATGAATGGTAAAAATGTCAAAATTTATTCTTCGAAAGGAACAGCAACACCAGACCACGTAATTAGAGTAAAACCATTCCCTTTAATAATCACGCCAAAAAAAAATTCTGATATTGAAGAATTCAAGACAACAGCAAAAAAGGCTTTTGAAAATTATCGAAAAAAATATGTTCACTACTTCAATATAAATCATAAAAAAGCTGAAGGAAAAAAAGTAATGTTAGACACATCTCCAAGAGTGGTTTTGGTGCAAAACGTTGGCTTGTTTAGTGTAGGTAAAGACTTAAATTCAGCAAGGATAGCTGGAGATTTAACTGAAACAAATGCTAAAGTAATTACGTCTGTTGAAGAAACTTCTACTTACAAATTTATTCCTGAAAAAGATCTTTTTGATGTTGAATACTGGTCTCTAGAACAAGCAAAAATTAAAAAAAAGAAAAAGCTTCTTGAGGGAAACGTTGTTGTAGTTACAGGTAGCACTGGAACCATAGGTTTTGAAACTTATAAAATGTTCAAAAATTATGGAGCTGAAGTTGTTTTGCTTGATAATAATTTAAAACGTTTAACAGAAGTACAATCAAAAATTAAAGATCTTTGTATACACTGTGATGTAACAAATAAAAAAAGTGTGAAGAATGCTTTTAAAAAAATCTGTGAAAAATTTGGTGGAATCGATATTTTAGTTTCGAATGCGGGAACAGCTCCAGGAGGTTCTATTGGTGAAGTAAGTGATAAAATTTTAAGAAAAAGTTTTGAAATTAATTTCTTTTCACATCAAAACTGCGCTTCCGAGGCTGTTAAAATCATGAAAAAACAAAATACTAATGGTTGCCTTCTTTTTAATATTTCAAAACAATCTGTAAATCCTGGAAAAAACTTTGGACCTTATGGGTTACCTAAATCAGCTTTGTTAAGCTTATGCAAACAATATGCTGTTGATTATGGATCATATGGAATTAGATCAAATGGAGTAAATGCTGACAGAATAAGAAGTGGTCTAATGACAGATAAAATGATTAAGACTAGAGCGAAAGCAAGAGCTGTATCCACTGACGATTATATGAAAGGAAATTTATTATTAAATGAAGTCAAAGCAGAAGATGTTGCTAAAGCATTTTTTCATTTAGCTACTTCCAAAAAAACTACTGGGGCAGTATTAACTGTTGATGGTGGTAATATAGCTGCGTCTTTAAGATAATTTTTTAATTTTCTCAATTAATTCTTTATTTATTTTTCTCGGTCCTTTATCTAAACGATTTTTATGTCTTCTCTCACCAGGCAAACGTACCCCATCCATAGATTTCATTTTCGTAAAAAATTCTTCAGAATGTTTTTTCCAACCAGAGCCAGCTATTTTTTCTGGAGAAATTGCTAAAATAAATTCTCCTCCACTTGGTGGACCTCCATCATTATTATCTTTAGCAGCTGTTTCGTAACTAAAAGTTTCTCCAACTAGTGCCCCTGCTAATAACTCTACCATCATAGCAATTGCAGAACCTTTATATCCACCAAAAGGAAGTAGAACTCCCCCTTTTGTAATTTCTTTTGGATCTGTTGTTTCTTTCCCTTCTTTACTTAAACCTGTGCCTAAAGGAACTTTGTGACCATCTCTTGCAGCAACCATAACTTCACCCATTGCCATCGCCGCAGTTGCCATATCATAAACTACCGGGGTCTTGCCGGGACGTGGCCATGCAAATGAAATTGGATTGGTTCCGAATAAAGATTTCTTAGCTCCTGCAGGAGCTACCATTGGTTTATATGATGTGCATGCAAAGCCAACAAGTCCTGCATCTGCAATAGCTTCAGTCTCAGGCCACATAGCTGCCATATGATGAGAATTTGTAATGGCTAAAACTGCAACTCCTGTTTCTTTTGCTAATTTAATTAATTCAGGCAAACCAATCTTTAATACCATTGGTGCAAAAGCGCTATTACCTAAAACTTTAATAACACTTGGTGAAATTTTTTTTAACTCAGGTCTTGCTTTGCCATTAACTTTTTTACTTTTTAAAGCTGCAACATATGCTGGCAATCTAAATAAACCATGAGAAAGAGAACCATCTCTTTCGGCTCGCATTATTGTATCTGATAAAATATTTGCATTTTCTTCATCACAACCATTAAAAAGCAATGTTTTTTTAGCTAAATCATAAATTTCGTCTAATGATAAAGAGATAGTGCTCATTTTATGTATTGGTTTTTCCAATTAGATTAACCATTAATACTCCTGCAATGATTAAAGCTAGTCCCATAATTGTATATAAATTTGGTATTTGATTAAATTTAATAATTCCAACTAGTACTGTAGCAACAATACACAATCCTGCAAATGAGGCATAAGTTATACCAACAGGAATAACTTTCATTACAAGTGATAACGTAAACATACATAAAACAATTGTAATTGCAGTGATAATGCTCGGAATTAATACTGTAAATCCTTGTGCACTCTTCGCAAAACCATTTGCTGCTGTGCCTAAAGCAACTGCTATAATCAAAATTATGTAAGCCGAAATATTGCTCATTTAAATAATTTTTTTAATCCTTCCTTAGATGCTTCGCAAATACCTTTTTCGGTTATTAATCCAGTTACATATTTAGCGGGAGTAACATCAAAAGCTAAATTCATTGCTTTACTTTTTTTTGGATAAATTCTTACTTTTTTTATCTCATTATTTTCATCCAATCCTTCAACATGAGATAATTCTTCAGTATTTCTTTCTTCTATCGGAATATCTTTAAAATCGTCTATTTTCCAATCAATTGTTGAACTAGGTAGAGCAACATAAAAAGGAACATTATTATCTTTAGCTGCTAAAGCTTTTAAATAAGTTCCAATTTTATTTGCTACATCACCAGTTGATAAAGTTCTATCTGTTCCAACAATACACATATCCACTTCACCTCTTTGCATCAAAATTCCTCCTGTGTTATCTGCAATAATTGTATTAGGAATTTTTTCTTCGTTTAATTCGTATGAAGTTAAATTAGCTCCTTGATTTCTTGGTCTTGTCTCGTCTACCCATACATGAACAGGAATTCCTTTTTTGTGAGCGTGGTAAATTGGAGATGTAGCTGTTCCCCAATTTATTGTTGCAAGCCAACCTGCATTACAATGGGTTAAAATATTTACTTTATCTTTCTTTTTTTTATAAATTTCTTCAATAATCTTTAATCCATTTAATCCAATATTTTCACAAAACTTAACATCTTCTTCGCAAATTGCTTTGGCTTCATCTAAAGCAACTTTTAATAATTCATTATTATTAACTCCAGATAACTTTTCCATCATTCTATCTACAGCCCACTTAAGATTAATTGCTGTTGGTCTTGATTGAATTAAATCTTCTGAGCTTTTCTTAATAAAGTTAAGATCATTTTTTTCCATAATAGCTAAAACAATGCCGTAAGCGGCAGTTCCACCTATTAATGGAGCTCCCCTAACCTCCATAACTTTTATTGCATTAATTGCATCTTTTACTGTTTTAAGATCTTTAATTATGAATTTATGAGGAAGTTTTGTTTGATCAATAATTTTTACAGTTTGATTTTGTTCATCAAACCAAATTGTACGATATTCTTTTCCCTCTATTTTCATTTCTTTAGAAGAACTCTTCCTGCTACTGTTTTTAATTTATCTTTTGTTTTTTGAGTTCTTTTTTCTGGAGCAGTGATAATTGCTACATCTAAACAATTATTTGTAGGATCTTTCGGATCAATATGTTTTTCAAAATTATCTATAAGATTTTTAATCATATTTTTTGCTTTTGCAGCATTTCCTAAAAGAACCTTGATTACTTGTTGTACGTCAACATTCTCATGGTCTGGATGCCAACAATCATAATCTGTAACCATAGAAACAGATGCATATCTAATTTCTGCTTCCCTAGCTAATTTTGCCTCTGGCATATTAGTCATTCCAATTACATCGACTTTCCATGATCTATATAAATTAGACTCTGCTAGTGTTGAAAATTGTGGGCCCTCCATCACAACATAAGTTCCTCCTCTTTGATAATCTATACCTTCTTTTTTTATTGCTTCCTCACAAGCATTCATTAGACCGTTTGATGTTGGGTGAGCCATTGATACATGAGCAACTATTTCGTTATCAAAAAAAGTTTTGTTTCTAGCAAAAGTTCTATCAATAAACTGATCTACAATTACAAATTTTCCTGGTGGTAAATTTTCTTTTAATGAACCAACGGCTGAAACAGAAACAATATCTGTAATTCCTATTTGTTTTAGTGCATCTATATTAGCTCTAAAATTAATATTTGTGGGCGAAATGAAGTGACCTTTTCCATGCCTTGGAAGAAAATAAACTTCTTTTTCATTGTATTTTATTTTTAAAATTTCATCCGAAGGTTGTCCCCATGGCGTATTGATCTTTAAAAATTCACGATCTTTAAATTCCTCAACATCATAAAGACCACTACCTCCTATTATTGCAAGTTTGTTTTTTGTCATAAACTATTGTAATTAATATGATCTTTTTTATTAACTTTGAAGTAAAAAATGGATTTAAAAAAATATATACGTTCAGTTCAAGATTATCCGAAAAAAGGTATTTTATTTAGAGATATCACCACTTTAATTAAAAACAAAGATGCATTCAGAGAATGCATCGATCAAATGTCAATAATATTAAATAAATTGGATTGTGATAAAATAGCTGGAATAGAATCCAGAGGTTTTATATTTTCTTCTCCTCTTTCATACAATTTATCAAAACCAAATATTTTAATGAGAAAAAAAAATAAGCTACCTGCTGAAAAATATTCTGTAGACTTTAAATTAGAATATGGAGATGCCACATTGGAAATACATAAAGACTCTATTAGTCCTAAAGAAAAAATAATTATAATTGATGATTTGATTGCTACTGGAGGAACCGCTGAAGCTGCTGCTAAATTAGTTGAAAAATCGGATGGTGAAGTTTGTGGTTTTGTTTTTATAATAAATCTTTTTGATTTGGGTGGTAAGAAGTTGTTAGAAAAAAAAGGGTATAAAACTTTTAGTTTGATCGATTTTCCAGGGCATTAATTATCTATTTTTGGCCTATACCAAGAAGATTTTCCTAACAGAGCATTATAAAAACCAGAAGCTCTATTAAAATATATTTTTTTTTTAAAATTATTATTTATTAAAGAAAAAAATAAAAATTTTAAAATAGAAGAAATATAAGTTGGTAAACATTCTGTTAAGGCCTTAAAAAAACCAAAGTGTTTTTTATTAAAATAAAATTTTGACCATATCCAATGCCAATTTCTTGATAGTTCAACTTCTTCTTTGTGTTTTGAGTCAAC
>CACIOV010000035.1 GCA_902588335.1 uncultured Pelagibacteraceae bacterium
TCTGTGGGTATCACGGATGAAATTTCGTGATATTTTACTTGCGCTGTGTGCTCCATTACTTTTAGGCTTCGGTTTTGCAATAGCAAAACCTGCAATGCAACAATTCCCTCCCTTTTTGTTAATGGGTTTAAGATTTACTATTGCAGCCCTTATTTTAATTTGGTGGTTTCCTATACCAAAAAAATTACTTAAAGATTTATTTATAGTTTCACTTATTGGAGGAACTTTAACATATGGTTTAGTTTATATGGGATTAAATAGGATAGATGCCTCATCATCAATCCTACTTGTTCATACCGAAGTACCGTTTGGTGTCATAATTGCATACTTTATGTTTAAGGAAATACCAAGCCCAAGAAGTATAATTGGTATGCTTATTGCCTTTATAGGTCTTTTTGTTTTAATAGGAGCTCCTAATCTCGAAGGTAAATTTATTGGTGTATTATTATTGTTGGTCGGTGCATTTGCTTGGTCTCTTGGAATGGTTATGGCAAAACCAATTAGTAAAAAAATAGGAGGTCTTGCTGTTACTGCTTGGGTCTGTTTATTTGCTGGACCATTGTTGCTGTTGGGATCATTTATTTTTGATGGTAATACAATTAATTATCTTTCAAACGCAGATTTAAAAGGTTGGTCTATAGTAGCTTTTCTTGGTTTAATCATGCAACCTATTGCATACGGTACTTGGTATCATGTTATGGGTCGCAATCCTGTTCATAAAGTTATGCCTGTTATGCTTTTGTTACCTCTTACAGGACTATTGACCGCTATCTTTCTACTTGGAGAAGAACCTACAAAGCAAGTATTTTTTGGAGGAGCTATTATATTATTTGGAATTGGAATGATATTATTTAGCAAATCAAAGTAATGAAGTAATGATAAGCGAATACAAGAAAAAAGATAGTTCTAAAGTTCTTTATGTAATTAATGATGCAGCTATAAAATACAAAGGTGTTATACCTGAAAATTGTTGGCACGAACCCTACATGTCAGAACAACAATTAATTAATGAATTTAACGATGGGGTTCGTATGTTTGGGTACAATCGTAATAACAAGCTAGTTGGAGTGATAGGTATTCAGAAAGTGAAAGATGTTATCTTAATAAGACACGCCTATATCTTAACTTCCCATCAAGGCGAAGGAGTAGGAAGTTTATTACTTAAATATCTTTTAGAGAAAAACAAAAGTTCTCGTTTATTAGTAGGCACTTGGCAGAAAGCTACTTGGGCAATTCAATTTTATGAGAAATATGGTTTTGTGCTTAAAACAAAAAAACAAACTAATCAGCTACTCAAAAAATATTGGAAGATATCACTAAAGCAAATTGAAAATTCAATAGTGCTAGAAAGACAATTGAGAAATAATTAAATCTCGATAATCTTCTATTTTTTTTGTTTTAATATTAGGAATTTTTCCATCATCATCATATTTTCTAAGCAATATTGCGTCATCATGAAATTTTAATGAAATAAATTTTTTTGCTTCATTGTCGCTCATAATACCCCCTTGAAGTTTTAAACTGGTTTTCGAAGCTTCAGATAAAATATTCCAATATGATTTACTTCTACACAGATATCTTTTTGCTTGAACGTGCAGTTTAATTGGTTCGAAAACTTCTGGTTTAAAATAATTTTTTAAAAAATTAAATGCTACATTTTCATGTTTACCATCTATAGATTTTTTAACTAAATAATCCGGATCCTCGATGATAAAATGTCCAAAATCATGAAGCAAACAGGCGCAAACCAAAGATTCAGTTGAATTATTTTCTTCAGCCAACATAGCTGTTTGAACCATATGTTCAGTAATTGTAACCTTTTCTCCAATGTATAGACTATTATTATTTTTATACTTATTTATAATTTTATCTACTATATGCACAAATAAAAACTTCAATTAAATTAATAAATTATTACCTCTTTGAGATATAATAATACTAAATAATTAAAAAAAATACATAAAATGCATTCATTTAAATCGGTCAAGGTAGTTGATGATGGAAAATCAATAATTCTAAAACGAGTTGATGGAAGTACCTTGCGTTATCATTCTACTTGGTTGAGAGATAATGCTTTGGATTCAAAGACAAGAGATACTAAAAACCAGCAACGTTTAATTACACTTTTGGATATACCAATTAATACTTACATTGGATCTGCCTCACTAGATAAATCAGGTGAAAATATATTTTTAACTTTTTTACCAGAAACAAAAAAAGTTTCATTTTCAGCAAATTGGTTGGAAGAACACGCTTATGATTTTAAACGAGACAATGAAAAAGGCTTGATCGCTGCTGATCTAAAGATTTGGGGAAAAGATACGTTAAAAAATATTCCAAATGTAGATTATAAATCTGCTAAATCGGATAAAACTTTGCTACTTCAATGGTTAAAGTCACTTTATCGTTATGGCTTTGCTAAAATGTCCGGTGGTCATATAGAATCTGGTGCACTGATACAAGTAGCAAATTTATTCGGTTATGTTCGTGAAACCAACTACGGAAAATGGTTTGATGTTCGTTCAGAGGTGAATCCGATTAATTTAGCTTATACAAATCTTGGTTTACAAGCACATACTGATAATCCTTACAGAGATCCAGTTCCGACCATGCAAATTCTTTATTGCTTGGAAAATTCTGCTTCGGGAGGAGATTCGACTGTTGTGGATGGATTTAATGCAGCAATGCTTCTTAAAAATCAAAGTCCTGATTATTTTGATCTGTTAACTAAATACTGCGCTCGTTTTGAGTACAAAGGAGATAAAGGCACGCATCTACAATCTCGTCGTCCAATGATTGAATTATCTCCAGATGGTGAACTAATTGCAATTCGTTTTAATAATCGTTCTGCAGCACCTATTATAGATGTTCCCTATGATGACATGGAAGATTACTATAAAGCCTATCGTGCATTTTCAAATATTATAAATGATCCCACGCTAGCAGTTAACTTTAAATTGAATCCAGGGGAATGTTTTATAACCGATAACACCAGAGTTCTGCATGCTAGAACGCCTTTTTCAGGTGGAGGAACACGTTGGCTGCAAGGATGTTATGTTGATAAAGATGGACTTTTATCGACAATTTCCACAATGTTAGTGAAAAGATAATTGGAGGTTAAAATGAAGATTGGTTTTATAGGCTTAGGTAATGTAGGAGGTAAACTTGCAGGAAGTTTACTAAGAAATAAATTTAATTTAACTGTTATAGATTTAGACATTAACTTAGTCAAAGATTTTGCTTCGAGAGGATCTACAACAGCGAAATCTCCAAAAGAATTAGCAGAAAAAGTTGATTTAATAATAACATGTCTTCCATCTCCTAAAATTTGTGCAGAGGTTATGGAAAAAAAAGATGGAGTTATAGAAGGATTGTCGAAAGAAAAAATTTGGTTAGAAATGAGCACAACGGACGATAAAGAAGTAAAGAGAATAGGTGAGTTAGTAAAATCAAAGGGAGCTATTCCGTTAGATGCCCCTGTCAGTGGAGGCTGTCATCGAGCCACAACAGGTAATATTGCTATATTTGTAGGAGGAGAAAGAAAATCTTTTGAAAAAATATTACCAGTATTAACCGCAATGGGACGACAAATTTTACACACGGGAGAACTTGGGTCAGCATCAATTTTAAAAGTTATTACAAATTATTTAGCTTCAACTCATTTAGCAGCTTTAGGCGAAGCTTGGGCTGTGGCTAAAAAATCAAATTTAGATATGAAAAAAACATTTAAAGGTATTCAAGTTTCATCCGGAAATTCATTTGTTCATGAAACAGAGAGCCAAGTAATTTTAAATGGTTCGTACAATATAAATTTTACTATGGATTTAGTGGAAAAAGATATGACTTTATTTAACAACTTATCAAAAAAACTAAATATACCATTAGAAATTTCACCTTTAGTTTTGAATATTTTTAAAGATGCTCATGCAAAATATGGATCAAGGTCATGGTCGTCAATGGTTGTTAAAAGATTAGAAGATACTTGTAAAATTAACTTTAGAGCCAGCGGTTATCCCAAGGAATTAGTTGATAATGAAACAGAAGAAAAAGGTTATGAAATATAATTTATGTGATAGTAGTAACTCGAAATGTTAAACAAAAGAAATTTTTACATAAACGCAAAATGGGTGAAACCCTTAAAATCAAATGACTTTGAGGTTATAAATCCATCCAATGAAGAACCATTTGCTGTTATTTCTTTAGGATCCAAAGAAGATACAGATTTAGCAGTAAGAGCAGCCAAAAGTGCATTTATCAAATGGAAAGAAACTTCAAAAGAAGAAAGAATAGTTCTTTTGGAAAAATTGCTTACAATTTATAAAAAAAGATTTAACGAAATGGCAGAAGCAATTTCAATGGAAATGGGCTCTCCTATAGATTATTCATACTCAACTCATACTACTTCTGGACAATCTCATTTAGAAGATTTCATCATGAGATTAAAAAAATTTAATTTTGAAAAACATTTTGACTCAAAATCAAATAACCACATAAGTTATGAACCAATAGGAGTCTGCGGTCTAATTACTCCATGGAATTGGCCAATTAATCAAATTGCACTAAAAGTAGTTCCAGCATTAGCGACAGGATGCACCATGATACTTAAACCGTCTGAGATAGCACCCATCTCAGCAATGTTATTTGCTGAAATGATAGATGAAGCAGGCTTTTCACCAGGAGTATTTAATTTAGTTAATGGTGACGGAGCAGGAGTTGGAACACATATATCTGGTCACCCTGATATTGATATGATCTCTTTTACAGGATCAACGAGAGCTGGAAAATTAATTTCAAAAAATGCAGCCGATACAATCAAAAGAGTCTGTTTAGAATTAGGAGGCAAAGGTGGAAATATTGTTTTTGCAGACTCATATCCTAATGCAGTTAGAGATGGAATTAGAAATGTAATGAGTAATTCTGGACAGTCATGTGACGCTCCAACAAGAATGCTTGTAGAAAAATCTATTTATAAAAAAGCAATTGAAGAAGCAACAGATGAAGCTAATAAAATTAAAGTAGATATTGCATCAAAAAAAGGAGATCACATAGGTCCTGTAGTTTCAAAAGTTCAATACGATAAAATTATTAACTTAATTAAGAGCGGGATTGATGAAGGCGCTACATTAGCTACAGGAGGCTACGAACTTCCAAATAATTTAAATAAGGGTTATTTTATTAAACCAACAATTTTTACAAATGTTACAAACAATATGGACATAGCTAAAAAAGAAATTTTTGGACCAGTCCTTTCAATAATTCCATTTGAAACAGAAGAGGAAGCAATTAAAATTACTAATGATACAGAATATGGCCTCGGTAACTATTTACAGACCGAAGATAAAGAAAAAGCAAAAAGAGTTGCAAAAAAATTAAGATCCGGAATTGTTTATATTAATGGAAAAGGCGCAGACTCAGGGACACCTTTTGGTGGATATAGACAATCCGGAAACGGTCGTGAGGGTGGTACTTGGGGATTGGAAGAATACTTAGAGGTAAAAACCATCACTGGCTGGAAATAAAATGAAAAAAAAAGATAAATTAAATTATTATAAATTTTTAAATTCACTTCCCAAAAAAATTAACCGACTATATTTTAAAAAATTGGCAGGTAAATTTAAACTGCACAATAAATCTAAAAAAAGCAATGGTTTTGATCCAGTTACAAATATTGATAAATCTATAGAAATATTTTTAAGAAAAGAAATTACAAAAAAATTTCCCAAAGATGGAATTGTGGGTGAAGAATTTAAAGTAAAAAAATCAAAAAGTGGATTTTCATGGATCATCGATCCAATCGATGGTACACGATCATTTGTTATTGGAAGCCCCACCTGGAGCAATTTAATAAGCGTTAACTATAAAAACGAACCAACTTTTGGCTTAGTTAATTTTCCCATGCTAAAAAAATATTATATTACAGGCACTAATAATAACTCTTATTTAGTAGAAAATAATAAATTTAAAAAACTCAAAGTAGTAAAATCAAAATCACTAAATAATTCAAAAATATCAGGAGATTTTTTTGGTTATCTGTCTTTAGGAGAACAAAAAAAAATTTCAAAATTGACAAGACTTATGAGATATCCATGTTCTGATGCTTTAAGCTATTGTCAATTATGTGAGGGAAAACTTAATGTGGTTTTACAATGTCGTAATAAGATATGGGATATTCACCCAATAATAACTTTGGTCAAAAAAGCAGGGGGGCATATAACTAACTGGAAAGGTAAAGACCCGAAAGCAGGCGGAAGTATATTAGTAAGTTCGAGTTCTATATTGCACAAAAAGATCCTTAAAATTCTTAAACCCGTTTCATAATTTTGTATGATTACGCACTATATTCATCGCGGTCTGGCAAAAAAGAAATTTAAAGAAAATACAATTCAGAGCTTTAAGTACTGTTTTAAAAAAAAATTTGGCATAGAAACAGATCTACAAGTTACCAAAGATAATAAATTGATTTGTTTTCACGACTCTAATTTAAA
>CACIOV010000036.1 GCA_902588335.1 uncultured Pelagibacteraceae bacterium
TTGTATATATTTCTAACTTTAATTTTTAAAAAATTTAAAATCTAATGAGTAAAAAATCATATTTGTTTACTAGCGAGTCTGTTTCTGAAGGGCACCCAGACAAAGTTTGTGATCGTATATCAGATATGGTCGTTGACACATATTTAGCAAAAGAACCTTTTTCTAGAGTTGCTTGCGAAACTTTAACCACTACAAATAAGGTTGTGCTTGCGGGTGAAACGAGAGGACCCGAAATTAAAAAAGAAGATTTAATTGAAAAAGTTAGAGGTTGCATCAAAGATATCGGATATGAACAAAAAGGATTTCATTGGAAAAATTGTAATATAGATGTTTATTTACACTCTCAATCTTCAGATATTGCTATGGGAGTTGATTCAAAAGGAAATAAAGATGAGGGAGCCGGAGATCAAGGAATAATGTTTGGTTACGCATGTAATGAAACTGAAGTTTTAATGCCAGCACCAATTTATTATTCTCATAAAATTTTAGAATTGATGGCGGCAGATAGAAAAAATGGCAAATCAGATAAATTGGAACCTGATTCAAAAAGTCAAGTAACATTAATGTATGAAAACGGAAAACCAACTAAAGTTACTTCGGTCGTTATATCAACCCAACACTCTTCAAAAGTAAACCAAGCTCAAGTTAAAGAAATTGTTAGACCATATTTAGAAAAGTCTATTCCCAAAGAACTACTGTCAGGACTAAAAGAAGAAGAATTTTATGTGAATCCAACTGGTCAATTTATTATAGGAGGTCCAGATGGAGATTCAGGCTTAACAGGAAGAAAGATTATCGTTGATACTTATGGAGGAGCTGCGCCGCATGGTGGAGGAGCTTTTTCTGGTAAAGACCCAAGTAAAGTAGATAGATCAGCTGCTTATGCCGCAAGATATGTTGCTAAGAATGTTGTTGCTTCAAAAATTGCTGACAAATGTTTAATTCAACTAGCGTATGCCATTGGAGTTTCCAAACCTTTATCAATTTATGTAGATCTTTTTGATGGTGACGAAGAAAAATCTAAACATGTAGAAAAATTAATAAATGATAATTTTGACTTAAGCCCTAGAGGCATAAGAGAAATGTTATCTTTAAATAAACCTATATATGAATGTACTGCTGCCTACGGTCATTTTGGCAGAAAACCAGGGAAAAATGGATCTTTTTCTTGGGAAAAAACTGATAAAACTGCTATTTTTAAAAAGTAGGTCTTGAAAAAAGTTAAAATATAAATTAAGTAATAAACCATAAGTTACCTGGATCAAACAAAATGGGCTTTTGCCCATTTTTTTTTAGAGAATAGGAAATTTAGATTATGTTGAACCAAAGATCAGACAAAGCTGAACTTTTAAGGATAGCAGAAGCTGTTGCTGCAGAGAAGTCCATTGATACAGAAATTATTTTAAATTCGATGGAACTTGCAATACAAAAAGC
This sequence comes from uncultured Pelagibacteraceae bacterium, assembly GCA_902588335.1. Taxonomy (GTDB): domain Bacteria; phylum Pseudomonadota; class Alphaproteobacteria; order Pelagibacterales; family Pelagibacteraceae; genus AG-414-E02. Next base: position 1,435 of record CACIOV010000036.1, read on the forward strand.
AGCAAAAACAAGATTCGGCTCTGAAAACGATATAAGAGCAAAAATTAATAGAGAAAGTGGCGATATTAGCTTGCACAAAGTTTTGACAATTGCTGAAGTACCAGAAAATTTGGATACTGAAATTTCTTTAGAGGGAGCAAAAAAAATTCAAAAAAAAGAAGATTATAAAGTTGGAGATGAAATATATGAAGAATTACCACCCGTAGATTTTGGAAGAATTGCTGCTCAAACTGCTAGACAAGTAATAACTCAAAGTGTGCGTGCTGCTGAAAGAGAGAGGCAGTATAATGAATTTATCGGCAAAAAAGGTGAGATTTTAAGTGGTATTGTAAAAAGATTGGAATATGGAAATGTAATTGTAGATCTAAACAGATCTGAATCTATTATTAGAAAAGAAGAGCTTATACCAAGAGAAGTTCTAAAAACAGGAGATAGAATAAAAGCTTATTGTTATGATGTAATTAGAGAAAATAAAGGACAACAAATATTTCTATCAAGAGCACACCCAAAATTTATGGAAAAATTATTTTTTCAAGAAGTTCCAGAAATTTATGATGGAATTATTGAAATTAAATCATCAGCGAGGGACCCTGGAAGTAGGGCAAAAATTTGTGTTAATTCAAAAGATTCTTCCATTGATCCAGTTGGCGCGTGCGTAGGTATGAGAGGAAGCAGAGTTCAAGCAGTGGTAAATGAACTATCAGGAGAAAAGATAGATATAGTGCATTGGTCAGAAGATGTAGCCGCGCTTGTTGTAAGCGCTTTAGCACCTGCGGAAATTCAAAAAGTAATAATTGACGATCAAATCAGAAGAATAGAAGTTATTTTAACAGAAGAAAATTTAAGTAAAGCAATAGGCAGAAGAGGACAAAATGTAAGGTTAGCATCAAAATTAATTGATTTTGAAATAGATATATTAACCGAAAAAGAAGAATCTGAAAAAAGACAAGCAGAATTTAAAGATAAAACAGAAGTTTTTGTAAAAAATTTAGAAGTTGATGAAACTTTAGGCCAACTTTTGGTCGCAGAAGGATTTTCTTCTATTGAAGAAATTAACCAATCTACAAAAGATGAAATTTCAAAAATTGATGGTATAGACGAAAATACTGCCAAAGAATTACAAGAAAGAGCAAAAGAATATCTTATTAAAGAAAAAGAAAATATCGGAAAAAAATTAAAAGATCTTGGAGTTGAAGAAAACCTTATAAATCATAAAAATCTTACACCAGGCATGCTGTTAACTTTAGGAGAAAAAAAAATTAAAAGTTTAAAAGATTTTGCCGAACTTTCGACCGATGAATTAATCGGTGGTTATGATGAAAAAAAAGGTACTAGATTTAAAATCGAAGGATACCTTGAAGAGTTTGCTTTAACAAAAGACGAGGCAGATGATCTAATCATTAATGCTAGAAATATTGTATTTAAGTAAAGGACATGCTTTTTTATGGAAGAAAAAAAAATAAAGAAAAAAAAACTTACATTAAGTGTATCATCAGGCAAATTACATAATGCCCCAAATTATACACGAAGTAGAGGAAAAACTTCTGTTGTTATAGAAAAAAAACCCACAAAAAAGTGGAGAGAAAAAAAAATTCAACCTCAGGATAGCAATTATAATAAACCAAAATCAACTAATAATTTTATTTCGAAAAAACTTTCAGTAAACAGAAATTTTGATATCAGACAAAAAGCTGAAGAGAGAGCTACCAAGAGACTAAAAAATGCAAAAGAAGATATTGCTCAACAAAGGAAGGGTAATTTAGGAAAAGAAAAAGGCTTTGCCTCAAAAAGAGAGTACAAACTTACTTTATCCAAAGCTTTGGATGAAGAAGCTTTAGATGGAAGAGAGAGAAGTTTGGCATCTGTAAAACGTGCTAGACTTAAAGAAAAAAAGAACATAGATTTAAATAAAACAAAAATTGAAACTAAAAAAATTGTTCACGAAGTAAATATTCCTGACAAAATTACAATACAAGAACTTTCAAACAGAATGGCTATTCAATCTAGTAATATAATTAAACATCTTATGGGCATGGGTGTAGTAGCAACTATAAATCATACTATTGATGCAGATACGGCAGAATATTTAGTAAAAGAATTCGGCAATATACCAATTAGAGAAAAAAAACCAGAATTAAATATTTCGGAATCAGAAAAAAAAGACCATAAAAATCTAAAACCAAGATCACCAATTGTAACCGTTATGGGTCACGTGGATCATGGCAAAACTTCTTTGTTGGATGCTTTAAGAAAAACAAATGTTGTTGCTAAAGAACATGGAGGAATAACTCAACACATAGGTGCATACAAAATAGAAACGGAAAAGAGAAAAAGTATAACATTTATTGACACTCCTGGTCATGCAGCTTTTACCGAAATGAGAGCCAGAGGATCAAAAGTAACCGATATTGTTGTTCTCGTTGTTGCAGCTGACGATGGAGTAAAACCACAAACAATAGAAGCTATAAAACATGCAAAAGCTGCAAAAGTTCCAATTATTGTTGCAATTAATAAAATTGATTTACCGTCAGCAAATCCACAAAAAATAAAAAATGAACTTTTGCAATACGAATTAATCGCCGAAGAATTGAGTGGAGACACTTTATTTACAGAAGTTTCGGCTACTACTAAAAAAAATTTAGATAAATTAAAAGAAAATATTATACTTCAATCAGATCTTCTTGATTTAAAAACAAACTTTGAGGGTTTTGCTAGTGGTGTTATTTTAGAATCTAGAATTGATAAAGGAAAAGGTCCAGTATCAACAATCTTAGTAACTAGCGGAAGTTTAAGAAAAAAAGATTATTTTGTGAGTGGTAACACTTGGGGGAAAATAAGAGCGATGATAAATGACAAGGGCCAAGAAGTAAATGAAGCACTACCATCAACTCCAGTCGAGATTTTAGGTATGAATAGCTCTGCATTTGCCGGCGATGATTTTTTGGTAGTTGATTCTGAAGAAAAAGCTAAAGAAATAAATGATTATAGAGTTGGACATAGCGAATCAAAACAAACTCCTTTAATTTCAGCTAATAAAGATTCTATATTTAGTGATGGAGTTGGACCAAAGGAATTATCCATAATTATTAAATCTGATGTTCAAGGCTCTAGCGAGGCATTAAAAAATGCAATTGAAAAAATTAAACATGCAGAAGCAGTTCCAAAAATAGTTTTATCAAACATTGGAGCGATTACGGAAGCAGACGTAACTCTAGCAAAGGCATCAAATGCCATACTATTAGGTTTTAATGTAAAACCAAATAAAGAAGCCAAAAAGTTAGCAGAGAGTTACAAAATAACAATAAAATTTTTTAATATAATTTATGAAGTTTTAGATTTCATAAACGATTCACTATCAGGTTTATTAAAACCGGATGTAAAAGAGCAAATTACAGGTTCCGCTGAAGTTCAGGCAATTTTTAAAGTTTCAAAAATTGGCAAGGTTGCAGGATCAAAAGTTATAGATGGAGAAATAGCAAATAATCAAAATGCTAGATTAATAAGAGATGGAAATGTACTGTATACAGGTTTAATAAGCAGTATTTTTAGAGAAAAGAACGCAGCAAAACAAGTCGCGGCTGGTCTTGAATGTGGTATAACCCTCAAAGATTTTGCAGATTTTAAAGAAAAAGATGTAATTGAAGTTTATAAGATTATAGAAACAGAAAGAAGAATTTAGTGCATAAACAGATTCATAACACCCCTTTTTCACAAAGACAATTGAGAGTAGGAGAACTAATAAAACAGTCTTTAGGGCAAATTTTTTTGAGAGATGAGGCAAAGGTGCCAACTTTAGAAACAAAAAATATTACAGTTACGGAAGTGCGGATGAGCCCAGATTTAAAAAATGCGCGAGCATATGTAATACCTTTGGGGGGAAAAGATACAGAAAAAGCAGTTAATGTATTAACTGAATTTTCACATCTAATCAGAAAAGCTCTTTCAAAAAAAATTCATATGAAGTTTTTGCCTAAAGTTTCATTTATTGGAGATAAATCTTTTGACTATGCTGAAAAAATAGAAAAATTAATACAGAAAAATAAATAATTATGGAAAAAAATAAAAAAGATGTAGGTTCGTCGGAAGCTCAAATTGGATCACTAAGTGAAAAAATAAATTATTTAACCGAACATTTTAAAAGAAATAAAAACGATAAACACTCGACTAGAGGATTGTTAAAAGCTGTAAATCAAAGAAAACGGCTTTTAGAATATCTTAAAAAAAATAATTCTGAGTCATATAAAAATATATTAACAAAACTGAATTTAAGAAAATAGATGTTTAAAATACATAAAGAGGAAATTGAATTAGAGGGTAAAAAGTTAACTCTTGAAACAGGAAAAATAGCAAGACAAGCAGATGGAGCTATAATTGCAAGATGTGGAGAAACGGTAGTTATTTCTACGGTTGTAGGAGCAAAAAAAGTTAATGAGGAAATAGATTATTTTCCTTTGTCGGTAAATTACCAGGAGAAATATTATGCAGCAGGTAAAATACCAGGAGGCTATTTTAAGAGAGAAGCAAGACCCACTGAATCTGAAACGCTAATTTCAAGATTAATAGATAGACCTATCCGCCCATTGTTCCCCGAAGGTTTTCGGAATGAAGTCCAAGTTTTACCAACTGTGCTTTCTTATGATAATGAAAATGAAGCTGACATATTGTCAATTATAGCATCTTCTGCAGCTTTAGCAATTTCAGGTTTACCTTTTAAAGGACCTATAGCAGCTTCTAGAGTTGGTTACATAAATGATAAATATGTTTTGAATCCGTCCAAAGAACAATTAAAAGAATCAACATTAGACTTAGTTGTCGCTGGAACAAAGGATGCAGTTTTAATGGTTGAATCAGAAGCATCAGGTTTAACAGAAAAACAAATGTTAGATGCAGTTAAGTTTGGGCACGAAAAATTTGTTCCAATAATTAAAGCTATAGAAAATCTTAAAAAGAAATGCTCAAAAGAGGAATGGAAAATAGAAGAGAAAGATTATAGTAAATTAAAAAAGAAAATTGACAAAGAATTGACAAAAGATTT
>CACIOV010000037.1 GCA_902588335.1 uncultured Pelagibacteraceae bacterium
GTATAGATAAAATTGAAAAATTATCTCAAACTTATGGAATTCTCAAAAACAATAATTTTTATGATCCTCAAAATATTAATTTGGTTCATCATATTAATCAGGCTTTAAGAGCAAATTTATTATTCTCGAAAGACACCGACTATATTGTAAAAGAAAATAAGATACAATTGATTGACGAATTTACTGGCAGAATACTTGAAGGAAGAAGATTTTCCGATGGATTACATCAAGCTTTGGAGGCTAAGGAAAATGTTGAAATACAAAGCGAAAATCAAACGCTAGCTTCGATTACCTATCAAAATTACTTTCGTCTATATACTAAACTAGCTGGAATGACTGGTACAGCCGCAACCGAAGCAGAAGAATTTTTAGATATCTATAAATTGGCTGTAGTTTCAGTTCCTACAAATCAAAAGATGATCAGAAAAGATTGGAACGATCAAATATTTCGTACAGAAAAAGAAAAAAATAATGCAATTATCAATAAAGCAATTGAATGTAATAAAAAAGGACAACCAATTTTAATTGGTACTACAAGTATAAATAAATCTGAAATTTATTCTAAACTACTTAATAATAAAGGAATAAAACATTCTGTTCTAAATGCAAAGCATCATGAAGAAGAAGCTGATATTATAGCTGATGCTGGAAAAATAAATGCAGTAACTTGTAGCACCAATATGGCTGGTAGAGGAACAGATATAAAACTTGGTGGTAAAGTTTTAAATGGAAAAAATGAAGAAGAAAAAAATAAAATTAAGGAACTTGGAGGATTGTTTGTTATAGGAACCGAAAGACACGAAAGTAGAAGAATTGATAATCAGTTAAGAGGAAGATCTGGAAGACAGGGAGATGAAGGAAATTCTATATTTTATATTAGTTTAGAAGACGATTTAATGAGAATTTTTGGCTCAGAATCTATCGATGCAATAATGAAAAAATTTGGCCTAAAAGAGGGAGAATCAATCGATCATCCTTGGATTAACAAAGCATTGGAAAGAGCTCAACAAAGAGTTGAGGGAAGAAATTTTGATATAAGAAAAACTTTATTAAAATTTGATGATGTTATGAATGATCAGAGAAAAGTAATATTTGAACAAAGAAAAGAAATTCTAAAATCGAGTAATATAATCGAAATAATAAATTCTTTCTTAGATGATTTATCAAAAAATTTTTCAAATGAAAAAACAATTCATGAAAGGGAAGATCAGCTAGATGCCTTTAAGGCAAAAATAAAACCTATAATGGGGAGATCAATTAAAGATGAAGAATTTACAGCGTTTATTAATTTAAAAAATGAAAAATTTGAAAATTCAATTAAAGATAAATTTCATGAATTTAGAAATAGAAGAATAAAAGCATTATCTGAAGCTACTAATTTTGAACTTGAAAAAAGAGTATTCTTACAAACTATTGATTTTTTGTGGAGGTCACATTTGCAATATCTCGAGCATTTAAGACAAGTTGTGGGCCTGCGGGGTTATGCAGCTAAAGATCCTCTTGAAGAATTTAAAAGGGAAGCGTTTAAACTTTTTGAATCTTTGTTAAACAAAATTAAAAACGATTTTATTACTTTTCTAAATAATCTAGAAATAGTTTCTAAAGAAGAAATAGAAACTGAAAATTTAAATAAAGAAAAAAAAGTTTTTGGAAATAATCCTAAATGTTTATTGGTAATAAAAAAGGATGAAAAAATACCCAGGAATGAAAAATGTCCCGCTACAGGAAAAAAATATAAGTATTGCTGTGGCGCTCTATAAATTATTAAATTAAAAATAAAGTTGCCGCAAATATTAGCAAACAAATTATAATTAACTCTTTTTTAAACTTAAATAAATTTTTTTTAATAAATTCAAAAAAATTATTTTCCTTCATCCAAGGAGTTTCTCTTGAAAATACTGTAAAAGCTTTTTGTTTACCGATGCTTAAAAACTTTTCTTGTCTTTGTTTAAATATTTCTTCTCTTGAAAAGTTTTTAAATTCTTCCAAATATTTTTTTAACGAATCCTTTATAGAAAAAACAAGATTTTCTTTATTTCGGTGAGCTCCACCAATTGGTTCTTTTATAATTTCATCAATAATTTTTAATTTAAAAAGATCATTTGCTGTTAATTTCATTGCTTTAGCCGCCTCTAAAGATTTACTTGGATCTCTCCACAATATTGAAGCGCAACCTTCTGGGGATATAACAGAATATATTGCGTGCTCCAACATCAATACTTTGTTTGCTGACGCCAAAGCAATCGCTCCCCCTGATCCTCCTTCACCAATAATAATTGAAATTATTGGAACCCTTAATGACATGCAGCATTCTATTGAACTTGCTATTGCTTCGGCCTGTCCTCTTTGTTCTGCACCAATACCAGGATAAGCTCCGGGCGTATCAATAAATGCTATTACGGGAATATTAAATTTATTTGCAAGATTCATAAGTCTGATACTTTTTCTATAACCTTCAGGTCGCATCATTCCAAAATTTCTCTTTAATCTACTGTCAAGATCTTCTCCCTTTTCTTGACCTAAAACCAAAACTGATCTTCCCTCGAATTTTGCAAATCCCGTGAGCACCGCTTCATCTTCTGCAAAATGTCTGTCACCAGACAAATTAACAAAATTTGTAAATAAATTTTCTATAAAAAATTTTGCTTTTGGTCTTTCCTCATGTCTTGCAATCTGAGTTATTTGCCACTCATTTAAATTTGCATATGAATCTTTTAATTTGTTATTAATTTCGTTTTGAATTTGGGATATTCTGTTCGTGTCAACTTCGGATAAACCCTCTTTGTTAAAAGGATCTTTTAATTTTTCTAACTCTTCTTCTAAAACTTTGATGTCGCGTTCAAATTCTAAATAACTTTTCATTTAATAAGTCGAATAATACTTGATTATTTATAAATATATATAAATATTATGGTTATGAGTAAAAGTATAAAAATTAGTGGCAAAATTTTGGCTAGATATAACGAAATTATATCAGATAACGCTCTTCAATTTGTTCAAGAAATTCATGAAAAATTTAATAGCAAAAGATTGGAGTTGTTAAATGAAAGAAGTAAAAGACAAAAAGATATTGATATTGGGGGTAAGCTAGATTTTCTTAGCGAAACTAAAAAAATTAGGGATTCTGAATGGAAAATTAAGAGTATTCCTAAAGATCTTCTAAAAAGGCAGGTAGAAATTACTGGACCACCTGTGCCAAAAAAAATGCTTATCTCTGCCTTAAATTCAGGAGCTGATTGCTATATGACTGATTTTGAAGATTCATTGACTCCTACTTTTGATAACTTAATGCAGGGCCAACTCAATATAAAGGACGCTATAAATAAAAAAATAGATTTTGCTGACCAAAAAAGTGGAAGGGAATATAAATTAAATGAAAAAACTTCAGTTCTTATTATTAGGCCCAGAGGTCTTCACCTAGACGAAAAAAATGCAACAATAAATGATAAAAGAATATCTGGAACTTTTTTTGATTTAGGTCTTTCGTTATTTCATAATGCAAAAAAACTTATTGAAAATGGTAGCGGTCCATATTTCTACTTACCAAAATTAGAACATTATTTAGAATGTCGACTACTTAATGATGTAATTTCTTTTTGCGAGAAAAAACTGGGTTTAGAAATTGGCACTGTAAAAGTTACTGTTTTAGTAGAAACTATTAACGCAGTATTTCAAATGAATGAATTTTTATGGGAACTTAAAGATCACATTGTTGGTTTAAATGCAGGACGTTGGGATTATCTTTTCTCATACCAAAAGGTTTACCGAAACACTAAAAAAGTAATTTTGCCAGATAGATCAAAAGTGAACATGTTTGTACCATTTATGGAGAATTATAATAAATTGCTGGTTGATACTTGCCATAAAAGAGGTGCATTTGGAATGGGAGGGATGTCTGCTCAGGTTATCGCAAAAGCAAACCCTAAAGAAATAAATGAAAAAGCTCTTGCCGGTGTCAAGAAAGACAAGGAAAGGGAATTAAAACAAGGGAATGATGGCGCGTGGGTTGCTCACCCAAGTTTAGTTCAACCTGTAAAAAATATTTTTGAAAAAAATTTTCAAGGTCCAAACCAACTAAATAAATTCAATAATAAAAAAATAAGCAGGAGAGATTTGTTAGATGAGCCAAAAATTGATAACGCAATTACTGAACAGGGTGTTCGTGAAAATCTTAACGAAGGTATTGAATATATGGCTTTTTGGATAATTGGAACTGGATGTTGCGTAGTAAACTATTTAATGGCAGATGCTGCAACCTGTGAAGTTAGCAGAGCACAACTTTGGATTTGGCTAAAATATAAAGTTAAACTAGATGATGGAAGAACAGTAGACGAAAAATTGATTGATAAATTAATTAAAGAAGAGCTCGATAAAATTAATAAAAGATTTAAAAGTTGGAAGGAAAAAACTGGTGATAAAAGCCTAGATCATGTTTCGTTTGAAAATGCAGCAAAAACTTTTAAAGACATGATAACAAAAGATAACTTTGATGAGTTTTTAACTCTTCCACTTTACGAAAAAGTTTAATCAGACACCACAGGAGCTCTATTCTTAAAAGCTGAAAATAGAGTACCATCATCTAAAAATTCTATTTCTCCGCCTACGGGTACACCTTTGGCTAGTCTTGTTATTTTAACTTTGGTATCCTTTAAACTATCAGATATATAGTGTGAAGTAGTTTCACCTTCTATACTTGCGCTTGTTGCAAGTATTACTTCTTTAACTGAGTTTTTTTTTACTCGATTAACTAGTGATTCAATTAACAATTCATTTCCGGTATTTTTACCTTCAAAAGAAGGTAGTGTGCCACCTAAAATATGATAATGACCTTTATATATGCCTGCACTTTCAATAACCCACATGTCGGCAATATTTTCTACCACACAAATTTGATCATACTTTTTGCTAGAACAAATACAGTTTGAGTTTACAGATTTTAAATTTCCACAAATTTTACAACGCGTCACATTTTTATAAACTTGGGCCAATGCATTTGTTAATGGTTTAATTAATTCCTCTCTATTATTTATGAGTTTTAATACAATTCTTTTGGCAGATTTTGGGCCTAATCCTGGCAACCTTGAAATTATTTTTATTAAACTTTCTATCTCTTTAACGTTAATTTCAGCCATTTTTTCCTTAAAAAGGGATTTTAAATCCGGGGGGCAAACTTATTCCACCTGTAACCTTAGAAATTTCTTCAGAAGTTTTTTTTTTAAGTTTTGATTTTGCATCATTGTGAGCCGCAACTATAAGATCTTCTAAAATTTCCTTAGATTCTTTTAATAAAGCATCATCAAAAGTAATTTTTTTTAATTCTCCGTCCCCATTCATAATTACTTTAACTGTATTTCCTCCTGAGGTTCCTTCAACTTCAATTTTTTTAAGAATTTCTTGAGTTTCTTTCATTTTCTCTTGCATCTTTTTTGCCTGGGATATTAAATCATTAAAGTCTGGCATAATTTAATCTTCTTTTTTAACTTCTAACAATTCTACATCAGAAAAAATATTTTTAAATTTCTGATAAATTTTTCCTTTTCTTTCTTGATCAAGAAATTCTTTTCTTTTCACATCTTGAAGTACCGAAAAAGATTTTTGACCTTTTTCTTTCCCTAAAGTTATTAACCAACGATTACCTGTCCATTCATGTAATTTTTTGGAAAGGGTGCGAACAAAGTCTTTGTCAAGATTTTCATTAAAACTTATATCAATTTTTCCTTCGGAAAATTTAATTAGATTTACATTATTTTCTAAATCATATTTTAATTGAATCTCTTTCTTCTTTGATGATAAAGAAATCAACTCTTCAATAGATGAAACTTTTTCTAAAATTGGGTCTTCTGATGATTTTTTTGGATTCGCAGATGATATGACGGGCTTTGTTTGTGTAATATTTTTAATTTGGTTTTTAGAAATTTTATTGATTTTATTTTCATCTTTTAAAAGATTTTTTTTATCATTATTTAAATTGAAAGTTGTATTATTATTTTCTTCATTTTTATTTAAATTATTTGTTTTTAACGATTCTAATATACTTTCATAAGAAGGCATGTCTTTTAAATGAACTAATCTGACAATTAACATTTCGATAGATAAAATTGGATTAGAAACAATTGATAATTCATCTAGTGTCTTTAAGATAAATTGCCAAAAAACTATTAACGTGGGCACACTTATATCTTTTGAAATTGAATTAATAGTCTCTTGCTCTGACTCTGATATAGATAAGTTTTCACCAAAATTACCTATGCTCTTTTTCTGTTGAATAAAATATATTATTTCAAGTAAATCATTTAAAAAATTGTTAGGTTCAATACCCTCATTTACCAGCTCTTTTAATTGTAGTATTGATTTTTTTTGATCTCCCTGAAAAATAAAGTTTAATAA
>CACIOV010000038.1 GCA_902588335.1 uncultured Pelagibacteraceae bacterium
CTTGTAAGAATGTTAACTAACTTGTTGAGAGATAAAAATATTTCTCCCCGGTTAGTGCCAATCATTCCAGATGAAGCTAGAACTTTTGGAATGGAAGGTTTCTTTCAAAAAATTGGAATTTATGCTCATGAGGGACAAAAATATGAACCAGTAGATTCAGAACAGCTTAGTTCTTATAAAGAAGATAAAAAAGGTCAAGTACTTGAAGAAGGAATAACAGAATCTGGTGCAATGTCATCTTGGATTGCAGCTGGCACATCTTACACCAATCATGATTTAGAAATGATACCAATATACATATTTTATTCTATGTTTGGTTTTCAAAGAGTAATGGATCTAGCTTGGGCTGCAGGCGATTCTCAAACTAGAGGGTTTCTTATAGGAGCAACATCTGGAAGAACAACTTTAGCAGGAGAAGGGTTGCAGCATCAAGATGGTCACAGTCATTTATTAGCTTCAGCAATACCGAATTGTAAAAGCTATGACCCTACATATTCTTACGAACTTGCGATTATTTTAAGAGAGGGTCTGAAAAGAATGCACGATAACCAAGAAAATATTTTTTATTATATAACGGTAACGAACGAAAATTATAAACATCCTAAAATACCAAATGATGTAAAAAAAGGGATACTAGAAGGCATGTATTTGTTTAAAGAATTTAATAATAAAGGCAAAACCAAAATTCAACTATTGGGATCTGGAGCAATATTTAGAGAAATGTTAGCGGCTGCAGAAATCTTAAGTAAAGATTATGGCATTGATAGTGACCTTTGGAGCGTAACAAGTTTTAATGAATTGAGAAAAGATGGAATGGAAACAGAAAGAAAAAATCTTTTAAATCCAGGGGAAAAACCTGAGTTATCATATGTAGAAAAGTGTTTGAGAAAGAGAGAGGGTCCAATTATAGCTGCGTCGGATTACATGAGAACTTATGCTGATCAAATTAGACCTTATCTTTCTAAACCATTTTATTCCTTCGGAACCGATGGATATGGAAGAAGTGATAGTAGAAAAAATTTAAGAAAATTTTTTGAGGTTGATAAAGAACATATAGTTGCATATGCATTAAGCGCTTTGGCGAAAGAGCAACTTATTTCATCAAAGCATGCAGAAAAGGCAATAAAAAAATATAATATTGATAAAGATAAACCCATCCCTACAGAATTGTAAATATGTCAGATAAAAAAGAAATAGTTAGCGCAAGTCCAAAAGTCAGAAAATTAGCAAGGGAGTTTGGGGCTGATATATATCAAATACAAGGCTCTCAAAGGGAAGGAAGGGTTTCAGAAGAAGATGTAAAATATTTTATTAAAGAATCAATTTCTGGAAAAGTTGAAAAAAAACAAACAATAAAATCAGATCAATATGAACACTCTGAATTTGGTAAAATTGAGATTAAACCTATTCCACGACTTAAAAAAATTGCAGGCCCCCATTTAGAGAAATCATGGAGTGAAATTCCACATGTTACACAACATGATGAAGCTGATATTACTGAAATGGAAAAGTTTAGAAAATCTTTGAGAGATCTTTATACTGGCGAAAAACTTTCAATTACTCCTTTGCCTTTTATTATAAGAGCTGTAGTAAAAGCTTTAAAAGCTTATCCAAATTTCAATTCTTCGTTGGATTTAAAAAAAGAAAAACTTATATATAAAAAATATTTTCACATAGGTATAGCAATGGATACCCCTCATGGTTTAATGGTTCCAAAAATTAGAGATGCAGATAAAAAGGATATAACAGAACTAGGAAAAGAAATAAAAAAAATCGCTGAACTCTGCAAAGATCTTAAAATTGATAAAAAAGAGTTTTTTGGTGGATCAATGACAATCTCAAGCCTAGGAGGTATTGGAGGCAGTTTCTTTACACCTATAATTAACCAGCCTGAAGTTTCTATTCTAGGTGTAGGTAGAGCTGAAACTAAGCAAGTTTTTGTTGGCGATAAATACGAAAATAAAATAATGCTTCCTTTATCCTTGTCCTATGATCATAGAGTTATAGATGGTGCAGAAGGAGCTCGTTTTTGTGCTCATTTACGGGAAAGTTTAGGAAAAGATTTTGCCTATAAATTAGCGGTATAGTTTTATTTATGAAAAAAGCTATATCGTTTATTTGTTTAGTGGTTTGCACACTAATTTGGGGAACTGCATTTATAGCACAAGCTACGGGCATGGATAATATAGGCCCTTTTACTTTTAACAGCGCAAGATTCTATGTTGGCTTTTTAGCTGTAGCTCCTTTTGTTTTTTTATTTGAAAAGAAAAAAATAAAACAACAAATTAAAAATAAAACATCTGAATTCTTAAAACTTATAATTCCAGTAGGCACATTTTTGTTTTTGGGGTGTATTTTTCAACAAGTCTCTTTGCTTTATACAGATGTAGCTAATTCAGCTTTTTTTACAATTTTTTATGTGCCAATGGTTCCTATTATTGTTTATTTTTTATTTTCCGAAAAACTACACTGGTCAATATGGCCATCTGTATTTGCATGTGTAATAGGAGGCTATCTTTTAAGCGATATAAACAATATTGAAGTTAGGTTTGGCGATACATTGGTTTTAATCGGAGCTGTATTTTGGGCACTTCATATTATTTATATAGGAAAAATTATTTTAAAATTTGATTTACCCTTCTTTATTGCTTTGATGCAAAATCTAATAGTAGCAACATTATCTTTTATACTCGTTTTAATTTTTGAAGAAATTGATTTTTCAAAAATTAAATTAGAAACAATTGAAATTTTATATGCAGGCATTTTATCAGGTGGAGCCGCATTTGCTTTACAACTTTTTGGACAAAAAAATATTTCTGCAGCCCCTGCAGCAATAGTTATGTCGTTAGAAGGAGTTGTTGCTGCAATTTCCGCATGGATAATTTTAAGTCAAGTGCTGGGTATAAATAATATTGTTGGATGTCTACTTATTCTAGGTGGAGTTTTATTGTCTCAATTAGCACCGATCTATGAAAAAAATTATAAATAAACTATTCCCAAAATAAATAAAGAAAGGGCTATTCTATAAATTATAAATATATTTAGGCTAAATTTTTTAATAAAATTAAAAAAGAGTGCAATCGTTATATATGAAAAAATAAAAGAAAATATCACAGCAACAATAGCTAAAAAATTTAATTCTGCGCTCCCTTCTCTGTATACATTATAAATTCCTATGATGCTGGCGGCAGCTAAAGTTGGAATAGACAAAAAGAACGAAATCTTAGCAGAATCAAATCTATTAAACCCCAACATTCTTCCCGAGGTAATAGTAACACCAGATCTGCTTACTCCAGGTATTAATGCCAATACTTGAAAAAATCCGATGATAATGGCAGATTTATTAGTAAATTCTGTTTCAATTTTCCTTGTAACTTTTGACTTGTCGCTTATATATAAAAGGATTCCAAATATTAAGCTCATCCAACCGATTACTTCTAAATTTCTTAGCTGACCAATTAGTCCAGTTTGATAAATTATAAAACCCACGGGAATTATAGGCGTAGTTCCTATAAGTATTTTAATTATAAAATTTTTATTTTTAATAAAATTAAATAAATCGTTTCTAAAGTAAATTATAATTGCTATTAAGGAACCCAAGTGTAAACAAATATCAATTAGTAAATTTTGATTTGTGAACGCATAATACTTTGCAACCAAAACCAAATGTGCTGCTGAACTAACCGGCAAGAATTCAGAGATTCCCTGAATGGCTGCAAGTATTAAAATTTCAACAGAAGAAAGCATCAAATAGCAGTATTGCATAGCAGTTATGCAATATAAATCACTATTTTATTGGATTTTTTAAATTATAGGTCAGTAATGATGTCCTAAAAACACTTTTAGACCCATTTATATTGGTATAAATAATACAAATATAGAGAAAATTATGCCTGAAAAAATGCTCAAATTTGTAAATATTGAGAAGCAAATGCCTGTTAAGAGGACTAACAACCTAAGAACTGAAGATTTTAATGAAATATATAATAGATTCGTTAACGATAAGGCCAAAGAACAATCAAGCAGATGCTCACAATGTGGAGTTCCTTTTTGTCAAATTCATTGCCCTTTACATAATAATATTCCCGATTGGTTAAAATTAACTGCCGAAGGCAGAATTCAAGAGGCTAATGAATTAGCTCACAGCACAAATAATATGCCAGAGATATGTGGAAGTATTTGTCCACAAGATCGTTTGTGCGAAGGTAATTGTGTAATCGAAAGAGCAGGCCATGGAACCGTTACAATCGGATCTGTTGAAAAATACATTACAGATACTGCATGGGAAAAAGGGTGGATCAAACCAGTAAAAGTTTTGAAAGAAATAGATCAATCAGTTGGCATTATTGGTGCGGGGCCAGCGGGACTGGCTTGTGCGGAAGAATTAAGAAAATTAGGATACAAAATAACGATTTACGATCGATATGATCGACCAGGTGGTCTTTTGATCTACGGAATACCAAATTTTAAATTAGAAAAACATACTGTTGAAAGAAGAACGAATCTTTTAAAAGAAAGCGGAATAAAATTTAAACAAGACTGTGAGATTGGAAAAAATATATCATTTGAAGAACTGCGAAAAAAACATGATGCTATACTTATAGCAACTGGTGTTTACAAGCCGCGAGAAGTTAATTTACCAAATTCTAATTTAAAAAACATATTTTCAGCTATGGAATTTTTAACAGCATCTAACCGGAAAGGTTTGGGAGATACGGTAAAAAATTTTGATGATGGAACGCTTAATGCATCAAATAAACACGTTATAATAATTGGTGGAGGAGATACCGGAATGGATTGTGTTAGAACTGCGGTTAGGCAAAATGCAAAATCGGTAAAGTGTTTATATAGAAGAGATAGAGAAAATATGCCTGGGTCAGCGCGAGAAGTTCACAATGCAGAAGAAGAAGGAGTCGAGTTTATATGGTTATCAAATCCCAAAAAATTTATTGGAAAATCACAAATTGATTCAGTGTTAGTTGAGAGAATGCAACTTGGTAAAACGGATTCATCAGGGAGAAAAAAACCTGAACCCATCCCAAATTCTGAATTTGAAATTAAAGCAGATATGTTAATTAAAGCATTGGGCTTTGATCCTGAAGATTTACCAAAATTATTTAACTCTCCAGTTCTTTCTGTTTCTCCATTAGGTACCATAAAAATTAATTTAAAAACTATGGAAACCAATCTTCCAGGTGTTTTTGCTGCAGGAGATATAGTTAGGGGAGCATCTCTAGTAGTATGGGCAATTAGAGATGGTAGAGAAGCGACTATACAAATTAAAAAATATTTAGATCAAAAAAATCAAAAAGATACGAAAGTAGCTTAATTATGAATCTTTATAAAAAAAATTTAAAAAAACTAGCTAAATCACACGCATACTACCCAAGCCTCGAGCATGATGCCTGTGGAGTTGGTCTTGTGGTCTCAACAGAGGGAAAAAAGTCAAGAAAAATAGTTGAATTTGGAATTCAAGCTTTAAAAGCTGTTTGGCATCGTGGTGCCGTGGATGCTGACGGCAAAACCGGTGATGGAGCAGGAATTCATATTGAGATTCCAACAGATTTTTTTAAAGAGAGAATTGAGAACTACGGTCGTAAACATAATGAAGGAATCATTTGCGTTGGAATGATTTTTTTACCTCGTAATGATTATAGCACGCAAGAAAAATGCAAAACATTAATTGAAACAGAACTTTTAAACAAAAATTATTATATTTATAGATGGAGACAAGTTCCAATTAATACTAGTGTACTTGGAGTTAAGGCTGAAAATAATAGACCCGAAATTACCCAGGTAATATTTAAGTCAAATAATAAGAATTTAAATGAAGATGAACTTGAAAAGGATTTATTTGTTGTTAGAAAAAAAATAGAAAAACAAGCTAATAAATTAAGACTGCAAAATTTTTATATTTGTTCAATTAGTTGTCGTTCCATTATTTATAAGGGAATGTTTTTGGCTGAAGCATTATCCGATTTTTATCCCGATTTAATGGATAAGCGATTTATTTCCAGATTTGCAATTTTTCATCAAAGATATTCAACTAATACTTTTCCAAGTTGGGATTTAGCTCAACCATTTAGAACATTAGCTCATAATGGTGAAATTAACACTTTAAAAGGAAATATTAATTGGATGAAAATTCACGAACAAGATTTAAG
>CACIOV010000039.1 GCA_902588335.1 uncultured Pelagibacteraceae bacterium
CGATCGTCCAAACTAATTCTTTTTTACTAATGAAATTTGATTACATCATTATTGGCGCAGGTTCAGCTGGATGCGTTCTTGCAAACAGACTAACTGAAAATGAAAAGTATCGTGTGGGAATTTTTGAAGCTGGACAATCAAGCGATATTTGGAAAGTAAAAATGCCTCTTGCATTGTTGTATGCAATGCATGATCCAAAATATAATTGGAAATATTATTCAGAACCAGAACCTTATCTAAATAATAGAAGATTGTTTTGTCCTAGAGGAAAAATGATCGGAGGATGTTCTGCACATAATGGAATGGTTTTTGTAAGAGGAAATCAAGACGATTATAAAAGATGGGAATCTTTTGGGTTAAAATCTTGGTCTTATGAAAAAATTTTACCTTATTTTAAAAAAATTGAAACATGGTCTGAAGGAAAAAATCAATATAGAGGTTCTTTTGGTCTACTTCCCGTTAATCAATCCAAAAATGACAACCCTTTATTTAAAGCCTTTTTAGGAGCCTCCTCAGAAGCAGGATATAAAATTAATTCAGATATGAATGGAGAATTACAAGAAGGATTTGGAATGTTTGATACAACAATTCACAAAGGAGAAAGAGCAAGTGTGGCAAAATATTACTTAAATCCTGCAAAAAATAGAAAAAATCTAAATATTTTTTCTAATTCGTTTGTTGAAAAAATTATCTTTGATGGAAAAAAAGCCATTGGCATTGAAGTAAAAATTAAAAATAAAATTGAAAAAATTTATGCTGAAAAAGAATTAATATTAAGTGCTGGTTCAATTAATTCGCCACAATTATTAATGCTTTCAGGAATTGGAAATATAAATCATTTAAAAGAGAAAGGAATCAAAGTTGTTAATGATTTAAAAGGTGTTGGAAAAAATCTTCAAGATCACTTAGAAACTTACATTATGCAAGAATGCAAAACTTCAGATACTCTTTATACTTATACTAAGTTGATTCCAAAAGTTTTAGCTGGAATTCAATGGTTTATATCTAAGTCAGGCCCTTGTTCTCAATCATATTTAGAAGCTGGAGGATTTACAAAATCTTCTCCTGAAAGAAAAATGCCAAATATACAATTTCATTTTTTTCCTTCATTTGTTATTGATCATGGTTTAGTTAATCCAAAATCACACGGTTATCAGTTGCATGCAAGCCCTAACCATCCAAAAAGCAGAGGATCAGTTACTCTTAATTCGTCTGACCCATATGATTATCCAAAAATATTATTTAACTACTTGGAAGATGAAGATGACTTAAGGCAAACAAGAGAGTCCATTCATGTTGCAAGAAAAATCCTATCGCAACCTTCTTTTGCAAAACATGCAGGAAAAGAAGTTGGTCCTGGATCTGACAAACAAAGTGACGATGAATTAAATGAATATATTAAATCCAATGCAGAAACTGCTTATCATCCATGCGGAACATGTAAAATGGGAGTAGACAAAATGGCTGTGGTTGATGAAAATTTAAAAGTTAGAGGAATCCAAAATTTAAGAGTGGTAGATGCTTCGGTAATGCCTGAAATTCCTAGTGCAAATTTAAATGCTCCAACTCTTATGATTGCAGAAAAAGCTGCTGATCTTATTTTAAATTAAGACTAATTAGACAAATTATCTCAAACATTACAGCAGCCGCAACCATTGAGGTTATATTATTCGGGCTATCCTTTGTTGGCATTAAGCAAGCTACATCTCCACCAATTACATTTCTACCTTTTAAGCTTTGAATCAATTTTCTAGCTTCATCCATATTAAATCCCCTAAAAGCTGATTCTATATTCGCTACTCCAGGAGCTACGGTTGGATCCAAACAATCTAAATCAAAAGTAACGTAAATTGGATTGTCTCCTAGTCTATCTAAAATCATTTTAGAACATTTTTCATGTCCTAACTCATTATATTCATCCATAGTTATAACTTGATATCCAATATCATAACTTGCTTGCAACCAATCTAAAGTTCTTGGATTTCCTCTTATTCCAATTTGTGTACTTGTATTTGGATCAACATTTCCTTGTTTTACAAGATATGAAGCCCAATGTGCTGCCGATTTTTTTGCACCCAAAAAATGATCTAGTTTTTCATAACAGTCTGTATGTGCATCAAAATGAACTATGCTAACTTTTTTACCTTTGGTTAATTTCGAATTTTTTTTTGCTAAACTTTGTAATATTCCTCCTGTTATTGAATGATCGCCTCCAATAGATACAACTGGTTTTTCAACTTTTTCAATATGGTCATAAAAACTTGAAATTCTTTCAATGCATTTTTCATTATCATTTGCTTCTGGAAAAGGCACATCACCTAAATCATGAATCTTATTCTGCTTCCATGGATCAATACCATATTGAAGATGGGATCTTCTTAACATGGCTGAAATATTTCTTACAGCCCGTGGTCCTAAATGCTGGTCTCTTTCTGTTGTTCCGTTTCCGGTGCTGTGAGGCACTCCTACCAAAGCTATATCGCAGTTCTTAGGATCAGGGTCATTTTTACATCTAAAAAGAGTTGGTATACCCCACCAGTATAAGGTCTCCATCATTATCTGGTCTTCTTTTGAAATCATGAATTTTATCTTACATGATTAAAAAATGTTTAAGAAGTAAAAAAAATGAGATAGATGTTGAGGTTCATGAAAAATAATAATCCTAAAGGCATACTTTTCATTTTGTTGGGTATGATGGCTTTTTCAGTACAAGATACAATTATGAAGTATATTTATAATTTTGCTTCTTTGTATGAAATTTATTTAATAAGAACTTTAGTAAGTTTTGCTATTATTTTATTATTTTTAAAAATTACAACAAAGCCAATTATATTTAGGACACGATACCCTCTTTTAACCTTTTGCAGAGTAATACTATTCTTTTTTGGTTTTAGTTTTTTTTATGTTTCGCTAACCGTGCTGCCTTTAGGTACCGCTACTGCTCTATTTTTCGTCACCCCTTTTTTGCTTACAATATTTGCAAAATTTATTTTAAAAGAGGAAATAGGACCTAGGAGATGGCTGGCAGTTTTAATTGGTTTTATTGGAGTTTACATAATATTAGATCCTGATTTTAGTAATTTTAATTATATGAGTTTAACACCTATTTTATGTGCGTTTTGTTATTCGTTATCTATGATAATCATAAAAATAACCTCAGAAAAAGATAGTGTATATACTCAAACTTTTACGTTTTATTTTGGCGCAATAATTATTAGTACAATTTTTTATTTTATTGCTGGTGAAGGCCAATACAACACAATAGATCATCCAGCTTCTCAATTTATTTTTCGTGAATGGTTCAGCAACCTAGAGATTTCTATGCTTTTAATGGTTGCTACGGGTTTTACAGCATCCGCTGCTTTTCTTTTTATATTTACAGCTTATCGAATAGCATCACCTGCGGTTGTGTCACCTTTTGAATATTCGATACTTTTATGGTCATCCCTTAGTGGATGGTATTTCTTTAATGAAATACCAGATTTAAAAACAATAATTGGAATGTTTTTAATTGTATTTGGGGGTATTTATATTTTTATACGTGAAAAAGTCCAAGACCAGTCTATTGTAACAGAAAAACCGTTAAGATAATTATTTTTTTAATTTTCCAGAAAAAATTAATTTGTCAGAATTAAATTTTGATGAATTGTTTTTTACAAAATCACTCATAATTTTTATTCTATCTGCATCAAACTCGACAACCTTTCTTTTGTTAAGATCCACATACAAAGATAAAACTTCATTTGTTGCAGCAAGATATTTTTTTTCCCTGTGAAACATAGATAATTTATAATGAATTCTTTTTTTATCATGATCAACAAAAGTAATATGTGTTTCAACTTCCTCACCCAATCGTACTTCTTGATAATAATTAGTATGCATCTCTGCGACAAAAGTTGTCCTTTTATCTTTTTTGGCGGAATCTCCTCCCATTTTAAAATTATCTAACATAACATCAGCGGCTATATCAAAAATATGAACATAAAAAGCCACATTTAAATGACCATTATAATCTGTCCATTCCTTTATTATTTTTTCTTTCTTTAAAATCATTTATTTCCTAATGTCTTATTATCATTTCTAGCTAAAATTTGAATAATTAAATTTTTTGTATCACGATCCTTAAAATGCCTCCCTTTTTTAGTATGACCGCTATAAATTCGAAAATTACTGAAATGATTGATAGCGGTAAAAATAAAATAAGAGTTAAAAATAAAGATAAATAATTTTTCATAAAAGGAATGTCGTTAATTTTGGCATCTTTTTTGCGAAGTAAAAAAAATAAATAATTTGGAACTGGAACAAAAAGGTTTAGTAAACTTTGCAGCATACCATAAAAACCAAACTCTAAGGATAATGTAGAACTTTTTATTATTTTAAATTTTTTATTATCAAAAAAATTAATTAAACCTTCCTTTGTAAAATGAGTGACATGTCTAGGGCAATCTAAGTGTATCCAATCATTTTTGTTTATCAAATGCTGAATGCTATTAAAATTAGGAACTTCAACTACAACATATCCATTATTAACCAATTTTTTATTTATTAAATTTGCTAACTTTTTGGGTTCGTTAAGATGTTCTAAAACATGCCAAAGTGAAATTATATCAAAATTAGTTTCAATATTTTCAAGTTCACTTAAATCTTTATTGATAAAAATAGAATCATCGCCAACCTTTTTTTTTGCCGCTGTGGCTGATATTGAAGAAGTTTCTGTTCCATAAACAAACCAGCCCTTTTTTTTCATTAAGTATATAAATTGCCCTCGTCCACAACCTATATCGAGTAATTTAATATCCTTTTTATTAAACAATCTGTAACAAAATAATGATCGAAGAAAACGGAAAAACAATACAATAGGCTCAATTAAAAAATTGAATTTTTTTCCATCCTTGCCATAATAATTTTTGGGATAGTGAGGTGTAAAATCGAAAGCTTTGTCTAAATTAGTCTTCCCAATAAAACAACGATTACAAAAGTATATATCAAATTTTCTACCAGTGAATGAATCTGTATTTGAAGAATGGTATTTAGCTTTATCTAGGCAATTATCGCAAATAACAGACATTTTTTAAATTATTTTTGGAAAAGGGACATGTGTAATAAACTTCCCTCCTCTTTTAATATATTTTTTTTCTTTTTTAAATATTTCCTGTTTAAAATTCCAAGCTCCCAAGAAGACATAATCGGCTTGGTTAGTCAAAGGTTTATTGTATTTTTGAATATATAGGTGAGAGCCTGGCATAAACTTGCCAATTTTGCCTGGAGTAGTATCAATAAAATAGTCTAAAGTTTCACTTTTTATTCTACAAAAATTTAAAACTGTATTTACCTTTGCTGTAGCTCCGTAACCAATAATTTTTTTATTATTATTTTTTAATCTTGATAAAATTTCTATTAATTTTTTTCTAGACTTTTCAACATTATTTCTAAACTTTTTATATGTGGAGTATTTATTAAGACCAAAACTTAATTCTTTTTTTAATTGTGATTTTACTTTCTTGCTAATATTGAACTTATTATTATTATTTTTTTTTATATAATACCTTAACGAACCCCCATGTGTGCTTAATTTTTCAATATTAAAAACTTCTAGTTTATATTTTTTTAATAGGTGCTTTAGTGATAATAAAGAAAAAATATAAATGTGCTCATTGTAAAATTGATCATAAGAAAGTTTTTTAAAACATTCTAAAAGAGAAGGGTCTTCTATAATTAAAACTCCATCATCGGACAAAACATGAGCAATTGAATTAAAAACTGAATTTAAATCTTTAATATGACTAAGAGTATTGGCTGAATATATTAAATCAATATTTTTTACTTTTGATTTTATTTTCTTGGCTAATTTAATATCCCAAAAATTAGAAAAAGTTTTGTAACCCATTTTTTTAGTTATTTTTGCCACATCCACACATGGTTCAACACAAAGAGATTTTTTTTTATTAAAATTTCTAATAAAGGATCCATCATTACTGCCTATTTCCATTATTAAATTTGGATT
>CACIOV010000040.1 GCA_902588335.1 uncultured Pelagibacteraceae bacterium
TAAGAAACGATATTATTGAAGCTGTTTATTCATCGCATACCGGTAGTGATTTTTTATTACTTTATAAGAAATGTTTGTTGATTAATAAAAACATCTCTAAAGATATATGTAAAAATATTATTGGAACATACAAACGAGCTTCAAATATTATTTATCAAGAGTTAAAAAGTAAAAAAGATAGCATTTTGGGACAGCCAGAATTGTTTTTATTTAAAAAAGACGAAGAGAAAAATTTATATGATAAAATAAATGAAATTCAGCTGTATTTTTCAAATACCAAAAAGCAAGAAAGTTATGACGAAACGTTAAAAGTACTAGCCGCAGCAAAGCCTGTTACGGATAATTTTTTTGATAATGTGATTGTAAATGATGAAAATTCAGATATAAAAAAAAATCGCTTAGAACTATTACAAATGTTTTGTAGGACTTACAATAATTTTATAGATTTTTCGAAAGTAGAAGGAGCTTAGTTGAGCAAATTAATTTATAGATTTAATAATCAGAAACCTCAAAGTAGTTTTAATTCAAAGATCATTCTTGGAGGAAAAGGAGCAAATTTAGCTCAAATGGCTAAATTAGGATTACCAGTCCCGCCTGGTTTTACAATATCAACTGCTGTATGTGATGATTTTTATAGGAATAAAAAAAGAATTCCAAAAAAACTTGTCCAGCAAGTAAAAAAAGAAATTAAAATAATTGAAAAAATTTCAAAAAAAAAATTTGGAGACTTGTTAAACCCGCTATTAATATCTGTAAGATCGGGTGCAAGAGTTTCAATGCCAGGTATGATGGATACAATTTTAAATTTGGGATTAAATGATAAGACAGTTATTTCTTTAAAGAACAAAACTTCCAATGGAAGATTTGCTAAAGATAGCTATAGAAGGCTTATTCAAATGTATAGCAATGTTGTTCTCGGAATAAAACCTCATATTTTTGAAGAGATGATTGATAATTATAAATTAACCAAAGGTGTAATACAAGATACTGAGCTTGAGGAGGATGACTGGGATGGGTTAATAAAAAATTTTAAAGAAATAGTCAAAGAGAAAACTAAAAAAAACTTTCCTCAGGACGTGAACGAACAATTATGGGGAGCAATTAGTGCAGTTTTTTTATCTTGGAACAGCAAAAGAGCAAAAACTTATAGAAAGATAAATTATATACCAGATCATTGGGGTACAGCGGTTAATGTTCAAGCTATGGTATTTGGAAATATGGGTAATGATTGCGCTACAGGTGTTGCTTTTACAAGAAATCCATCTACGGGTAAAAAAGAAGTTTTTGGAGAATATTTGATTAATGCACAAGGTGAAGATGTTGTTGCTGGAATAAGAACCCCACAGAATTTGCTTTCGATGAATAAAACTATGCCAAAAATTTTTCAGCAACTAAAAAAAATTTTTAAATTATTAGAAAAAAAATATAAAGATATGCAAGATATTGAATTTACAGTTGAAAATAATAAATTGTGGATGTTGCA
Organism: uncultured Pelagibacteraceae bacterium; assembly: GCA_902588335.1. Taxonomy (GTDB): domain Bacteria; phylum Pseudomonadota; class Alphaproteobacteria; order Pelagibacterales; family Pelagibacteraceae; genus AG-414-E02. Next base: position 1,484 of record CACIOV010000040.1, read on the forward strand.
AACAAGATCTGGAAAGCGAGCTGCCAAAGCTTCAATTAAAATTGCAGTTGATATGGTTCACGAAAAATTGATTTCAAATAAAGAAGCAATTTTGAGAATTGATCCAAATACATTAGACACTTTATTACATCCCACATTAAATGAAAAAGCTGAAAAAAGAGTGATAGCATCAGGCCTTCCTGCTTCTCCTGGTGCGGCTAGCGGAAAAGTTACCTTTTCTGCAAATGAAGCAGAAAGATTGAAAGAGCAAATGCAAGATACAATTTTGGTAAGAGTTGAAACATCTCCTGAAGATATTAATGGTATGCATGCAGCAAAAGGAATCCTTACAGCAAGAGGTGGAATGACTAGTCATGCAGCAGTTGTAGCTCGAGGAATGGGAAAACCCTGTGTATCAGGATCAAGTGAGATAAAAGTTGATTATGAAAAGAAAATATTTATATCAGGTGGATACCAAATTAAAGAAGGTGACGTTATTACCATAGATGGTGGCAGCGGAAAAGTTATGCTTGGTGAAGTTCCTACGGTAAAACCAGATATATCAGGAGACTTTTCTAAAATAATGGCTTGGGCGGATCAGTACAGAAAACTTAAAGTGCGAACAAATTCAGAAACACCATCAGACACAAAAGTTGCTAGAGATTTTGGAGCAGAAGGCATTGGGTTATGTAGAACAGAACATATGTTTTTTGATGAAAAAAGAATAGTTTCTGTAAGACAAATGATTCTTTCTAAAACGCTAGAAGATAGAAAAGAAGCTTTAGCAAAACTGCTTCCTTATCAGAGAAATGATTTTGTTGAAATTTTTAAAATCATGAATGGCTTACCTGTAACGGTTAGGCTTTTAGATCCCCCTTTACATGAGTTTTTACCCAAAACAGATAAAGATATTGATGAAATAGCCAAAGAATTAAATATTAGTCGTGAAGATATAAAATCCAGAATTATTGAGTTGCACGAACAGAATCCCATGTTGGGGCATAGAGGATGCAGATTGGGTATTTCATTTCCTGAAATTTACCAAATGCAATGTGAAGCAATCTTTGAAGCGTTAACTGAATGTAAAAAGAAAAAAATAAAACCAGTTATACCAGAAATAATGATTCCGCTTGTTTCTACAGCTTCTGAAATTAAAATACTTGGAAATTTAGTCAAAACAACTGCTGAAGAAATTCAAAAGAAACATTCGATAAAAATAAAGTATTACGTTGGAACGATGATAGAACTTCCAAGAGCAGCCTTGAGAGCAAAAGATATAGCAAAGTATGCTGATTTTTTTAGTTTTGGAACTAATGATTTAACACAAACTACTTTTGGAATAAGTAGAGATGATTCTGGAAAATTTTTAAATGATTATGTAGAAAATAATATTTTTTATGAAGATCCTTTTGTCAGTATCGATGAAAGGGGTGTAGGAGAACTGATTGAAATTGCAACAAAACGTGGGCGAATGCATAAAAAATCACTTAAACTTGGTATTTGTGGAGAGCATGGTGGCAATCCTGCAAGTATTGAGTTTTGTGAAAAAGTTAAATTAAATTATGTATCTTGCTCTCCTTATAGGGTTCCGGTAGCTCGCCTAGCAGCAGCACAAGCTTATCTAAAGAAAAAGAAATAATCTCATGCTCAATAATGATGTAATAGGAATGGCCTGGGCTGATAGAATATCTTTTGAAGAAATAAAAAAAAAGACGGGTTTAAGCGAAAAGGAAGTTATTAAAGTTATGAGAACAAATCTTAAAAGAAAAAGTTATCTTTTATGGAGAAAAAGAGTAAGGGGAAGATTAACGAAACACAGAAAATTGTTTAAATCTAAATTTTCAAATTAAAATTAATACTTGGCGCACTATGAGTAATTTGGCCTACAGATATTCTTTTAACTCCTGTAGCAGCGATTTTTTTAACATTTTTTATAGAAACTCCTCCCGAAGCCTCTGTTTCATAAAGTTTACTCGACATCTTAACTCCTTTTTTAAGATTTTTTATACTCATATTATCAAATAATACTCTGTTAAATTTTAAACCTAAAATTTTTTTGAGTTGGCTTAAATTATCCACCTCTACTGTAATTTTTTTTCCTTTTTTATTTTTTATAGCTCTTTTGACTAATTTTTGAATGTTTCCATCTATAACGATATGATTATCTTTTATTAAAATTTCATCACTTAGGTTAAATCTGTGATTAAGTCCTCCACCTAACTTTACTCCATATTTTTGTATTGATCTTAAATTTGGCGCTGTTTTTCTTGTACAACAGATCTTACAGTTTTTACCTTTTATTTTATCTACAAATTTTCTTGTCGTTGTTGCAACTCCAGAGACAAGACTTAAAAAATTAAGAGCCACTCTTTCACTTTTTAAAATTCCTTTAGCTTTTCCATATACAGTAGCTACAACTTTTCCTTTATTTATTCTTTTTCCGTCTTTCAATTTAGATGTAAAGAGAACTTTTTTATCTGAATATTTAAAAGCTTCTTTTGCAAAACTTAAACCGCCAACTATACAGCTTTGGTTAGAAATAATTTTTGCTTTGATTTTTTTATTATTTTTTATGAGTTTAGTTGTGATGTCTCCAGAAGGTCTCAAATCTTCTGACATGGCTTGTTTTACAAGATTTTTACTTATCACGTTTTAATGACTACGACCTATTGCAACCATACGCTCGACAGATCTTCGAGCTTTTTTGATTATCATGTCAGGTATAAGTATTTCATTAGTTTCTTTTTCAAGACATTCTAATATTTTAGGTAAGCTAATTGTTTTCATGTAAGGACATAAATTACATGGTTTAATAAATTGAACATTTGGATTATCAACTTGAACGTTGTCACTCATGGAGCATTCAGTAACCAACATAACTTTTTTTGGTTGTTTCTCTTTAACATATCTACTCATACCCGAAGTGGAACCAGTGAAATCCGAAGCAGCAATAACTTCTGGTGGGCATTCTGGGTGGGTAAGAACTACAATTTCAGGATTTTGTTTTTTAATATCTTCAACCTCTTGTGCGCTAAATCTTTCATGGACAATGCAAGTTCCAACCCAAGATATAATTTGAACCTTCGTTTTTGATTGCACATACTTTGCCATATACTGATCTGGTAAAAATATAACTCTATCTGTTCCTAGAGACTCAACCACTCTAACTGCATTAGCAGAAGTACAACAAATATCTGATTCAGCTTTAACTTCTGCAGAGGTGTTTACATAGGTTACCACTGGTACACCTGGATATTTTTCTTTGAGCATTCTCACATCTTTTCCCGTAATTGATGAAGCTAAAGAACATCCAGCACCCATATCCGGTAACAAAACTTTTTTATTTGGGTTCATTAACTTTGCAGTTTCTGCCATAAAATGAACTCCACATAACACAATAATATCAGCGTGTGTTTTTTCAGCTTCAACTGCTAATGCTAAAGAATCGGCCGCAATATCTGCAACGCCATGAAAAATTTCTGGAGTTTGATAGTTATGTGCTAGCACAACTGCGTTTTTTTCTTTTTTCAACATATTAATTTTATGAATTAGCGGAGCATGAAACGACCACTCAATTTTAGGAATAACTTTAGAAACTTTTTTATATATTTGATCGGTTTCTCTTTTTATCTTTACATCTGTTTCGGTACTTGTTTCCATAAATAAAATCTATCAACTTGCAGATAAATTGTCATTCATTTATTCTGACGCATGAGCGGCTATGCTGGAATTGGTAGACAGGCTTGGTTGAGGGCCAAGTGGGGTTTCCCATTGAGAGTTCGAGTCTCTCTAGCCGCACCAAAAGGATTATTTATTATTAATTATCTTTTAATTGAAAGACTTGTTCTCCCGATTTTGGAACATGTACAAAAATTGGATCCGATGAGATAGGACCGCCTGGCGCAATTTTGATAATACCTTTTTTATGTTTTTTTTTAATCACATCAGTATGAGCACATGAAATACCAATTATTGCTAATTTAAAATCCTCTTTTTCCCAGTTATTGTATTCTTCATTATCATTTTTTTTACATAATGCTCTATAAATAACAATTTCATTAAATGCATTTAAATAAATATCATTACTGTAATGTCTGGGAATTTGAACTAAGTACATTCCATTTAGTTTTTCATCATTTTCACGATTAAAATAATCTCGATCTGAATAGATATTCAATCCGGGGGAATATTCTTTTATAAAAATTACTTTAAAATTAACGCTTGATTTGTTCTTTTTATAAGCAATAAAGCTGAAACAAAGAATTAGAAATAATATAATTAAATAAATTAAATTTTTTCTTTTACTCATTTTATCCAGTCTGGTTTTAATATTTTAACTTTTGATTTACCACAAATAAGCTCAATATTAGTGAATTCTTTTAAATCTGGATCAACAACTTTGA
>CACIOV010000041.1 GCA_902588335.1 uncultured Pelagibacteraceae bacterium
TTGCTTTACTAATTGGAACTTTTTTTTTAAAAGAAAAATTCACTATAATAAAAATAGTTGCTGTATTGACTATTTTTTTTGGTGTAATACTATTAAAATTCTTTTAAAGAATTAAATAAGAATTATAAAAAAATGTACAACAAATTTGGTCAATTTATAGAAGGAAAATGGCAGCCATCATCAAGTAAAGAAACATATGATGTTATAAATCCTGCTACTGAAGAAATAATTGGAAAAGCATCTAAAGCATCACCAGCGGATGTTAATAAAGCTCTAAAATCTGCAGAAAAAGGTTTTCTAACTTGGAGAAAATTTTCACCTTGGGATAGGGCTGCTATTATAAGAAAAATTGCAGATTTGATGAGAAAAAAGAATAATGAATTAGCAAAATGGATGACCTTAGAAACAGGAAAAACTTTTGCAGAGGGATTGGCAGAGGTAAATGGATCTGCTGATATTTTTGAATGGAATGCAGAAGAAACAAAAAGAATATACGGACAAACAGTTCAAAGTAGATTTGAAAATACAAGGGTTATTATTAATTACGAACCAGTAGGTGTGGTGGCAGCTTTATCGCCTTGGAATTTTCCTCTAGTTTTAGCCGCAAGAAAAATTTCAACTGCTTTAGCAGCTGGATGTTCTGTAATTTGTAAACCAGATGTTATTACACCAGGTACGGTTATGGAATTAGTCGATATTATCAATCAGTGCGGGGTACCTCCTGGTGTTGTAAATTTACTTTCCGGAGACCCTGCGTCTATTGCTTCACAATTAATTTCTTCTGATATAGTAAAAAAAATTTCTTTAACAGGCTCTACTAGAGTTGGTAAAATTATTTTGAAACAAGCATCAGAGAAAATACAAAGAGTGACTATGGAATTAAGTGGTCATGCACCCTTTATAGTACACGAAGATGCAAATGTAGAAAAAGCAGTTGATATGGCCATGGCAGCCAAATATAGAAACAATGGACAAGTTTGTATTTCACCTAGCCGTTTTTATATACATGAGAGCAAAAAAAAGGAATTTACCGAATCTTTTGTAGATAAAACTTTAAAATTAAAAATTGGCAATGGTATGGACAAAGGTGTTCAACTTGGTCCAATTACTACAAAAAAAAGACTAGAAGAAATAGAAAAACTTGTAGAAGTAACAAAAAAAGAAGGAGCTAAAATTTTGTGTGGAGGGAAAAGACCGGCTGGTTTTAATAAAGGATATTTTTACGAACCTACAGTTTTTGATAATGTTAAGGATAATTTTAAAATTATGACTGAAGAACCATTTGGGCCTTTGACTCCTTTGCTAACATTTAAAGATTTTGATGAAGTAATAAAAAAAGCTAATAATCAAGTAGCTGGACTAGCTGGCTATGTATGTACCAAATCTATGGATTTGGCTACTAAAACTTCAGAAGCTTTAGAAACAGGAATGGTTGCAGTTAATACACCATTTATTTCTAATGCAGAAACTCCATTTGGAGGTATAAAGCAAAGTGGTTATGGTAGGGAAGGTGGCTCAATAGGAATAAAAGATTATCTAAATGTAAAATATACTCACCTTGGATTTACAAGTTAGATAATTACAAAGTGATTTTTTAGAGATAGGCAAATGAGCAAAAGATTAGATAATAAGAATATTGTTGTAACAGCAGCCGGCCAGGGTATAGGTAAGGCAACAGCCATAGCATTTAGTAATGAAGGAGCAAATGTTTACGCTACAGATATTAATAGTAAAACTTTAGAAATTTTAAATAAAGATTATCCAAATATAAAAGTAAAAAACTTAGACTCAACAAATAAAAAAGCAGTTGAAGAATTTTCGGCATCTTTAAAAAAAGTAGATGTTTTATTTAATGCTGTAGGTTTTGTTCATCATGGAAGTATTCTTGAATGCGATGAAAAAGATTGGGATTTTTCATTTAATGTAAATATAAAATCGATGTTTTTTATGATTAAATCTATAATTCCTATTATGATTAAACAAAATAAGGGAAATATAATCAACGTATCATCTATTGTTTCAAGTCTAAGAGGTTTGCCAAATAGACTTGTTTATGGAACAACTAAAGCAGCAATTATTGGCTTGACCAAATCTATTGCAGCCGATTTTATTAAAAATAATATTAGATGTAATGCAATTGCCCCAGGAACAGTCCATACTCCATCATGGGAAAACAGAGTGAAAGCTTTCAAAGATCCTGTAAAAGCAAAAAAAGATTTTATTGCACGTCAACCTATGAATAGAATTGGCACTCCAGAGGAAGTCGCTTCGCTCGCGGTTTATTTAGCTAGCGATGAGTCAGATTTTATAACTGGAATAGCGCATCCTATCGATGGCGGTATGTCAATTTAATTAGAATAGAAGCACTAAATTTGTCAATTAAAACCTCAAAACCAGAATGTGTATGGAAAATCAAATCCACCTTAGGAGAGGGTACATTATGGGCAAAGAAATTAAATTCATTATTTTTTGTTGATATAAAAAAAAAGAAAATACTAATTTTAAATTCTAAAACAAATAAAAAAAAAATATTAAAAGTAGATAAGGAGATTGGGTTTATTTCTCAAATAAAGAAAAATATTTTTATACTTGGTCTAAAATCTGAGCTTAGAATAATAAATTTAAAAAATCTAAGAACTCTCTATTCGATACCTATAGAATCTAACAAACCCAACAATAGAATAAATGATGGAAAGACTGATCCTATTGGTCGACTATGGTTTGGAACAATGGATAATTTAGAAAAAAAGCGGACAGGTTCTCTATATTGTTTAGATAAAAATCTCATCCTACATAAAGTAGATAAGGGATATTTTATAACTAACGGACCTGCATTTATAAATAAAAACAATTTTTATCATTCGGATAGCAAAAAAAGAACAATTTATAAAATTAAAATAAACAACAAATTTAAAATTTTAAAAAAAACTATATTTATGAAATTTAATAGACAAGAAGGTTCCCCCGATGGAATGACCGTAGATAATAATAATAACTTATGGGTTTGTCGTTATAATGGAGGAGGTATATCTGTTTATAATGCAAAAGGTAATAAAATACATCAAATTCTACTTCCGGCAAAAAATATTACTAATTGTATTTTTGGAGGGAAGTTGAATAATGAACTTTTTATTTCAACAGCACGTAAAGATATGAAAAGGAAAGAAATAAGAAAATATCCTTTATCTGGAGGTCTGTTTAAAGTTAAAACAAATCTAAAAGGAAAAAAATCGAATTTTTACAATATATCAAGCGCTATTTTAACAATCTAAGGTATTTGCTTTTTCCCAATCCGTTATAGGGTTTTTTTTTGAAAAAGTTTCTTTAGAATTAAAATCTTTTAATTCTTGTTCTCTCAATTTTAAATAGCTTGTAATATTTTTTTCTCCAAAGGCATTTAATAACACTTCATTTTTGCTTAAATGTTCTAAAGCCTCTTCTAAGTCCGAAGGAAGTTTTTTTATATTTGGATAGTTGTCGCCATCAGTATACATATTTACGAATAATGGTTGACCCGGATCACGTTTTTTTTCGACACCATCAATTCCAGCAGCTATAATTCCAGCTTGAAGCAAGTAAGGGTTAGCAGAACCGTCCATTAAACGTAACTCAAAGCGTCCTGGGTCAGGTACTCGTATCATGTGAGTTCTGTTATTTCCTGTGTAGGATATTTTGCTTGGTGACCAAGTTGCACCAGAAGCTGTGACTGGAGCATCAATTCTACGATAACTATTAATTGTGGGATTAAAAAAAGCGCTTAATCCTTCAGCGCAATTTAAAATTCCACCTAAAAAATTATAAGCTAATCTTGTAAGTCCTAATTTATCTCCTTTGTCCAAAAATAAATTTTTATTTCCGGTCCATAATGAAATATGTGCATGGCATCCATTTCCAGTTAAATTTTCAAAAGGCTTAGGCATAAAAGTAGCTCTTAAATTATGTTTTTCAGCAATAGCTTTAACCATAAATTTAAAAAATACGTGGCGGTCAGCTGTTCCAAGGCTATCGGTATAATCCCAATTCATTTCAAATTGGCCGTTAGCATCTTCATGGTCATTTTGGTAAGGATTCCATCCTAATTTGATCATTGAATCGCAAATTTCTTTTATTAAATCGTATTGTCGCATAAGAGCGGATTGATCATAACAAGGTTTAGATTGTATATCTCTATTGTCTGCAATTGCAGTTCCCTCAGGATTAACTAAAAAATATTCACATTCAACACCTGACTTTAAAACCATATTATTTTTTTTTAATCGTGCGATCTGTTTTTTCAACATAACTCTAGGTGAGGCTTCAACAGGTTTATTATTCATCCATAGGTCTGAGGCCAACCAACCAACTTCTTTTTTCCAAGGAAGTTGAATTAAACTATCGGGATCAGGTATAGCAAACATATCAGTATGGGCTGGTGTCATATCTAACCAAGTAGCAAAACCCGCAAAACCCGCTCCATTTTTTTGCATTTCTTTAATAGCTTCAGTTGGAACTAATTTTGACCTTAAAACTCCAAACAAATCAACAAAACTTATTAAAAAATATTTTATTTTTTTTTGTTTCGCTATTTTTGATAAATCTTTTGCCATAAAAAAATTATTTAAAAAATTAAATGTCTATAAGATATTAGTAAAAAAAGTATTATAATGATAATTGCTAAGTAAAGTCCATACTTTGAATTTGGCCAAGCTATTCTATTCATCTTGTATGGTTTTTCCTGTTTTTTTTGTTCTTCTTCAGACATAATAATACATTTGAGTTTAACATAAAAAAAGGGCGCTGACAAAAAGCCAGCGCCCTAATTTTTTAATATTTTACAATATTACCACTCGGTAATATTCTTTTTATAGTCATTTGGTCCATGTCTTTTCCTTGCTAGCTTTTCATGTTCTTCTGCTTCTCCACTAGCTGTGGCAACTGTCCACCAAATCCAGAAAATAATTCCGGCTAGGACCCACCACAATTCAGAACCAACCATCGGATAAACTTGTCCTGCAACTTCGCTTGCAGATAAGTGATCAATCCAATTTGTTACTGTAGCCATAGTTGTTTCTCCTATCTATTTGATGAAGCAACAGCTCTTTCATCTTTTTGAGCTTGCTCCATTATGTTGTAGTCTAGACCAGCTAATTCTACTTCACGAGGTATACGTAATTTACCCATACCATGAAGTATTTTAGCAAGTATCCAGCCTGGTAAGAAACCAAGAACTCCGAACATTATAATTGCTCCGATAATCATTCCAAGAGGATTGATTGGTGCGTAATCTGTACCAACCCACATTGATCCTACACTGTAACCAGATGAAGGATACCCCCATAAAACAAAACCGCAAATTACAAGTCCGACAACTCCTGCGTAACCATGAACGGCAACTGCGCCAACTGCATCATCGATTTTAAATCTACGCTCAACCCAGTAATGCAATTTATATGCAATTGCTGTACCAATTCCTGCAATAATTAGTGATTGCATAGGATGATACAAGTCATTACCTGCTGAAGCTGTGATAATACCAGCTAGTCCTCCTGAGTATGTCCAGAAAGGATCGCCTTTAGAAACCCAGTACCCCGCTAACAATCCTCCAGCTAATGATAGCAAGAAGTTCATTGTAATACCGCTTAGTGTTGTTGGTGTTACATAGATGTTAGTCGCTGTAAAGAATGTTACGCCTTCCATTCCGTATTCAGGTCCTAAATCAAATATTGGAATATTACACGCAGCATAGAATCCCCAGAAGCCCGTATAAATTAAAAATAATCCTATACAAACTAGCCAAGGGTTTCTTGGTCCAATATTTCTTGGTTCTCCACTAGATGAAAATTTTCCAATCCGTGGACCTAATACCGCAAGTATACCTAA
>CACIOV010000042.1 GCA_902588335.1 uncultured Pelagibacteraceae bacterium
GAGCTAGACGTATTGCTTTCATCTGGCGAACAAGTTTCCTGTTCACTTTTGTCAGGAGCAATTATAGATCTAGGACTTAAAGCAAGATCATGGTTAGGTTGGCAAATTCCAATTATTACAAATAAAAATCATACATCTTCACAAATAACAAAAATTAAAACTGATGAAATTTTAAATTTTATCAAAAATGGAGGAGTGGCTGTGATTGCGGGTTTTCAAGGAATCTCAGAAGATAGTAGAATAACCACCTTAGGTAGAGGAGGATCAGATTTATCTGCGGTAGCAATTGCTAAATTTTTTAAAACAGATTCCTGTGAAATTTATACTGATGTTGAGGGCGTTCTTACAACAGATCCTTCTATAAATGAAAAAGCAAAAAAGATTGAAAAAATATCATACGAAGAAATGTTAGAAATGTCTTCTCTAGGCGCAAAAGTTATGCAACCAAATGCTGTTCAAGCAGCCATGATTGATAACATTCCAATTAATGTGAGATCTACTTTTTCAGAAAAAGCTGGAACAAGAATAATTTCTGAAAGCGAAATTGATCATAAAAAAGTAGTTACTGGTATAGCTTATTCAAAAGGCAATGCTAAAATTTCTATCGTTGGAGTTGTAGATAAACCAGGTGTAGCAGCAGAAGTTTTTGAGCCAATAGGAAAAAACAATATTAATATTGATATGGTAATTCAAAATACTTCTTTGGATGGAAAAAATGCTAACATAACTTTTACTATTAAACAGGAGGATTTAAATAAAACATTAAGTATAATTAAAAAAAGTAAAGAAAAATTAAATTATAATAAAATAACACATGATGATAAGCTCGCAAAAGTATCAATTATTGGAGCTGGTATGATAAGTGAATCAGGTGTAACTCATAAAATGTTTAGATCTTTAGCAAACGAAAAAATAAATATTTTAGCAATATCTACTTCAGAAATAAAAATTTCTGTTTTAATTCGAGAAGAACTGACGCAACAAGCAGTAAAAACATTACATAAAACATTCGGACTTAACTAATAAGTTAATGAGCATTAGACCATTTAGAGATATAAAAAGAAGAAAAACTAAAAAGATTAAAGTTGGTAAGGTTGAAGTTGGTGGTGATGCACCAATATCAGTTCAATCTATGACAAATACGTTAACTACAGATGTAAAGGCCACAATTAATCAAATTAACGAACTTGATGAAGCTGGAGCTGATATTGTGAGAGTGTCTTGTCCAGATCAAGATTCTTCATTATCACTGAAAAAAATTTTGAAAAGTGTTAACGTTCCTATAGTTGCAGATATACACTTTCACTATAAGCGAGCAATTGAAGCTGCAAATTCTGGCGCTCATTGCTTAAGAATAAATCCCGGCAACATTGGTTCAAAAGAAAAAGTTCAAGAAATTCTTAAAGCGGCAAAAGATAATAATTGTTCTATAAGAATAGGAGTAAACGCGGGATCTATCGAAAAATCATTGCTTGAAAAGTACAAAGAACCATGCCCAGAAGCATTAGTTGAAAGTGCGGTTAATAATATTAAACTTTTGGAAGATAAAGATTTTTTAAATTTTAAAATAAGTGTTAAATCGTCAGATGTTTTTTTATCAACTAAAGCTTACAGATCTCTTTCAAAAATTTGCAATTATCCTTTGCACTTAGGTATTACCGAAGCAGGGGGTTTGACATCGGGAAGTATTAAATCTTCAATAGGAATTGGAATGTTGTTAATGGAAGGTATAGGAGATACAATAAGAGTTTCATTATCAGCAAATCCTGTGGAAGAAGTTAAAATTGGATACGAAATATTAAAATCTTTAAATTTAAGACACAAAGGAGTTAATATTATATCTTGCCCCTCGTGTGCAAGACAGGGATTCCCAGTCATTGATACCGTTAAGATTTTGGAGGAAAAACTTTCTCATATTAAGGAGCCAATAACGTTATCGATAATTGGCTGCGTTGTTAACGGTCCAGGGGAAGCTTCCCAAACCCAAATAGGATTAACCGGTGGAGGTAAAGGTAGTCACATGATGTATATTTCTGGTTTACCTCATCATAAGGTAGCTAGCGATAATATAATTGAAGAAGTTGTTACCTTAGTTGAAAAAAAGTCAAAAGAACTCAGAAGCAATTAAATTAAAACAAATGATTCCTATAACAAAAGTTAAATCAATAGTTGATACATACAATACTTTAGAAAAAGAACTTGCCTCAGGTAGTATTGATAAAAAAGATTTTGTTAAAAAATCTAAAGAATATTCAAGTCTTGGCGAGGTTATTAATGAAGCCAAAGGTTATTTAAGTTTTGAGAAAGAAAAAAAGGAGTTAGAGAAAATTATAGAGGATAAAGAAAGTGACAAAGAAATGGTTCAATTAGCAAAAAAAGAACTAAATGAACTGCTAGAAAAAAATGAAAATTATGAAAAAATTTTAAAAATTCACCTTTTGCCAAAAGATGAAGCGGACGCAAAAAATGCAATACTAGAGATAAGAGCTGGCACAGGAGGTGACGAAGCGGGTTTATTTGTAGCAGATCTTTATAAAATGTACGAAAAAGTTTGTTTAAATAACAAATGGTCATTTGAAATAATAAGCACATCAAAAAGTAGCGCGGGAGGTTTTAAGGAAGTTATTTTATTAATTAAGGGAAATAATATTTATTCTTTTTTAAAATATGAAAGTGGTGTACATCGTGTACAAAGAGTACCCAAGACCGAAACACAGGGACGAGTACATACATCTGCTGCTACAGTAGCTGTGCTTCCTGAGGTCGAAGAAGTCGATATAAAAATACAAGAAAAAGATTTAAGGATAGACGTGTATAGAAGCACTGGAAGTGGAGGTCAATCAGTAAACACAACAGATTCGGCTGTTAGAATTACTCACATTCCCACTGGCATTGTTGTCACCAATCAAGATGAAAAATCTCAACATAAGAATCGCGCAAAAGGTATGAAAATTTTGAGATCAAGAGTTTATGAAGCTGAAAGAGAAAAAAAAGATAAAGAAAGATCTCGAGATAGAAAAAATCAAATTGGAACAGGCGATAGATCAGAAAGAATTAGAACATATAATTTTCCTCAAGGAAGGGTTACCGATCACAGAATAAATATGACTCTTCATAAACTTGAAGAATTTTTAAGTGGTGATGCTTTTGAAGAATTAAGTCAAAATCTAAGAATGCATGACCAAGAAATAAAATTGGCCAATTTAAAACAATAAAATGATTTTAGAAGAAACAATTAACAAAGCATCACAAATTCTTAAAAATCATAATATTCATTCGCATGAATTAGATGCTCAAATAATTCTTTCTGAAATTATGGGTGTAAAAAAAGAATACTTAATTACAAACAATAAAACAATTATTTCAAAAAAAACTATAGAAAAATACGATATTGCAATTAAGCGAAGGATTAAACGAGAACCTGTTGCTTATATAACAGGAAAAAGAGAATTTTGGAGTGAAGATTTTTTAGTAAATCGCAACACTCTCATTCCAAGGCCAGAAACAGAGCTTTTAATTTATAAAATAATTAGTTTTTTTAAAAATAAAACAATAAATATCTTAGATATTGGCACAGGATCAGGATGCATATTATTATCAATATTAAAGGAATTAAATTCTTCAAGAGGAATAGGTATTGATATTTCGGCAAAAGCAATCCAGATGGCTAAAATAAATTCAAAGAATCTTAATTTAATTAATCGTTCAAATTTTAAAGTTTTTGACCTAAGCAAGTTTAATATCGGAAAATATGATTTAATTGTATCTAATCCACCATACATTCCATCAAAAAATATAAAAAATTTAAGCAAGGATATAATAAATTATGAACCTAAAACCGCTATAGATGGAGGACCTAATGGTCTTGACCTGATAAAAAAAGTTATTTATAAGTCTAACCATCTCTTAAAAAAACACGGATTGCTCGCTTTAGAAATTGGATTTGATCAATATAAAGAAGTTTCTAGTATATTAAGAAGATCCGGATTTAGAGAAATTGATAAAGAATACGATTATAATCGTAATGTGCGTTGTATAATAAGCACAAGATTAAGCGTTTTTTGAATTTTTAAAATAATTATTTTGACAAATTAAATTATTAATGAATAAGATGAAGTAGAATTCTATATTAATTAGATATTTCAATAAAATATATGTTTCAAAGAAAAACAAGAAGATTTAGACGACGGCAAAACGATAGGGGTGGCTTCTCTCATAACAATGGTGGTGCTCAAGCAAGGTTAAGATCAAATTCGTTTTCAAATGGCCAATCAAGAAATAAATTTAGGCCACCACTAAGTGCAGAAAAATTATTTGAAAAATATAATGCTTTAGCAAAAGAAGCTATGTCTTCGGGGGACAAAACTTTATCTGAAAATTATCTTCAGCACGCAGATCATTTCATGAGAATCATAGAGGATAGAAATAAAAATCAAAACCAACGCAAACCTGATATTATTTCTAAACCGGCCGAAGATGATAAACAGTTATCTCAAAAAAAAGATATTAACCAAGATAAAGTCGAAGGTAACGACAGCGTTACCAATAATAAAAAATAATTTTACTAAAAATTTAATTTTTTCTAGCGAGAATTTCAGCGATTAGTACGTCAGTTTTAATTCGATGAATTTCAAATTCTGTTCGTTCTTTATCTTTTAATACTTTACCTGATGGCAGTTTTAATGTTTGAGAATTTACTTTTTTTCCATTCACAATAACTTCATAATGTAGATGAGGGCCAGTGGACATTCCAGTTGATCCTACATACCCAATAATTTGTCCTTGTCTGACTTTTTTTCCCACCTTCATTCCCGCGGCAAAATTTTTCATGTGAGCATATACAGTTTCGTAAGTAGAGTTATGTTTTATTTTTATGCAATTTCCTCCACCACCACACCATTTTGCTCTAGTAATAGTTCCGCTTCCCGAAGCCATAATGGGAGTTCCCATTGGCGCAGCAAAATCAGTTCCAGTGTGCATTTTGTTAAAACCTTGTATAGGATGTTTTCTCATACCAAACGGAGAAGATAATCTTGCTCCATTAATTGGTGTCTTCATTAAAGCTTTCTCAACACTTTTTCCATTTACATCAAAATATCCATAGTCTTTATCATCTCCGAATTTGTAAAGCGTAATTTCTCTTCCATTTACAGACATGTGAGCATAATGTATGGCTCCACCTTTTATATATTCGCCATTTTCATCAAAATATTTTTCATAAAGAATTTTAAAGTAATCGTTTTTTCGAATGTCTCTTTGAAAATCAATTTCAAATCCAAAAATTCTAGCAAATTCAATAATTGTATCAGGGTTTATGTCAGCTTCCATAGCAGAGGAATAGAGATTTTTTTTAATTGTATTTTCTGATAGAACTTTTTTCTTATAAAGTTTTGTAATAATTTTTTTTGA
>CACIOV010000043.1 GCA_902588335.1 uncultured Pelagibacteraceae bacterium
GTCAGCAAATCAATTAGAAAATTTAGGTTATAATATTGTTATATATCCTGTAACAACACAAAGATTAGCAATGAAAAACGTTGAGGATGGTTTAAGGGTCATTTTTAAGGATGGACATCAAAATAACATTGTCGATAAAATGCAAACTCGAAAAAGACTTTATGAATTGGTTGATTATGAAAAATATAATACACCAGACAAAAAAATTACTGATTTTAAAACTGATGAACATGAATAATTTATGAGTGATGATATAAAAAAAGGTTTACTAGGGATAGTTGTTGATGAAACAACTATTTCACAAGTTATGCCTGATATAAATTCTCTGACTTATAGAGGATATGCCGTGCAGGATCTTTGTGAAAAGTGTAGTTTTGAAGAAGTTGCGTACCTAATACTAAATAAAGAATTACCAAATAAAACTAAGCTAAAAAATTTTAAAAAAGAATTAGAAACTAATAGAAATATCACAATAAACCTTAGAGAAATTGTGAAACATATGCCTAAAAAATCACATCCCATGGATGTTGCTAGAACAGTGGTTAGTGTTATGGGCCTTGAAGATAAAGATACAAATAATAACTCTCCTGCTGCAAATATGAGAAAAGCAATAAGAATATTTGCAAAAACACCAACTGCTATAGCTGCTTTCTTTAGAGCAAGAAAAGGTAAAAGTGTAATCCCTCCAAAAAAAGGCTTGGGTTTTTCAGAAAACTTTTTTTATATGTGTTTTGGTGAAGTGCCTAGTAAAGAAATTATTAAGACCTTTGATATTTCTTTAATTCTCTATGCTGAACACAGTTTCAATGTGTCAACTTTTACAGCAAGAACAATTACAAGTAGTTTATCAGATATTCATAGTGCTATCACTGGTGCGATAGGAAGTTTAAAAGGTCCTTTACATGGTGGAGCTAACGAAGCAGTAATGCATATGATGAATAAAATTAAAAAACCTAAAAATGCTTTGAAATGGATAAATGATGCTCTTGATAAAAAAGAAGTGGTAATGGGTTTTGGTCATAGAGTTTACAAAAAAGGTGACTCAAGAGTACCAACTATGGAAAAATATTTTAAAAAAGTTTCTAAAATTAAAAATGATAAAAAATTCCATAAAATTTATGAAACAGTTAAAAAAGTAATGATTGAAAGAAAAGACATACATCCAAATGTTGATTTTCCTACTGGTCCCACTTATCATTTAATGGGATTTGATACAGACTTCTTTACTCCAATATTCGTACTATCACGAATAACTGGTTGGTCAGCGCATATTATGGAACAACATGCGGCTAATAAATTAATTAGACCGTTATCCAAATACAGTGGAGAGAAGCATCGTAAAGTAATGCTTCTCAACCAAAGATAAAAAATTATTTTCCTGGGCCTTTATATGCTGCTGCGATTTTTGCAGCGTTTGCTGCAACTTCATTAATGTTAATTGCTTCGCAAACTGCAATATTACAAAGAGCACCACTAGCTTCTGTTGCCATTTTAACGCCAGCTCCTTGTGCAAAAGTTCCTTCGAATACTGCTAAAAAATCATAAGGTCCTCTTAAACCAGTATACGAAACCAATTTAGCTCCAACAGCTTCGGCTGCAGTTCGAGCTGCTTGTGCTCTATCTGATTTTGGATCTTTGCAAAAACCTTGAAATCCTTGAGCAGTATAATTACCCAATGCATAAAATGTTGCCATAAGATCTCCTTTCGATAGATTAGTTTACTAACTGACTCGTATTTAAGATAGTTAAATTAATATTACTTTACCTAAATTATTTTAATTTATTTTGACAACTCAAGCTTAGGTTGAATTCTTTGTTATCTCTGCAAATCTTGATTTTAAAATTTTTAGATTAAAGTTATTTAGTAAAACATATTCATCTATAGCTTTTTTAACCCCAGGAGCGTAGGTTAAATCATAGTCGTCGCAGAGAATAATGCCATTATTTTCAACCACTTTTTCCAAATTTTTTAAATCACTTAATACTGTTTCATATTTATGACCACCATCTAAAAAAACATAATCAACATCATCCAATGATATTTCTTTAAGAATTTTATTAGAATTTCCTTTAATAATATTTATATTTTTTTTGTACTTTCTTAATAATTTTTCAACAGATTCAATGCTGTATGGTTCTAATCTAATAATATATTTGTAATACAATGTCTTTAATGGATTTGAAAATCCAATTTTTGGAAAATGTTCATCTTTTGATATTTCCGATTCTGTTAAAAATAAATCTATTCCAGTAAATTTAAAATTATCTCCATGAATGCTAAACAATAGGTCGCAAACATTTCTTGAAGTAACTCCATGAAATATTCCAATTTCCAGAAAATTTTTAGGTTTTATTTTTTCAATGTGACTTAAAAAAAAATCCCCAACACCTTCTTGTTTTAGGCTTGTCTTTCTCCAATATTTTTTATATTTGATTTTAATTGTCACTGAAAGCTTCGGACCAATTACCTTTTGTCGAAGCTTTTGAATATTCTGTGGCTCTACCTTCAAAAAAATTCATATGTTCGACAGCATTTAACATTGTGTCTAGCCACGTTAAAGGATTCTTGTCGACTTGATAAATTGGTTCTAAACCAAGTTGGATTAATCTTCTATTACCTATCCATCTTATATATTGTTTTACCTCATCAGCGGTTAGACCATTAATTGGTCCCATTTCAAAAGCCAAGTTTATAAAAGCATCCTCGTGATCTACTATTGTTCTGCAAGCTTCATAAATTTCTTTTTTAAGTTGATCTGTCCAAATATCAGGATTTTCTTCTATGAAAGTTTTGAATAATTTTATCATTGAATTGCAGTGCAAAGTTTCATCTCTTACAGACCAGGTAACGATTTGGCCCATCCCTTTCATTTTATTTTGCCTTGGAAAATTTAACAAAATTGCGAAGCTAGCAAATAATTGTAGGCCTTCTGTAAATGCACTAAAAACAGCAATAGTTTTTGCTATATCATGATTTGATTTTACGTCGAATCCTTGCATGTAATCATATTTATCTTTCATTTCTTTATATTTTAAAAAAGCTGAATACTCCGATTCTGGCATTCCTATAGTATCTAGCAGATGAGAATAAGCAGCTATGTGCACAGTTTCCATAGCCGCAAAGGCTGACATCATCATTAATGTCTCGGTAGGTTTAAAAACATTCATATAGTGTCTTATGTAGCAATTGCTAACTTCTACATCGGCCTGTGTAAAAAATCTAAATATTTGAGTCAACAAATTCTTTTCTGATTGATTTAAATTTTTTTGCCAGTCTCTTACATCGTCACCTAATGGAACTTCTTCTGGAAGCCAGTGAATTCTTTGTTGTGTTAACCAAGCATCATAACACCATGGGTATCTAAATGGTTTATAAACTGGATTACCTACTAATAAACCAGACTTTTTTTGATTATCTTTATTTTTTTTTAACTTTACTACTGACACGATAAACACTCGTCGTTGTCTTGATTTTCTTTAGACTCGATGGTTTTAGCATCCGTTGATAATCCATTATTTATATTCTCAGCTCTTTGAATAGATTTAGATCTACAATAATACAAACTTTTTAATCCTTTTTTCCAAGCTTGAAAGTGTATTTGATGTAATTCCTTTTTATGAACATCTGCCGGTAAAAAAATATTGATCGATTGAGCTTGAGAAATATAAGGTGTCCTATTAGCACCAAGTTCTACTATCCATTTTTGATCCAATTCAAAAGCTGTTTTAAATACATCCTTCTCATGTTTGCTCAAAAAATCAAGATGTTCTACTGAGCCTTGGTTGGTAGTAATAGTTGACCAAGTTTCATCATTATTTTTTCCATATTTTTCTAAAACTCTTTTCAAATATCTATTTCTAACGTTATAAGATCCTGAAAGTGTTTTATGTGTGTAACTGTTAGCTGCAACAGGTTCAACACCAGGTGATGCACCTCCACAAATTATTGAAATAGAAGCTGTTGGCGCAATTGCAGTTTTGTTAGAAAATCTTTCTTTAAAACCATACTCTTCAGCATCTGGGCAAGCCCCTCTTTCATCAGATAATTTTTTAGATGATGCATCTACATGTGTTTGAATATGTTTAAATATTTTGTCGTTCCAAACTTTGCTCATCACTGACTCTAATGGAATGGATTTTTTCTGTAAAAAAGAATGAAATCCCATAACTCCCAATCCCACACTTCTTTCTCTCTTTGCTGAATATTTTGCATTTTTGAAAGAGTCAGGAGATCTGTTAATGAAGTCTGTTAAAACATTATCTAAAAATCTCATTACATCTTCAATAAAATTAGGTTCATCTTTCCACTCTTCATAAGTCTCTAGATTCAAAGAAGATAAACAACAAACTGCTGTTCTATCATTGCCTTCTTTGTCTATACCTGTAGGCAAAGTTATTTCGCTGCAGAGATTAGATGTTTTGACATTCAATCCAGCTAATTTATGGTGCTGTGGAATAAGCCTATTCACTGTATCCACAAAAATAATATAAGGTTCCCCTGTTTCTACTCTTGCTGTTAACAGCCTTATCCATAAATTTCTAGCTGATATGACTGATTGAACAATTCCATCCTTAGGACTTTTTAGTGCCCACTCAGAATTAGTCTCGACAGCCCTCATAAAAGCGTCACTAACTAATACTCCATGATGTAAATTTAAAGCTTTTCTATTTGGATCTCCCCCTGTAGGTCTTCTCATTTCAATGAATTCTTCTATTTCGGGATGATCAACAGGAAGATAGCATGCTGCAGAACCTCTTCGTAATGAGCCTTGGCTTATTGCCATAGTTAGTGAATCCATTACTTTAATAAAAGGTATAATGCCTGAAGTTTTTCCAACTCTACCAATTTTTTCTCCGATTGATCTAAGATTGCCCCAATAACTTCCTATACCACCACCTTTGGCTGCCAACCATACGTTCTCGCTCCATAAATCCAAAATTCCGTCTAGGCTATCACCAGCTTCATTTAAAAAACATGAAATTGGCAATCCCCTTTCTGTTCCTCCATTAGATAAAATTGGAGTGGCCGGCATGAACCATAAATTACTTATATAATTATAAATTCTTTGCGCGTGCAAATTATTGTCGGCGTATATACTTGCTACACGAGCA
>CACIOV010000044.1 GCA_902588335.1 uncultured Pelagibacteraceae bacterium
TTTTTTTTATTGTAGACAACAACAATTTTTTTAATTTTATGGAAATCTTTGAAAGCATCTACAGAATGTTCAAGTAATGTTTTATTGTTTATAATATGAAAGGGTTTTGGGGTGTTTGATTTAAGCCTTTTGCTATCGCCAGCTGCTAGTAGTATAAGAAATAAGCTCATTTTTCTTAAATTTGTATTATATTTATATAAAATGTTAACTAATATTTATTAGATGATTCATATCATTAAAAATTACAAATGGGTAATAGCAACATCTTTAATTTGTATATTATTCGGACTATTAACATTTTTTACTTTTATTAATCAAAGTATTATCGAATTAAACGATATTAATCTTCAAATGTTACTTTTTGCCGACATAGTTTTGTTGGTATTATTTTTTGGCCTTATTTTTAAAGAGACATTTAAAGTTTTAAAAGAGAGAAGAAAAGGAAAATTGGGTTCTGAAACAAGTTTAAGGTATATTGTTTTTTTTACGACAACAACGTTATTACCTTCCATTTTGATTGCAATTTTTTCCCTTTTTTTACTTAATGTGGTTCTTCAAAAATACTTTGATAAGAAAATAAAGTCTGTAGTAAATAATTCTGCCGAAGTAGCTAGAAATTATGTAAATCAAACCAGAAATTCTATAGAAGCAGATATTTTGCTAATGGTACTAGATGTTAATAATCATTCCCGTTTATTTTATGACAGTCCTAAAAGATTTCTAAATCTTTTGACCACTCAAAGATTGCTAAGAAGATTAGACGGAGTTTATTTATTAGATAGTTCTGGAAGTATAATTATGTCTAACATAGTAGATCCTTCAATAAATTTTGTACCACCACCTGAAGAGGCATTTTCTAGATCTTTGGATGGAAAACCTGTAAGAATTATCGATCCAAACACAAATAGAACTTCGGCTTTAGTAAAGTTGGATAATTTTATTGATACATATCTTTATATAGTAAAATTTATGGATCCGAGTGTAATCAATTATCTTAAACAAACAGGTGAAGCTATTAGTTTTTATTATGGTGTTCAGGATCGCAAAACCGGAATAAAAATTACTTTTGTTATTATTTATGTTCTAGTAGTGTCCTTGCTTCTTTTTCTATCTGTAATTATAGCAATAAGTTTTGCTTCAAGACTTACCAAACCAATTATTAATTTAATTAGTGCTTCAGAAAAAATAAGTTCAGGAGACTTAAGTGTAAAAGTTGAACAAATTGAAACTGATAAAGAATTTGAAAAATTAAATGAGAATTTTAATTTGATGATTGATAAATTAAAAAAGCAACAAGATAAATTGCTTTTAACCGAAAGACATGCTGCATGGGAAAGCATAGCAAGAAAATTAGCTCATGAAATTAAAAATCCTCTTACCCCAATTCAATTATCTATAGATAGAATTAAAGAGAAATATTTAAAAAAAATGGATGATAGTGAAAAAAATTTTTCAAAATATTTGAATACCATGACTAATCAGATCAAAGATATCGAACATCTTTTAAATGAATTTTCTGATTTTGCGAGAATGCCTAAACCTGTATTAAAAAAAATTGACCTAAATTTAATAATTTCTAGAGCAATAAATTTGCATGTACTATCTGAAGAGAATATTAAATTTTTATTTCAAAAAAGTAAATTTTCTAAAATAATCAAAGGAGATGAAGAACAACTTAATAGAGTTTTTATAAATTTAATAAAAAATTCAATAGAGTCAATTAATGAAAAGAAAATTAAAAATGTTGATTTTAAAGGAAAAATTAACGTAGATATTAAAGAAGATAGTGACTATATATACGTTACTATTGTTGATAATGGAGTGGGGTTTGATCACGTTGATAAAAAGAAAATGCTCACGCCGTATTTTACTACTAAAAAAAAAGGTACGGGATTAGGGTTGTCTATAGTTAGCAAAGTAATAAGCGACCACAATAGTACAATTTTGTTTAATTCTATTAGAGACGGAGCAAAGGTAGAAATTGTAATACCAAAATATTATGAGTAACGAAATTTTAATTGTTGATGACAACTCAGATATAAGACAATTAATCAAGGGTATTTTAATTGATAAAGGTTTCTCAGTTAGAGAAGCTGCTAATTACGACCAGGCCATATTAGAAATTAATAAAAAAATACCTGATATAGCTGTGATAGACGTCAAGCTAGATAAAGGGGATAATGATGGAATTGAACTACTAGTTAAAATAAAAAAAATCAACGAGGATACCCCAGTTATAATGATATCAGGTCATGCAAATGTACAAATGGCTGTTGACTCATTAAAACTTGGCGCATTTGAATTTATACAAAAACCTTTTTCTTCTGAAAGATTGATCAATTTTATTAATAGAGCTATTGAAAATAAAGAACTTAAAAAAGATAAACGTGCTTTAGAAAATAAACTTTTTAATTCATACGATATTATAGGCAAAAGCCAATCTATGCAGAAAGTTAAGACTTTAATTACAAAATTAAGCAATACGGAAAGTAGAATTTTTATTTCTGGTCCAGCAGGATCAGGTAAAGAATTAGTAGCAAGGCAGATACATAAACAATCTCAAAGATCAAAAAAACCTTTTATAGTAGTAAATGGGGCATTATTAGATCCAGAAAAATATGAATTAGAACTTTTTGGGTCTGAAAATGTTAACGAAACAATTAATTATGGTTTTTTTGAAAAGGCAAAAGATGGAACTTTGTTAATAGATGAGGTAACTGAAATTCCATTAGAAACGCAGGCTAAAATCTTGAGAGTTTTAATCGATCAAAAATTTCGTAGAGTTAATGGTTCTAGTGAAATAAATGTTAGCGTAAGAATTATTAGTACTTCTAGTAAAAATATTAGAGAAGAGGTAGATAAAGGAAATTTCAGAGAAGATTTATATCATAGATTAAATGTGGTTCCAATTTTTATACCTGCTTTAAAAGACAGAACAGAAGATATACCCTTTTTGTTAAATTATTTTTCTAAAAAAATTGCTGAATTAAACGGAATCAATGAAACTAAATTAGATACTGATTTTGATTTATTTTATAAATATGATTGGCCTGGCAATGTCAGAGAGCTAAGAAATTTAGTAGAGAGAATATCTATATTATCTCTTAATGAAAAAAATAATAATATAAACCAATTAGTACAAGACTCTTTATCTCAAAAAGAAACTTCTAAAAATTTAGATACATATGAAAGTGTTCTTTCGTACCCTTTAAAAGAAGCTAGAGAAAAATTTGAAACAAATTATTTAACCTCCCAATTAAAAAAGCATAAAGGCAATATATCAAAAACAGCAGAATTTATAGGCATGGAAAGATCAGCCCTTCACAGAAAACTTAAAACTTTAGGTATTAAAGGCGTTAATTAAATGAATATAATTATATGTGGAGCCGGAAGAGTTGGCTTTTCAATTTCCAAACAATTATCAGCCCAAGGTCATTCAATAACAGTAGTAGATCAATCCAGCGAATTTATTGAAAAAATTAATAATACCCAAGATGTAAAAGGTATTGTTGGAAGAGCAACATTTCCTTCAGTTTTAGAAAAAGCTGGAGCTGAAGATGCGGATATGATTATTGCGGTGACCCAAAATGATGAAACGAACATGGTTATATGTCAGGTAGCTTATTCCATTTTTAAAATAAATAAAAAAATTGCAAGAATCAGAGGTCAGGAGTTTTTAGGTACTAAGTGGGGAAAATTATACGGAGAATCCAATTTACCGATTGATGTTATAATTTCTCCAGAATTGGAAGTTGCTAAATCATTACAAAGAAAATTAGAAGCGCCAGGAGCATTGGATAGTGTACCTTTTGCAAGCGGAAAAATAAAAGTATTAGAAATTAATATTGGTAAAAATTGCCCATTGGTTAATACTGAATTGAGTAAACTTACGGAGCAATTTCCAAATCTAAGAGCAAACATTCTTGGAGTAATAAGAGGAGAAAAATTTGTAATACTTAAGAAAAAAGACAAGATGCTAATCGATGATAAGGCATTTGTTGTAATTAATGCTTCACAAATTAACACAACTCTTTCTGCATTTGGTCATGAAGAGAAAATGGCAAAAAAAATTCTAATTGTTGGTGGAGGAAATATTGGTTTTAATTTAGCTAAGAATTTAGAAACGGATTCTGAGGGCGTAAGAGTTAAAATTATAGAAAAAAATAAAGAGAGAGCTGAATTTATTGCAAATGAACTTAATAATACAATTGTAATTAATGGTGACGGCTTAGACGAAGAAGTTTTGAAAGAGGCTAACATTGAAGAAGCTGAAACTATCTTATCTCTTACAAATGATGATGAAGATAATATTATGGTATGTGTTCTTGCTGAAAAAAATAATCCAAATAAAAGAACTATAGCTTTAGTTAATAAGCAAAATTATAGTTTATTACAAAGGTCGCTTAAAATTGATGATTTGGTAGACCCAAGACTCACTACAGTGTCGACAATATTAAAACATGTTCACAAGGGTACAATAGAAACTGTATATACTCTACTAGATGGCGAATATGAATTTATAGAAGCCGAAGTATTAGAAACCTCTGAACTGATAAGTAAATCTATAAAAGATTCTAATCTTCCAAAAGAGATCAGAATTGGAGCGGTAGTTAGAGGTAAAGATGTAATTATACCTAAGTCAGATTTTAAATTTGAAAAAAAAGATTTAGTCGTCTTTCTTACTAAGAGAGAACATTTAGAAAAAGTAGAAAGTTTATTTAGAATAAGTTCATTAGTTTAATGAATTATAGAAGTATACTATTTTTTTTAGGAATCTATTCATTATTAGTTTCACTTTTTTCTATCTTAAATATTTTATACTCGATTTATTTTGATTTTGTTATTGACCTTAACTCATATCTAATAACATTTTTTATTTCCTTGATTATTGGATTTCTATTTTACTATGTAGGTTACAAGCATAGCAAAGATATTACTTTAAATGATCAAATTATTTTTGTTGTACTAAGTTTTATTCTAATACCTTTTTTAATTAGTATTCCTTATGTTATGAGCGTTTATAATATTGGTCTATTAAATTCTTATTTTGAATCAGTGTCTGGATTTACCGCTACAGGTTTTTCTATTATTGAAAATATTGAAA
>CACIOV010000045.1 GCA_902588335.1 uncultured Pelagibacteraceae bacterium
ACTAGAAAAAGATTATGATCTTTTTGCTAAATACTTTGATATTTCAGAAAATGGAAATTGGGAAGGAAAAAATATCCTAATAGAAAAAAGTATCAAGCCTACTAAAGAAGACTTTGAAAAATTAAATAAATTAAAAAATAAATTACTAACTGTAAGGCAAAAAAGAAATCTTCCTTTTTTTGATAACAAAACACAAACTGATTTAAATGCATATTGGTCAAGTACTTTAAACTTCGTTGCAGAAGTATTTGATAAAGAAGATTGGAGAAAAATTTCTGAAAATAATTTTCAATTAATAAAAAATCAAACGAACAAAGAAATTTTCCATTGTTACAAGGACAAAGACGGAGTTAAAGTATTTCTTGAAGATTATGTTTATCTTTCTCAACTAATGATTAATTTATATGAAACAAGTGGCAAAATTAGTTATATAAAAGACGCTAAAGAAACTATGGAAAAAACTTGGAATATGTTTTATGACAAAAAAAATAAAATTCTTCAAAAAAATCCCATTAATGAAAATGATCTTTTTGTAACACCTTCTGACATTAATGATCATAATATCCCCAATGGAAATAGTATATTTTTATTAAACTCTAAAAAACTTGAAGCAATTACTGGCGAAAATAAATGGAAAGATATAAGTGAAGAATTAATTAAAAGTTTTCATTCATTTTTAAATCTACATTCTTCTCAAATGGTAAGTTACATAAAAAATTTAAATATGTGTGAAGAATTAATAACTTTTACTTTTTTTGGTAATTTTAAAAAGTATAAAAATATTCAAAAATATGTAATAAGCAAATATTTAAAATCTGCTACTTTAATCTATAAAGATGATCCTAATGATAACTATTTAATTGTTTGTAAAAACCAAACTTGCTCCAACAAAATTAAAAGTATTGAAGATCTAAAATCTGTTGTAAAAAATTATGCAATATAGCAATCAAAAAAAAGGAATGCTGTTAGCATTCACTGCAATAATGTTTATAACACCGGACTCCCTTTTTATTAGATTGGCTAATATTGAGTCTTGGAATTTAATTTTTTATAGAGGACTCATCCCATTTTTGGTAGTTTTTATAGGTCTTGTATTTGTTTATAAAAAAAAATTATTAAAAGAATTAATGAACAATAGTTGGCATGGAGTAGCCTATGCAGCCGTATTTACTATGACAAATATTGTTTTTGTGATTTCAATTGAAAATACTAATGTTGCAAACACACTGATTATGATTGCTTTAGCTCCTATGCTTTCTGCTGTAATTAGTTTTATCTTTTTAAAAGAAAATCCTGATCAAAAAACTTGGTTGGCTATTTTGATTACAACGTTAGCTGTAATTTACATCTTTTATGATGCTTTGGATGCGGGGGATTTTTTAGGTAATTTTCTGGGTTTAGTTGCTGCTATGGGATTAGCGATTGGCGCTAATATTATAAGATCCGCAAAAAAAATCAGCTTAGTCCCATCAGCAATGCTTGGAAAATTAATGGTCGCACTAATAGCTTTGTTATTTGTTGATCAAATAAAATTAGAAGGTAACGATTTAATCATTATCCCGCTTATGTGCATTATGTGCGTAGCCATACCTTTTGTTTTAGTAACATTGGCACCAAGATATATTACGGCAGCAGAAGTTAATCTTTTCTTTTTGCTTGAAACTATATTTGGACCTCTTTGGGTTTGGTTGGTAATTAAAGAACAACCAAGCATAGAAACTATCATTGGAGGCTCAGTAATCATTGCCACCATAGCCATTCACTCATCATTGGCCTTAAAAAAAATATAATAATTATCTAATTGCATTTGACGTAACAAAAGTTTAATTACCCTCTTCTATGACCAAATTACTAAAAAATTCCTGGGCTCTTTTTGCTGGTTACTTTGTGCTTATGGTTGCTCATGGATTTCAAGGAAATTTGCTAGGGGTCAGATCTGTAATAGAAGATTTCAACTTCATAGCTGTAGGCGCTATGATGTCTGGATATTTTGTGGGATATTTTGCTGGTGCAAATACAATTCCTAAACTTGTCGGAAAAGTTGGTCATATAAGAGTCTTTGCAGCTTTCGCATCAATGGCATCGCTTAGCATTTTAATTCATGCAATTTTTGTAAATCCGGTGATTTGGACATTTGCAAGATTTATAACTGGATTTAGTTTAGTAGGTATTTTTATCGTAATGGAAAGTTGGTTAAATGATAGAGCCAACAATAGAACGCGTGGTCAATTATTATCGATTTATATGTTTATTACTTTAATAGGAATCTCGTTAGGAACTCTTTTATTAAATTTTAGTAGCCCTGAAAAATATGAACCATTTATATTAGTTTCTTTGTTATTGTCTTTTGCTTTAATTCCTATCTTGCTCACAAAACGTAAAGCTCCTAAATTTAAAAAGTTAGGATACATTGATATAAAAGGGTTATATAAAACTTCTCCATTAGGTACTGTAAGTATGTTTTGTACTGGAATTATACATTCAGCCCTGTTTTCATTAGGAGCAGTTTATGCAGCCTCTATGAATTTTACAATTTTTGAAATATCTTTATTGTTATTTTTGATTACAGTTTCTGGTGGTATACTTCAGTGGCCTGTAGGTTACTATTCTGACAAAAGCGATCGAAGAATAATAATAATTTTCTGTACCTTCTTTGCTGCATTATTTTGTTTTTTATCAATTTTATCTTCTGGTACATCATTAGAAAATATGTATTTAGCAACAAGCCTAGGTATAGATAAGATAATGTTTTTTATATATGTATCTTTATATGCGGGAATGGCAATTCCATTGTTTACTCTTAATCTGGCTTATGTGAATGACTATATTCCTAAAGAAAAATTCGTTGCCGCGGGTGGAGGGATGCAAATTATATTCGGAATGGGAGCAATGACTGGACCTTTTCTTTGTTCATTATTAATGAATAAATTTGGAACCAATGGATTTTTTATCCATTTAGCAATTTTTCATTTAATTATTGGTATTTTTGGTTTGTATAGAATAACTAAAAGAAGTTACGAGGATAATCCTGAATCTACATTTACTCCACTTCCAAGAAATATTACTCCATTAGGAATCGAGCTTGATCCTACAACTGGCGCAGATATATCAAACACAGAAAAGAAATAAACAGAATGTCAAAAGTAGTAATACTGGCTAGTTTTTATCCAAAAAATGAGAAAAAAAATAAAGTTAAAGAAATAATACTAGCCATGGTTAATCCTACTAGATTGGAAGAAGGAAATGAAATTTATAATTTTTATGAAACAAAAAATGATGATGGTAAAAATATTTCTTTTCATCTTTTTGAGATTTATAAAAATTCTGCGGCTTTAGATTTTCATAAAAATACTTCTCATTACAAAAATTACAGATTAAAGATAGTTGATTTGCTAGAAAAGCCTATAGAAGTTAAAGTATTAACATCAATAGATTCGATTTAATTAATAGATCAATAACCCAATTTTTTATCAACCTGATTATTCAGTTCTTTATTTTGCATGAATAGCCTCAGATTTTTCATAAATATATCAAGCGTCAATTTAATATAATTACCATGATCATCAGATGATACATGAGGTGTAATAATTAAATTAGGAGTATCCCAAAGTTTAGAGTTTTTTTCTATTGGTTCAGGTGTAAATACATCAAGTATTGCACCAGCAATTTCATTTTTTTTGAGTTTTTCGCACAAAGCGTCGTAATCCATAACAGATTGTCTTCCTATATTTACAATTCCACAAGTAGGTTTAAGTACATTAAGTCTTTCACTGCTAATTAAGTTCTTAGTTTCGGGTGTGCCAGGAACTGCTAGATATAAAAAATCTGCATCAGCTAAAACGCTGTCAATCTTATCTATAGTAATAACTTGTGAACATCCCTCAGCCTTCCGTCCTCTCTTGTTAACTCCAATTATATTAACACCTAATGGAGCCATAAGTTTTGCCATAGATGAACCAAGAGTACCTGTTCCAACCAATACCACTGTTTTTCCTTTGATTGGATTACTAAATAATGAAACAAATTTTTTATCTTTTTGGTTAGTAATAATTTTAGTCATATGCCTTTGAAGCATTAAAATGCTCATTAAACCATATTCTCCAGCATTTTTAGCGTGCACCCCACTGCTATTAGTTAAAACTAAATCATCAAACATCCAATCCAAAGGAAGCAAATGTTCTACGCCTGCAGAAATAAGATGTATCCATTTTAGATTTGGTGCAATTTTTTTAAGATTTGTTGTGGAAAAATTCCAAGCTAACAAAATATCAGAATTAGCCATTGATGTTTTAAAATTATCTTCATCCCAATCTACAAAAATCTCTACTTTTTCTTTAATTTCTGGAAAATTTTTTATAGCCTCATCTAAATGTTCTTTGGTTATTGTAAAATTTTTTTCTCCTTCAGCATCACTTGGGAAAGAACCGGGAGCCCAATGGTTATTTTTAACATGAATTTTAATTTTTTCTTGTTTTTTCAAATTGTTCCTCTCTTTTCCATTTCTGATAATTTATTAATTATATGATTATCACGATCTTTGATAGGCATCTTTTCAGCATCAAACTGTAATTTCATTACATTAGATCCAATTGACTTAATAAATTTACGATCATTAATATTTCTTTTTGGCATTCTTAAAATTGTATCTTGTCCATTAGTTTTTATTATGTCTCCTTTTTTATTTTGTGGTTGTGGAGGCTCTTTTCCTTCTTTCAAACTTTTAACTAGTTTTCTAATACGACGTCTATAAATCATAACTCCATAATCAGTAGGCATTAAATGTTCACCTTTATGTGCAGTGATAGAACCCATTCCTTCTACAGCCTCTGCGTCTCCCGGATTCTTTTGTCTTTCTTCCCATGAGCGATCCATAATTTCACCAGCCTCGATTCTTTCGCATCCTTCTTTATTGTTATATTCTATGGGATCACCTCTTTCTCCAAAATTTCCCCAAGCTAATGCTATGCAACGTTCATCATCAACGGGAACTACCCAGCGAGTAAATGAACTACGTCCAAAATAACGAGTTTTAGTTCCATCTGCAGCGAAAGCTG
>CACIOV010000046.1 GCA_902588335.1 uncultured Pelagibacteraceae bacterium
TACATTCAACTATATCAGGTGTATTGCTAGCTCTTACAATTCCACACAGAAATAATGAAAAAGATTTTTCGTTATTATTAAAATTAGAACATATTTTGTCACCATATGTAGCTTTTGGAATTATGCCTTTGTTTGCTTTAGCTAATGCAGGTGTTTCTTTAAATGGTTTTTCACTAGACACACTTTTATACCCTGTGCCCCTAGGTATCATGGTTGGATTATTCTTTGGAAAACAAATTGGTGTATTTTTATTTTCATATTTATCAGTAAAATTAAAAATAGCAGAAATGCCTTCTAATTCTAATTGGATTAAATTGTATGGCGTTGGAATTCTTACTGGTATAGGTTTTACCATGAGTTTATTTATTGGAAATTTGGCTTTTGCAGATGATGTTCAATATATTGATGGGGTAAAAATTGGAGTTTTGGCAGGATCTTTGCTCTCAACATTGGTGGGCTATTTTTTACTATTGATTGTTACAAAAAAAAAATAAAAACTTCACTATGCTAAATAAAATTAAATATTTATTATTAATAATGATTATGTCTTTTTTTACTACAAATTTATCTGGAAATTACGATAAACTTGCCTATGATTTTAATTTTAATGATTTAGATGGAAGTCCACTAAACTTATCTGAATACAAAAATAAAGTAATTGTTGTGATAAATGTTGCAAGCCAATGTGGTTTTACTAATCAATATGAAGATATGCAAAAGATCTGGGATAAATATCAGAACAAAGATTTTGTATTATTAGGTGTGCCCTCAAACGATTTTGGTAAACAAGAACCTGGAGATAATAAAGATATTAAAAATTTTTGCGAATCCAAATTTGGCATTACCTTTCCTATGACTGGAAAAGTTTCTGTAAAGGGAGATGATGCACATCCTTTTTATAAGTGGGCAAAACAAAATCATGGAAAATCAGCTGTACCTAAATGGAATTTTCATAAAATTATTGTCGGTAAAAGTGGTAAAATTGTCGATACATTTGCCTCTATCACAAATCCCTCCTCAAAAAAATTTATTAAAGCTCTGGAGAATGCTTTAGATTAAATTCAATAATTATTACAAAATATTCTCTATATATTTTTTAAGGTTAATTTTGCCAAAATGTTTATAAACTTTGTTAGAAAGATTCATGTTTGTAAGTGCTGATGCATATCTCTCACCAGGTCTTTGTGGTAAATATTTTATTTTGGTTTTAAACATCTTTGCTACATCTATAATTGAATAACTTTTATGATTAGCAATACTATAATGTCTACATAGGTTCTTTTTCCAAGCTAAATAACAAATCTCTACTGTATCATATATGTGAGTAAATCTTCTTGTTTGTGTCCCGGGTCTTACAATGGGTAATGGTTTATTGAATCTATAATGATCTTCGAATATTCCTATTACTGTTGCCATTTCACCTTTGCATATCTGGTAAGGTCCATAAACATTATAGAAGTAAATTACTTCATAATTAAAATTAAACCACTTCTTTAAATTTTCAAGTAATTCTAAATTTTTTGCTTTTGTAAAAGCATATGGTGATAAATTTTTATCATTACCCTTGTTGCCTAACGAGGCTGATGTAGCAGAATAAATAAGTTTGATTTTGTTTTTTAGACAATAATTAAAGACAGCATTTGTTCCGACAGAATTAGAATTAATGCATTCATTCATTTTAATAAAACTTTGATAAATTCTAGCAAATTCACCAAAATGAAATATGGAATTGATACCTCTGAAATTTTTTAATATTTGAAAGATGTTTTTTGTATCACCATTTATATAAGTTACTCTTATATTTTTTACATGATTGATTTTTTTACCAGAAGAATAATTATCTATACTAATTATTTTGTACTTAGTTTTTTTCAAGAGTAGGTTAATTAAATTAGTTCCCACAAATCCTGCTCCTCCAGTGATTACAATTTTGTTTTTTTTCATTTTATAAATTTAATGTTAAACCATCGTAAGCAGGTAATACATTTTTTGGAAGTTTACGCAACAATAAATCATAATCTAAGTCATGGTGAAGGTTCGTAAGTATTGTTTTTTTTGGTTTTAGACAGCGATGAACAAAAAGAGACTCCTTCAAATTAAAGTGACTAGGGTGTTTTTTAAATTTTAAACAATCTATTATTAAATAATTCAAGTTTTTTAAATTTTTAATTTTAACTATAGACAAATCATTGCAATCACTTATATAAGCAGCATTTTCAAAAATATAAATTAAACTGGTGGTTTTGCCATGAATTGATTTTATAGCTTTGAATTGAATTTTTTCACTTAACTTGCCCAGAGAAAAATTTGAGTTTATTACGTTTGCTTTAACTATTGGTGGATAAGTGCTAATTTTTTTAAATAAATATTTATGACTCCTTTTTAGATGATTAATTGTTCTGAGATTTCCATATATATCTATTCTTCTTTTATTTTTCCAATAAAACGGTCTGAGTTCAAATAATCCATTAGTTTGATCAGCATGTTCATGTGTAAAAATAACCGAAGATATTTTTTTAATCTTATTTGATAATAGCTGTTTTCTTAAGTCAGGAGATGTATCAATTAATACTGAGTTTGATCCTTTAGTAATTATAGCTGAACATCTGCTTCTATTGTTTTTCTTATTATTTTTATCACAATTTCCCCAAAAGCCATCGATTCTTGGTACACCAACGGAACTACCACAACCTAGAATGATTAATTTTGATTTCATCTTAATTCAAAGAGTTTTTTGAAATTGTTTGTTGTAGAATTAATAACAATATCTTTTGTAGTTTTTTTAATCTCGGATAACTTTTCTACTGTGTGAATTATATAAGATGGTTCGTTAAGTTTACCTCTATGGGGAAGTGGCGCTAAATAAGGAGAATCAGTTTCTACTAATAAATTTTTCATAGGAATTGAAGATACTGTATCAGCAAGTTCGTTGGAATTTTTAAAAGTTATAATACCACTAACTGAAATATAACAATTTAAATCGAGAAGTTTATTTGCAAAATCCTTTGAGCCAGTAAAACAATGCATCAAAACTTTTAATTTTAAATTTTTCATCTCACTCTTTAATATTTCATAAGTTTCGTTTTCTGCATTACGTGAATGAACTATAATTGGAATATTTAATTTTGATGCGGCGTGTATATGTTCAATAAAGCTAATTATTTGAGTTTTTTTATCACTATGATTGTAATAAAAATCTAAACCTGTTTCCCCTATCCCGATTACCTTTTTATGTTTTTTTTTCTCATTTAAAATAAATTTCAAATCTACTTTTTTATATTTATCAGTTTCATGAGGATGAATTCCAAATGTCCCATAAATGTTTTCATATTTATTTAAAATTAATTTAATTTTTTCAAAACTTTCCAATGTTGTGCAAATTGTAAGCAAATGTTTAACCTGTTTAGATTGAGATCTTTTTACTACATCGTCTAATTGATCGTAGAGGTGAGAATTATCTAAATGGCAATGTGAATCAATAATCATTAAATAATTTTCTTAAACAATATATCTAATTTATTAATTTTTATTTCATCATCAAATATATTACTTCCATTTAAAAATGATAAATCTCTTAATTTAGGTTTCAAATTTAAAGCTTCTAAAACTTTTGAAGTAGCTTCTGGAATAATTGGATTAAATAGTATTGAAATTTTTGCTATTTGCTCTAGCGCTATGTGCAAAATATTATTCATTTTTTCAATATTATTCTCTTTAAGTTTCCACGGCTCCTCATCATTTATATATTTATTTGTTAAAAAACTTATTTTAATAACAGATTTCATATAATTGTTGAGATTTTGGTTATTCATTTCTTCTCTTAAGTTTTTTATTAAAGTCTCCGTTTCTTTAAGCAATTTCTTATCCGCTTCGGTAATATTTTTTGTTTTATTCACTTTGCTAGAACAATTATTTTTTATAAATGAAAAAACTCTTTGACATAAATTACCGTAATTGTTAGCTAAATCACTGTTAATACAATTTTCCAGATTCTTTAAGGATATATTCCCGTCTGTTCCATGTGATACTTCTTTTATTAAATAATATCTAAGTTGATCAATTCCATATGTGTCAATTATTTCTATGGGATTTAATATATTACCTTTAGATTTAGACATTTTTTCATCACCAGATAATATCCATCCATGACCAAAAACTCTCATTGGAGGAGGTATATCTGCAGCAAGCAGGAATGCTGGCCAATAAATAGCATGAAAACGTAAAATATCTTTTCCAATTACATGCAAAGAAGCAGGCCAGAAATTTTTGTATAAATTGTCATCTGTATTAGGAAAATTAAGTGCACTAAGATAATTAGTTAAAGCATCTAACCATACATAAATTACGTGTTTGTTGTTATTTGGCGCTTTAATACCCCAAGTAAATGATGTTCTGCTAACAGATAAATCTTTAAGTCCACTTTTTACAAAATTAATTACTTCATTTCTTCTTGAGGTAGGAAGTATAAATTTATCATTTTTATTATAAAATTCTAATAATTTATTTTGCCAAGCTGAAAGTTTGAAAAAAAAAGATTCTTCTTCTACCCACTCAACTGAAGAACCAGAAAATGCAGAAAATTTCTTTCCATTTTTTTCAACTATTTCATCAGTATTATAATAGGCTTCGTCAGAAACAGAGTACCAACCCTCGTATTTAGATAAATAAATATCACCAGACTTAAGTAATCGATTCCATATCTCATTGACTGCTTTATGATGTCTTTTTTCTGTTGTTCTAATGAAATCATCATTAGATAAATTTAACTTTTTTGTTAAATTTTCAAATACTTTAGATATTTTATCACAGAAAATTTTTGGTTCTAAACCATTTTTTTCTGCAGCTTTTTGTATTTTGAGACCATGTTCATCTGTTCCTGTTAAAAAAAAAACTTTAGAATTATCTATTCTCTTAAATCTAGCAAAAACATCT
>CACIOV010000047.1 GCA_902588335.1 uncultured Pelagibacteraceae bacterium
ATCATTTTCCTCTTAAAGTTTGGCAAACCGGCTCAGGTACACAAACCAATATGAATGTTAATGAAGTAATAGCAAATAGGGCAAATGAAATGCTTGGTAGCAGATTAGGTAGTAAAAAACCTGTGCATCCAAACGACCATGTTAATAAATCTCAATCAACAAATGACGTATTTCCAACAGCAATGCACATGGCTATAGCAATCAGGTCAAAAGGAAAGTTGCTGCCCTTCCTTAAATTGCTTGATACTGAATTAAAAAAAAAATCTAAAGAATTTAATAAAATTATAAAAGTGGGCAGAACCCATCTTCAGGATGCTACCCCAATTACGCTGGGACAGGAATTTTCAGGATATCATTCACAATTAAACAAATGCATTAAAAGAATAGAAGGAGCGCTTGAAGAAATATATTTTTTAGCCCAAGGTGGAACAGCGGTTGGCACCGGATTAAATACTAAAAAAGGTTTTGATAAAAAAATAATCGCAGAATTGAGAAAAATTACCAAGATTCCTTTTAAACCTGCTCCAAATAAGTTCGCTGCGTTAGCGGCACACGATGCTATAGTAAATTTTTCGGGAACAATGAATACTACTGCAGTTTGTTTAATGAAGATAGCTAACGACATAAGATTTTTAGGATCTGGTCCAAGGGCTGGATACGGAGAACTTATTTTACCAGAAAATGAACCAGGCTCCTCAATTATGCCTGGAAAAATTAATCCAACTCAATGTGAAGCTGTTACTATGGTTTGTGTAAAAGTAATTGGTAATCATAATGGTATAACGATGGCAGGTTCTCACGGTCACTTTGAGCTAAATGTATTTAAACCTCTAATTATTCATAATATTTTGCAGTCCATACACATAATGGCAGATTCTTCAAAAAGTTTTTCAAATTATTGTGTAAAAGGTTTAAGGGCAAATAAAAAAAAAATTAAACACTTCTTAGATAACTCGCTAATGCTTGTTACTGCCTTGTCACCAAAAGTAGGGTATGACAATGCAGCAAAGATTGCAAAAAAAGCTCACAAAAATGGAACAACATTAAGGGAAGAATCCATAAAATCAGGACTGATAACAGAAAAAGAATACGATAAAATTGTAAATCCAAAAAAAATGATAAGTCCTCAATAAATTAATTTATTGCACTAGTTACCGATTTTATAAATTCCTTAAAATTAGGAAAATGAAATAAACTTTCGTAACCATTTTCAAACATTAAATTATTAAATTCTTTTTCTATATAATTAATATCTTGATCGTTGAGTTTTTTATCACTAGATATTTCGTAAAAACTTCCTCTCGGGTTCTTTAAATCAAAACTTCCTGAAACGAACATATGAGAAGAAATATTTTTTTTATTATAAATACCGAATTTACTTAAAAATTTTTTCTGATTGTCCACAAAAACATTGCTTTCAAATTTAAAATTGGTAAATCTTTCATCGTTATCAATAGTACCAACTATATCGATCGCACCAAGTTTTCCAAGATTAATTAAAAATTGTTCTATTAAAACATCACTATTATTAAATTTTATACGTGACTCAAAAGATTTTGTTAAATTATATTTAGAATTTATTTTATCGGCAGACAAGTTTAAATTTCCATTTATTTTATTATTAATTTTAAATATTTGTTTTTCATTTAAAGTTAGAAAATAACCATATAACCTTGTAAAATTCATACTGTTTAGATTTAAATCTAAATCAAAATTAAAATAGGGTAATAATTTAATTTTGCCTAATAATTCCCCATCTGAGAAATTATTTTTTAAATTTGACTTATTAATTGTTAATTCGCTATTTTTGTAATCAAAAACTCCAGCAATTTTACTTTTACCTTTTTTTATTAAGAAGTTGCCAGTTTTAATACTTTTATCTTTTTTTAAATTAGAAAATTTGGCCTTCGTAAGAAAGTTCATTTGTGACATTTTTAATATGATGTCGGTAGATACTTTGCCATCAACATTTTTAGTATTTGCATTAATGTAAATGTTATCGTTTAAAAATTCCCCCTTCAGTGAAGTGCCAATAGTATCTTCTGCAAATTTTAAATCAATATTTGCATCATTAATTGTTGCCACATAATCTTTCCCATCAGAAAAGATAATTTTGCCCTTCGCAGAAGAAATTGGAATAAGATTAATTTTTTTATCAAAAATATTTTGATATTTTTTTAAATTTTTTAAATCAAAATTAATTTCAAAATTGTTTAATTTAATTTTTTTAAACCTATGTTTTTCTTTAACTAACAAGTTTGCAATGGAAAGTTTTATTACAGCATATTCAGTTTTTATTAAAATTTTTTCTTTCTCGAAAAAATCATTTATAATTAAATCTTCTATTTTAATTCTTGGAGTCGGGTAAAATCTATAAATAATATCTCCTCTTATTGAACACTTTATTTCTTGATTCTTACATAAAATATTTTCTATTTTAGATTTATCGTAATTATAGAACGAAGGTATAATTAAATATAACAAACCAAAAAAAATTATTGAAGCAGGGAGATGGAATAGTAAAAATTTAGAACTTGTGAATTTGACTCTTTTTAAACGGCTAATATTGTACGTTTTTATATTAAGATATTTAGTAATCTTCGTTAAGTTGAGACTTCTAATATTTAAATACCTGAAAATTTTTTTTAAGTCATATTTTTGAATATCTATAAACTTGAAAAGTTTTGCAACATTGCTCCCCAAAGTTTTAAAGTTTTTCAAAATTGTGGAAAACTTATACCTTTTAATATTGATGTATTTCATTTATTTTAATTTAAATTGGTAAAATATAAATTTAATGGAAATTATCAAACAAAATTATTTAAGCAACCTAAACAATAACCAGAGAGAAGCAATACTAGACCCTAATGGACCTTGTTTAATTGTAGCTGGAGCAGGATCTGGAAAAACAAAAGTTCTAACCACAAGAGTGGTGCATATTATTAAGGAAAAAAAAGCATGGCCAAATCAAATTCTCTGCGTCACATTTACTAATAAAGCTGCCAGAGAAATGCAAAATAGAATAGCAAGTTTTTTAAATGAAAAGGTGTCATCTTTACCTTGGCTAGGAACATTTCATTCTGTCAGTGCTAAACTTTTACGAAGACACGCTGAAGCAGTTGGATTAAATTCACGATTTACAATTATTGATCAAGAAGACCAATTAAGATTAATAAAAAATATATGTAAGGCTGAAAATATAGATATAAAAAAAATATCGCCACAATTTGTTTTATCTTTTATCAATCAATGGAAAAATAAAGGCTTGTTGCCTGGAGACGTGGTTACAAAAAAAGGAATTCCTTTAGAAAAAGCTATTTTAAATGTTTATAAATTTTATCAAGAAAGACTCAAAATTTTAAATTCCTGTGATTTTGGAGATTTAATCTTACTTTGTGTAACAATGTTTGAGAAAAATCCAGATATACTTGATTTATACTTAAATAATTTCAAATACATACTTGTCGATGAATATCAAGACTCAAATTATATTCAAAGTAAATGGCTTAAATTGCTTGCAAAAAAAAATAATAATATTTGTTGCGTGGGAGATGATGATCAGTCAATTTATAGTTGGAGAGGAGCTGAAATAAGGAATTTTTTGGATTTTAGTAAAACCTATAAAAATACAAAAATAATTAAACTTGAACAAAATTACAGATCAACTCAAAATATACTAAGTGCGGCTTCAGGTTTAATTTCAAAAAATACAGATAGATTAGGAAAAAAATTATGGACAGATAGCAAGGATGGAAATCCTGTCAAACTTACTTGCTACAAAAATGGAAGAGAGGAAGCTACAGGTGTCGGTGATATTATTGAAAAAAAATTAAAAAAAAAGTATTCGCTTAATAATATATCTATTTTGGTTAGGGCAATTTTCCAAACGAGAGAATTTGAGGAAAGATTTTTAAAAATTGGAATGGGTTATCGTGTAATCGGTGGTACAAAATTTTATGAAAGAGCTGAAATAAAAGATAGCGTTGCTTTTTTGAGAATTATAAATCAAAAAAATGATGATTTGGCTTTTGAAAGAATAATTAACGTTCCTAAAAGATCTATAGGTGATAGCACAGTAAAACAATTACACGACTGGGGACGAAAAAATAAAAAATCATTGGAAGATGCTGCGTTTGAACTTTTGCAATTAAACAAAATTAAACCAAAAACAAAATTGGGATTAATAAAAATTTTAAACATGTTTAATAAATGGAGGTCTGATTCAAAGAAAAAAAAGCATTATGAGTTAATGGAAATTGTATTGGATGAATCTGGTTATTCCAAAATGTTAAAGGATAAAAAAGATTTGGAAAGCGAAGGTAGATTAGAAAATCTAAAAGAATTAATTAGAGGAATGCATGACTTTGATAATTTGCAAGGCTTTCTAG
>CACIOV010000048.1 GCA_902588335.1 uncultured Pelagibacteraceae bacterium
TATACCCTATACCTGGCAATTACTGGAGGCGAGAATGAATTCAGAAATTTTTTTGGAATTAAAAAAAATTCTTGATGAAAATATTAATCAAAAGTTTAGAAAAAAGATTATTTATAAATGAAAATACCAGTACTTTTCCCAAAGATTTTTGATTATCCCTTTACTTACAAAACCGAAATTTCTCAAAAATTAAAACCAGGTGATTTTGTAAAAGCTCCTTTTGGATCAAGTGAAGTGACGGGTGTAATTTGGACACATGAACAAACAACTGAAAAAAAATTTAAACTTAAAAAAATTTCTAAAAAAATAAATGTTAAAAATTTAAATTCCACAATGATTAAATTTATATCTTGGTTTTCAAAATACAATCTGGTTCCTTTAGGCATGTCTCTTAAAATGTGTTTATTAAATAGGGACGTAGTTGAAAAATCTTTTAGTAAAGAATTTGATAAATTTAAATTAAAAAAGCAAAAAAATAAATTTTTATTAAATGAAGAGCAAAAAAAATCACTTTCTTTTATTAGAAAAATTGGGAATAATTATAACGTTACTGTACTTGAAGGTGTCACAGGATCGGGAAAAACTTTGGTTTATTTTGAAAGAGTTAAAGATTTAATCGATAAAGGATTTCAAGCGTTAATATTACTTCCTGAAATTGCTCTTACAAATCAATTTAGCAGAAGATTCGAAGAATTTTTTGGTGCAGTACCAGCAATTTGGCATTCCGGTAGCACAAAAAAAAATAAGTCGATAATTTGGAGAGGTGTAACTGAAGGAAAAATAAAAATAGTTCTTGGAGCAAGATCATCTCTTTTTTTACCTTTTAAAAATTTAGGAATAATTGTTGTCGATGAGGAACATGATGTATCTTATAAACAGGACGAGGGAGTTTCTTATAATGCAAGAGACATGGCAATTACTAGAGCTTCATTAGAAAATATACCAATAAATTTAGTAACCTCAGTTCCTTCTATCGAAACTTATAACAATATTGTTAATAAAAAATATTATATAACTAAGTTAGAAACAAGATACAAAAAAGCACCTTTACCAAATATTGAAATCATAAATTTAAACTATGAAAATTTAAAAAAAGATTCTTGGATAGCAAATAAAACGCTTTTTAAAGTTAATAAGTATTTAGATAAAGGGAACCAAGTATTATTTTTTTTAAATCGTCGCGGTTATGCACCTTTTGTAATTTGTAGAAGGTGTGGATATAAATTTGAATGTCCAAATTGTGCAGTTAATTTAAATTTCCATAAAAAGTTAAATAAATTGCTTTGTCATTATTGCGGTCACAAATCTTCAATATCAAGATTTTGCAAAGATAAAAAAAAATGTGATTTTTTATTTTGTGGACCAGGCGTTGAAAGAATTTTTTCCGAATTAAAAAAAATATATCCAGATAAAAAAATAGAAATATTTTCTAGCGATACTTTAAAAAAAAAAAAATTTACAGATACACTTATAAAAAATGTTGAAAAAAAGAAAATTGATATTTTGATAGGAACACAACTATTATCAAAAGGTTTTCATTTTCCAAAATTAAATTGTATAGTTGTTGTTGATGCTGATTTTTCATCTCACGGATACGATCTTAGGTCCGCAGAAAAGAACATTCAATTATATCATCAGTTAAGTGGCAGAGCGGGGAGAGAAGGAAATATATCAACGATATACTTCCAGACATACACACCTAATGATGAAGTTTTATTAAATATATCTAAAAATAACCCACGCTCATTTTTAAATAAAGAGCTTTTATTAAGGAAAGAAAAAAAACTTCCTCCATTTTATCGACTTATATCTTTAATTATTTCTGGCAAGGATGAATTCCTAATTATGAAATTTGCCACGAACATTAAATTAAAACTTCCAAAAATGAACGAAGTTAATGTGTTGGGTCCAGTTCTAGCACCAATTACCAAATTAAGGAAAAGATACAGATGTAGGATTTTAATAAGATGTCCAAAAAATTTATTTATACAGAAATATTTGTCACAATCGTTAAGTAAAATAAAAATAACGTCAGGAATAAAACTAGAGGTTGATGTTGACCCAATTAATTTCAGCTAAATTAAGAATTTGCTACTATTAAAAAGACAAAAAGATACAATAGAAAATGTTGAATTAATTGAAATAATCTCATACAAAACGAGTCTTTTAGGAGCAAAAATTGAGTTCAAAATCAACATTCTCAAATTCTACATCAAAAAGTTATGCATTGGCTCTTTATGAGCTAGCAAAAGAAAATTCTGAGTTAAGTAAAGTTGAGGAAGGAATAAAGGGTCTCAAAACATTGTTAAATGAAAGCTCAGATTTTAATGAAATGGTTTTAAATCCTATAATAAAAAAAGAGAAAAAAAATCAAATAGTTATTGAGATGGCTGATCGGTATAATTTTTGTCGAACTCTAAAAAAATTTATGAGTTTTTTAACAATTAAAAATAGATTGTTTTTTTTGAATCAAATTATTGAAAGTTTTTTAAACTTTGTTTCGAGCAATAAGGGAGAATTAAAAGCAAAGCTTTTTTCTTCAAAAGAACTGACAAAAACAGAGTTGGAAAAAATTCGCACTGAATTGTCAAAAGATTTTAAATCTGCGCTAAATATAGATTATAAATATGATCCAGATTTAATAGGTGGTATAATTATTCAAGTCGGAAGTGTGATGGTTGATACTTCGATTAAAACCAAATTAAAAAAATTAGAAAAAAATATGATGGAGGCATGATATGCAAATTAACCCTTCAGAAGTAACAAAAATTTTAAAAGAGCAAATTAAAAAATTCGGAGAAAAAGCAGAAGTTTCTGAAGTAGGTCAAGTTCTATCAGTTGGTGATGGTATAGCTAGAGTTTATGGTTTAGATAATGTGCAAGCTGGTGAAATGGTTGAGTTCTCCGGAGGCATAAAAGGCATGGCATTAAATTTAGAAAATGACAATGTTGGGGTGGTTATATTTGGTGATGACAGAACTATTAAAGAAGGTGATGTTATTAAAAGAACCGGCGCAATTGTAGATGCCCCTGTTGGAAAAAATTTGTTAGGTAGAGTTGTTGATGCTTTAGGAAGTCCTATAGATGGAAAAGGTGATTTAGATAAAAAAATAAAAAGAAAAAGAGTTGATGTAAAGGCACCAGGAATTATACCTAGACAATCTGTGAACCAACCAATGCAAACAGGACTTAAAGCTATAGATAGTTTGATTCCAATTGGAAGAGGACAAAGAGAATTGATTATCGGAGACAGACAAACAGGAAAAACAGCAGTAGCTATTGACACAATTATTAATCAAAAAGAAATAAATAAATCAGGAGAAGAAAAGGATAAACTTTATTGCATATATGTTGCTATAGGGCAAAAAAGATCTACAGTTGCTCAGATTGTAAAATCATTAGAAGATGCAGGTGCCATGGAGTATACAACTATTGTTTCGGCAACTGCGTCTGATCCAGCACCTCTTCAATTTTTAGCTCCTTACACCGGATGTACTATGGGAGAATATTTTAGAGATAATGGTATGCATGCATTAATTATTTATGATGATCTATCTAAACAAGCAGTGGCTTACAGACAAATGTCACTTTTATTAAGAAGACCACCTGGAAGAGAGGCATATCCCGGAGATGTATTCTATTTA
This sequence comes from uncultured Pelagibacteraceae bacterium, assembly GCA_902588335.1. GTDB lineage: Bacteria > Pseudomonadota > Alphaproteobacteria > Pelagibacterales > Pelagibacteraceae > AG-414-E02. The sequence continues at coordinate 3,645 of CACIOV010000048.1, forward strand.
CACAGCAGATTACTTGAAAGAGCAGCTAAGCTTAACGATGATAAGGGAGGAGGTTCCTTAACAGCGTTACCAATAATAGAAACACAGGCGGGAGATGTATCAGCATATATTCCAACGAATGTAATTTCTATTACTGATGGACAAATTTTTTTAGAAACAGAGTTATTTAACCAAGGTATAAGACCAGCTGTTAATGTTGGATTATCTGTTTCTAGAGTGGGATCGGCTGCACAAACTAAGGCTATGAAAAAAGTTGCTGGTTCAATAAAATTAGAATTGGCTCAATATAGGGAAATGGCAGCATTTGCTCAATTTGGTTCTGATCTAGATGCATCAACACAAAAGTTGTTAAACAGAGGTTCAAAATTAACAGAGCTTTTAAAACAAGATCAATATTCTCCAATGCCTGTAGCTCAACAAGTTATTGCAGTATTCTCTGGTGTGAGAGGGTTTTTGGATGATGTTGAGTTGGCTAATATTAAAAATATTGAAAAACAAATTTATGAAAAGGTCAAATCTTCCAATCCAGAAATTATTGATAGTATTAATAATACAGGAAAGTTGGATGAAGAAATTGAAAAAAAACTAACATCAGTTATCGAAAAATTTAAAAAAGAAAATAAGTAAAATTATATGCCTAGTTTAGACGATTTAAAAAAGAGAATTTCTAGTGTTAAGTCTACTCAAAAAATAACCAAAGCTATGAAAATGGTAGCGGCTGCCAAATTAAGGC
>CACIOV010000049.1 GCA_902588335.1 uncultured Pelagibacteraceae bacterium
CTCCGAAAAAGAAAGATTTAAAAAATTCCATGGAGGCTTTAATTCATCATTTTAAATTATTTTCGGAAGGTTTTAGAGTTCCTAAAGGAGAAATTTATACTTCAGTTGAGGCACCCAAAGGAGAATTTGGAGTTTATCTAATATCAGATGGTAGTAATAAACCCTATAAATGTAAAATAAGAGCTCCAGGATTTTCACATTTACAATCAATGGATTACTTGCTCAAAGGCCACATGCTAGCAGATATTCCTGCAGTTTTAGGTTCTTTAGACATCGTTTTTGGAGAAGTTGATAGATGACAATAAAAAAAATATCAAAAATACAACCTGAAACTTTTGAATTTTCTAAAGATAATTTATTGGAGGTTGAAAAAGAAGTTAAAAAATATCCAAAAGAAAAAAAAGCAAGCGCTGTTATAGCTTTATTGTATTTAGTGCAAAAACAAAATGATAATTGGATACCGTTAGCAGCAATTAAGTATGTGGCTAAGCTGTTAGGTTTACCTTACATACAGATTTATGAAGTTTGTACATTTTATTCAATGTTTAATTTATCGCCAGTAGGAAAATATTTTGTTCAAGTTTGTACAACAACTCCTTGTATGATTAGTGGTGCTAAAAAAATTGTTGAAATTTGTAAAAAAAATATTTCAAAAAACCAGAATGAGTTATCCGAAAATAAACTTTGTTCTTGGACAGAAGTTGAATGCTTAGGAGCGTGTGTAAATGCTCCTATGATGCAAATTAATCAAGACTATTTTGAAGATTTAAATGAGAATAAAACTAAAGAAATAATACAAACATTATTAGAAGATAAAATGCCCACACCAGGATCTGCAAAGAACAGAAAAAATACAGCTCCAGAAACAGGAAAAACAACTTTATTAGAGGAAAAAAATGCTTAAGGACGAAGATAGAATTTTTAAAAACTTATATAACGATTTTGGTTGGGATATGGACTCTGCTGTTAATAGAGGAGATTGGTCACAGACAAAAGATATTATCTCAAAAGGAAGAGAATGGATTATAAAAGAAATCAAAGATTCTGAGCTAAGAGGAAGAGGTGGAGCTGGTTTCCCAACTGGATTGAAGTTGTCTTTTGCTCCAAAGCAGCTGGGTTCGAGACCACATTATTTAGTTATTAATGCAGACGAATCTGAGCCTGGAACTTGTAAAGATAGAGATATATTAAGATTTGAACCACAAAAGTTAATTGAAGGATGTTTGCTTGCAAGTTATGCAATTAGTGCACATGCTTGTTATATTTATATTAGGGGAGAATACATTAGAGAAGGTCAAATAATACAGAAAGCTATAGACCAAGCCTACGAAAAAAATTTTTTAGGAAAAAATGCGTGCGGCACAGGTTGGGATTTAGATATTTATCTTCATTATGGTGCTGGCGCTTACATTTGTGGAGAAGAAACTGCATTATTAGAAAGTTTAGAAGGAAAAAAAGGTTTACCAAGACTTAAACCACCGTTTCCTGCGCTTGTTGGTCTTTATGGATGTCCCACTATAGTAAATAATGTAGAGACGATAGCGGTGTTTCCAACAATTCTTAAGAGAGGAGCAAAATGGTTTGCTTCTTTAGGTAAACCTAAAAATACAGGAACAAAAATTTTTTGTATTTCAGGAAATGTTAACAATCCATGTAATGTTGAAGAGGAGATGGGTATACCTCTTAAAGATTTAATAGAAAAACATGCAGGCGGAGTTGTTGGTGGTTGGAACAATCTTCAGGCAGTAATACCAGGTGGATCTTCTATGCCTCTCCTATCTAAAAGTATATGCGAGACAATTACAATGGATTTTGATTCATTAATTAAAGCTAAAAGTGGTTTAGGAACTGCAGGAGTGATTGTAATTAATAAAGATCAGGACATTATAAAATGCATAGCGAGGATAGCTAAATTTTATAAACATGAAAGTTGTGGTCAATGCACTCCTTGTAGAGAGGGCTGTGGCTGGATGTGGAGAATGTTAGAAAGAATGGCGGACGGAGAAGCAAACTATAAAGAAATAGATCTTTTATATGATGTTACCAAACAAATAGAAGGGCACACGATCTGTGCCTTTGGCGAAGGTGCAGCTTGGCCAGTGCAGGGTTTGCTTCGTCACTTTAGAAAAGAAATAGAGAAAAGAAGTCATGAAGAGCCATTAATTAAGAAAAAATCTAATATTCCTTATCTTGTTGATCAACATCTAATGGAGAAAGATAGTGCCTAAAATTATAGTTAATAATAAGGAAGTTGAATTTGAAGAAGGAATGACAGTTCTTCAAGCATGTGAATTAGCCGGAGAAGAAATTCCGAGATTTTGTTATCATGAAAGACTTTCAATAGCAGGCAATTGTCGGATGTGTTTAGTTGAAATGGAAAAATCTTCTAAGCCAATAGCTTCTTGTGCCATGCCTGCGGTAGATGGAATGAAAATTAAAACTAATACTCCTTTTGTGGATAAAGCTAGAAAAGGTGTAATGGAATTTTTATTGGCAAACCATCCTTTAGATTGCCCAGTTTGTGATCAGGGAGGTGAATGTGATTTACAAGACCAATCTCTTTTTTATGGACTTGATAATTCTCGATACACAGAAAATAAAAGAAAAGTTAAAGAAAAATATATGGGTCCTTTAATAAAAACTATAATGACAAGATGTATTCATTGCACAAGATGCATAAGATTTGCTACTGAAGTAGCGGGTATACCTGAATTAGGAGCTGTTGGCAGAGGTGAGGATACGGAAATAACAACTTATTTAGAAAAGTCTATGGAGTCTGAATTATCGGCCAATGTTATAGATCTGTGCCCTGTTGGAGCGCTTACTTCTAAACCTTATGCTTTTGAATCTCGACCTTGGGATCTCAAAAAAACTGAAACAATTGATGTTATGGATGCAGTGGGATCCAATATTAGAGTTGATACTTATGGATGGGAAGTTAAAAGAGTTTTACCTAGAGTTAATGAAGACATCAATGAAGAATGGATATCTGATAAGACAAGATATGCTTGTGATGGTCTTTTGAAACAAAGGTTAGATACACCATATATTAGAAGAGATGGAAGGTTACAAAAAGCTTCATGGAGCCAAGCACTAAAATTATTAATAAGTAAAATAAAATCATTTCATCCAAACGAAATAGCTGGACTAGTAGGAGATTTGACAGATTTAGAAATGATTTACAGCTTTAAATTATTTCTTGAAAAATGCGTAGGATCAAAAAATTTAGAATGTAGGCAAGATAGAATTTATATTAATCCAGAAGAAAGGATGAATTATATTTTTAATTCATCAATCAATGGTATAGAAGAATCAGATTTCATACTTTTAGTGGGAACCAATCCAAGATTAGAGGCTACGATACTTAATGCAAGAATAAGAAAAGCATATGTAAAAAATAAAATAAAAATTTATTCAATAGGTGATCCTGGGGATCTAACTTATCCATATAATAATATTGGATCTAGCACCTCAATTATTAGAAATATTGTATCAGGGAAACATGAAATTTACACAAAAATTAAGAAATCAAAAAAACCTATAATTATTATAGGAGAGTCCGCTCTTTACGGGAAAACTGGCAAATATGTTTTTGAAGAATTAAAAAACTTTTTATTTAATAATAACTTTATTAAAAAAAATTGGAATAGTTTAAATATTCTTACTCAACATGCATCAAGAGTTGGAGCTATTGATGTGGGTGCTTATTTAATAGATGAAAAAGAAAATTTTTCATTTTTTGACAAATTAGATAATGACGATTTTAAATTTGTATATTTATTGGGAGCAGACAACATTTCTTTTGAAAAAAAAGATAAATTTATAGTTTACCAAGGAAGTCACGGCGACAAGGGTGCTGAAATTGCTGATATTATTTTACCAGGTGCTGCTTATACAGAAAAGAATGGTTTATTTGTTAATTTAGAAGGAAGATGTCAAAGCGCTTATAAAGCTTCCTATCCACCTGGAGAAGCACGTGAAGATTGGATTATTTTTAAAGATCTTGCCAATATGATGCAAAAACCACTTGGATATAATAATGTTCAAAATTTAAAAGAAATCATAGATAAAATTATTCAATCTAAAATTAATAACGAAATTAGCAAAACTAATAAAGTTGATTTTGTTGAAGGAAATATTTTAGTAAAACCTATTGATTATTATTATACAAATTCAATAGCAAGATCTTCAAAAGTTATGAGTGAATGCAGGCAAATATCAAAAAAATTTTTATTCACAGGAATAGAAAAGGCTAGTTAATGATTTATATCAACATTTTTTTTGAAGAAATTTATAAGATAATTTTTTTACTTTTACCAGTTTTAGTATCAGTAGCCTTAATTGTTTGGCTAGA
>CACIOV010000050.1 GCA_902588335.1 uncultured Pelagibacteraceae bacterium
AAAATTTAAAGACCCTACGGGTAAAATTTTATCTTTCTGGAAAAGACCAAACGGCTTAATTATAAAAAAAGTGTCTATACCAATTGGTGTAATTGGCATAATTTATGAAAGTAGACCAAATGTTACATCGGATGTTTCTGCTTTATGCTTCAAAAGCGGAAATGTAGTAATATTACGTGGAGGCTCAGAAGCATTTCATTCCAATAAAATTTTAGCCAAACTTTTTAGAAAGGCTTTAAAAAAGAAAAAATGCAATGAAAATTGTGTTCAATTTGTTCAAAGTAAAAAGAGGCGTCACGTTGACTACCTGTTGTCTAGTATGAAAAATTACGTAGATTTGATTATACCTAGAGGTGGCAAAAGTCTTGTTAAAAAAGTTCTAAAAAAATCTGCAGTTTCAATTGTTGGGCACTACGAAGGTTTGTGCCATGTTTTTGTAGATAAAGAAGCAGATTTAAACACAGCAATAAAAGTTGTAAAAAATTCAAAAATGAGAAACGTTAGTATTTGTGGAGCAGCTGAAACTTTATTGATAGATAAAAAGTGCTTAAAAACTCATTGTAAACCAATATTAGACCGCTTAACTGAGCTAGGATGCAAAATCATAGGAGATAAAATAATAAGAAAATTTATTTCTAGAAAAATTAAAATTGCAACAGAAAAAGATTGGAAAATGGAATATCTTTCACCAATAATTTCAGTAAAAAGCGTAAATGGAGTCGAAGATGCAATAAATCATATAAACAAATATGGATCTTCACATACAGACTCTATAGTAACCAAAAATAAACAAACCGCCAAAAAGTTTCTATCAAACATTAATAGTTCTATCGCTATTCACAACGCTTCAACACAGTTTGCTGATGGAGGAGAGTTTGGATTCGGTGCTGAGGTCGGCATATCAACGAACAAGCTTCATCCGCGTGGTCCAATCGGTCTTGATCAACTCACTACTTATAAGTACATTTTGGAAGGCAAAGGTCAAATAAGGAAATAATTTTTTGAAAAAAAATAAAAAAGGAGATTGTATAAAAATTGGTGTCTTGGGGGGAACATTTGATCCGCCTCATAAAGGACATTTATATATTTCTAAAGTTGCTTTAAAAAAATTGAAATTAAAAAAAATATTATGGGCTGTAACCAAAAAAAATCCACTAAAAAATAATCCCTATTTAAAATTAAATGAAAGAATAAAACTGTCGAAAGAAATTACCAAAGAGAACAAAAAAATTAGTATAAAATATTTTGATGAAAAAATAGGTTCTTCTAGTACATTTAATTTACTCAATTACATAAAAAAAAAAACGAAAGCAGATTTATTTTTTTTAATGGGCACTGATAACTTAAAAAAATTTCATAAATGGAAAAATTGGAAAGAAATATCAAAACTTGCAAAAATTGTTATTTTCCCGAGAAAGAATTATTCTCGAAATTCAATTGCGGCTTATAATCTTGATAAAAAAGACCTAATATATATAAATTCCAAAAAAATAAATATTTCATCTTCATTAATTAGAAAATTTTGGTAACATAAAATTTGATGCAAAAAAAAGAAATTAATCAACTAAAAAAAGAAATAGAACATATCTTAAATGATAACAAAGCATTAGAAATAAAATCTATAAATTTAAAAGATAAAACATCAATTGCTGATTTCATGATAATTGCAAGCGGAAATTCATCAAGGCATATACAGGCGCTATCTGAAATATTAATAGATGAATTAAAAAAAAAAGGAATTAACAATTATCATTTGGAAGGAAGAAATAGCAACGACTGGAAACTTATTGATGCAATGGACATAATAATTCATATATTTCATCCGGAAAAAAGAAAATTTTATAATCTGGAAAGAATGTGGTCTGAATTAATTCCAAAAGAAAGATTAACTATATGAAAGAAAAAAGTTATTTTAAATATTTTTTGACCGTTATCACAATTATTATATTAAATATTTCCAATATTGCTTATTCTCAAAATACAGATGAGTTATACGAGAAAATTGATCTTTTTGGCGAAGTTTTAGAAAAAATACAAAATGAATACGTAGATGAAATAGATCAGTCTGAAGTAATGGACTCAGCGATTAATGGGGTTCTTCAATCCCTAGATCCATACTCTGCTTACATGAATCCAAAAATTTTTGACGAAATGCAAACAGAAACCAGTGGAGAGTTTGGGGGGCTAGGAATAGAAGTTAGTATGGAAGCTGGGGTAGTTAAAGTTATTTCACCAATAGATGATACACCTGCTTCAAAAGCTGGAATAAAAGCCGGTGATTACATTGTTAGAATTAACGGTGAACAAGTTCAAGGAAAAACTCTTATGGAAGCTGTTAATTTAATGAGAGGTCCAGTTGGAACTTCTATTGAAATAACTGTAAGAAGAAAAGGTTTAAGAAAAGCAAAAATTTTTAAAATTATAAGAGAAACTATAGAAATAAAATCCGCAGTTTCTGAATTATTCGAAAATAAAGTAGGATATCTCAGATTAAGATCTTTTAATGAAAATAGTAGCAACCAATTAAAAAAAGAAATTTCTAAAATAGAAAAAAATACTAAGTTAATAGGTTATATTCTTGATTTAAGAAATAATCCTGGAGGACTTTTATCTCAAGCAGTAAAAATTTCTGATTTCTTTCTAGATGATGGAGAAATTGTTTCAACAAAAGGAAGAAAAAATAGAGAAAATAGAAAATTTTTTGCTAAAGAAGGAGATAAAATTAACGGAAAACCTTTAATCGTTTTAATAAATAATGGATCAGCATCTGCTGCTGAAATTGTGGCTGGAGCTTTGCAAGATCAAAAAAGAGCGATATTATTAGGTGAGACCACTTACGGTAAGGGATCGGTGCAATCTATAATACCTCTTAAAAACAGAGGAGCAATAAGACTAACAGTTTCTAAATACTATTTACCTTCCGGAAAATCTATTTCAGAAGTTGGTGTAGAGCCAGATATTAAAGTTGAAGAAGAAGGTGAAGAATTCTCAATCAATACAACTACTGATAATCAATTAAATTATGCTATTGATCTTCTCATTGGCTAAAACTTGATGGATGATAATAAAAAACTGCCATTAAGAATTGGTGTAGGAATAATTTTGTTAAATCATGAAAATAATGTTTTTGTAGGTAAAAGAATAGACAACCCTAAAAATTCATGGCAAATGCCGCAAGGGGGGGTTGATCATAATGAAAACTTTTTAAAAGCAGCCAAAAGAGAACTTGAGGAAGAAACTGGGATAAAATCAGTAAAATTAATAAAAGAATTAGATGGATGGTATGAATATGATTTGCCAAAATATCTTCTGGGCAAACTTTGGAAAGGTAAATACAGAGGGCAAAAACAAAAATGGTTTGTTATGAAATTTCTTGGACAATCTGCTGAAATAAATGTCAAAACAAAAAATCCAGAATTTTCTGATTGGAAATGGATTGAGTTTTCAAAATTACCTGACGTTGCAGTACACTTTAAAGTAGATATTTATAAGAAAATAAAAGAAGAATTAAAATTTTTAAATTAAATTAGATTCTCATTTCTTTAATTGTATCAAGTTTGTGATTAAGGATGTAACGATCATGATCCGAAATATTTTTATCAGCAAGTTTATTTTCGGTTTCTTTATTTAGATTGTCTAAAAATTCTTTTGATAAATTTTTTACATTTAATGCAGAAGCAGAAAGCACAATTAAGCAATCATCAAAATATTCGACTGTTCCATCTTGAACAAAAAAATCATCAAAATCTTCGTCCTTTTTTTGTACTTTTATTATTCCAGGTTTTAAAAAAGTTATTATTGAAATATGATTTTTTAAAATACTCATGTCTCCTTCATAAGAAGGAAGAACAACCATCTTTGCATCTCCTGAAAAAATAACTTTTTCTGGACTAATAATTTCAAGTTTAAAATTTTCTTCCATTAAGCAGCTGCATCCTTAGCCATTTTTTCAGCCTTTTCGACCGCTTCTTCGATGGTACCAACCATATAGAATGCGGCTTCTGGTAAATGGTCGTATTCTCCTTTGCATATAGCATCAAATCCTTTAATTGTAGCTTCTAAATCCACAAGCTTGCCAGGTGAACCTGTAAAAACTTCGGCAACAAAAAACGGTTGTGATAAGAATCTTTGAATTTTTCTTGCTCTCGCTACTGTTAATTTATCCTCTTCAGAAAGTTCATCCATACCCAAAATAGCAATTATATCTTGCAAAGATTTATAAGTTTGTAATATCTTTTGAACTTCTCTAGCAACTCTGTAATGTTCTTCTCCAACTATCCTTGGATCTAAAATTCTTGAAGTAGAGTCTAAAGGATCAACAGCTGGAT
>CACIOV010000051.1 GCA_902588335.1 uncultured Pelagibacteraceae bacterium
ACAGTCCTTTACGTGTACCAAAAGATTCGATAGTAATTGACACCTCGAAATTAAGTAAAAAACGAATGTTGATTAAAATTTCGAAGATAGTAGAGGATAAATTATTTTTAAAATATGGAAGAAGTATTAAAGCAGGACAAAAGTAAATCTCATAAAGAATTTGAGAAGTTGCTCTCTGAAGATCTTGGAAATAGAAAATTTAAAGAAGGAGAAATAGCTACTGGCACCATAGAAGAAATTGGAAAAAAATTTGTTTTTATAGATTTAGGACTTAAAAGTTCTGGCGCAATCCCAATAGAAGAATTTAAACTTACCAAAGAAATAAACTCAATTGAAATTGGATCAAAAATTGATGTGCTGTTAGAAAAAATAGAGAATAGAGATGGAGAAATTGTTATAAGCAGAGAAAAAGCTAGACGTGCAAAATCTTGGAAAAAAATGGAAAAAGCTTTTGAAAGTAAACAAGAGGTCCAAGGCGTAATAATATCAAGATGCAAAGGGGGTTTTGTCGTAAATGTTGACTCGTGTTTATGTTTTTTACCAGGCTCTCAAGTAGATCTTAGGCCTTTAAAAAATTTTGACCATTTAATGAAAGTTCCACAAACCTTTGAATGTGTAAAACTAGATAAAAAAAGAGGCAATATAGTTTTATCTAGACGCGCTATCATGGAAAGAATCAGGGACAAAGATAGAGACAAAATTATTTCAAAAATAAAAGAAGGAAACATAGTTCAGGGGATCGTAAAAAATCTTACTGACTGGGGTGTGTTTATTGATTTAAATGGTGTTGATGCCCTTTTGCATATTACAGACATATCCTGGAGTAGAATTAACAAACCATCAGAATTACTTTCGATAGGACAATCGGTAAAAGTAAAAGTTACCAAGATCGAAAAAGAAAAAAAGAAAATTAGTGTAAGCATAAAACATCTTACCGAAGATCCTTATGCAAAAATAATAAACAAGTATGAAACAGGAAAAAAATACCCTGGAGTAGTTAGCAAGGTAATGGATTATGGAGTTTTCTGCAGATTAGAAGAAGGGTTGGAAGGATTAATTCATCAATCAGAATTATCATGGACTAAAAAAAATGTTCATCCTGGTAAAATATTATCAACTTCTCAAAAAATAGAAGTTGAACTTTTAGAAAAAGATATAGAAAAAAGAAGACTTTCTTTAAGTTACAAAAATACACAAATAAATCCATGGATAAAATTTGCTCAGAGTTATAAGGTTGGCGATAAGTGTGAAGGTGTAGTGAAAAATATCACCGATTACGGATTGTTTGTATCAATTAAAGATACTGAACTAGATGGCATGATTCATTATAAAGATTTAAGTTGGTCCGAAAAAGACTCAGAGTTAGAAAAATATAAAAAAAATCAATTAATTAAATCAAAAATCTTAGAAATAAACCAGGATGGTGAAAAAATAAGACTTGGAATAAAGCAGCTTACTGATGACCCTTTTGAATTTTTTATGAACAAAAAAATATCGGACATTATTACTGCAATTGTCGATAGTTCTTCAAAAAATGGTATTTATGTTAATATTGGAAAGAAAAGTCCACCGATTTTAATAAAACGAAATCAACTAGCAAATGAAGCAGAAAATCAACGTCCTTCAAGATTTGCTAGAGGAGATAAAGTAGATGCTATGATTATTGAACTAGACAAAGATAAAAAGAAAGTAGTGTTATCCATTAAAGCCTTAGAAATACAACAAGCTAAAGAGGCTGTTAAAAAATATGGATCTAAAGATTCTGGCGGAGTGCTAGGTGAAATACTTGGGCCTCTTATAAAAAAAAATAAAAAATAGCTTTATTATAAATTTATGGTTAAATCAGAATTGTTGCAAAAAATGTGCAACCTTTATCCTAATATTCTTCGTAAAGATTTAGAAAAAATTTTAGAAATTATTTTTTACGAATTTATTGAAGCTCTTCGCAGAGGTGAAAATATTGAAATTAGGGGTTTTGGTATTTTTAAGACCGCGATAAGAAAAGCTAGAATAGCTAGAAACCCGAAAAATTCTGAATTGGTTCAAATACCTGAAAAAAAGGCGATTAAATGGAAAATGAGTAAGATTTTTTTTAATCGTATAAACAAAAATTTTACTGAAAACAAAATATCTGGTACTCATTAAAATTAGTGAAAAAAATTATTCTTGCCTTAGATACAACAAATCTAAAAGAAGCAATTAGTATTACAAAAAAAATTAAAGATAAAATTTTTACTGTTAAGCTTGGTTTGGAATTTTTTAATGCCCATGGAAAAAATGGAATTAAAGAATTTAATAAAATAGGATTAAATAATTTAATGCTAGATCTTAAACTAAAAGATATCCCTGAAACAGTTTATAAAGCAATTAAAGCTTTGGATGATATAAAATTCAGTTATTTAACTATACACGGCCAAGGTGGAAAAAAATTAATTGAGAATTCTAAAAAAGCAGCTAATGAAATTGAGTCTAAGCCAAAAATCATGATGGTCACGATTCTTACATCTTTAAGTGATAGCGATCTAAAAGATATGGGCAACCAAAGCACTGTGATTGAACAAGTCGAAAAATTAGCAAAAGTTGCGAAAGAAATGGAAGTTGGTGTTGTTTGTTCCGGACATGAAGCAAAAATTGTTAGAAAAATAATAGGTGAAAATCTTTTAATTTTCACTCCAGGAATACGTATGAATGAAGACAGTAAAAATGATCAAAAGCGTATTTGCACGCCTGCTGAAAGTATAAAAAATGGTGCAAATAAAATAATTATGGGAAGAAGTTTAATTAAAGGAAATATTGAAGAAAATATAGACAAAGTATCCAATTCTATAGAATAATAATTTAATGAAAAAAATAAAAAAAGGAATACCATTAATTGATCAGCACGATAAAAACGGCTACTGGGGAAAATTTGGTGGAAATTTTATACCTGAAACTTTAAAAAAACCTGTGGAGGATCTTACTATTTTATTTGAAAAACTAAGAAAAAATAAAAAATTTCTTAAAGAAAGAGATTATTATTATAAAAGTTGGGTTGGCTCACCAACGCCCTTTATCAAGCTTGAAAACTTAACTAAATACCTTGGGGGTGCGCAAATTTGGGCTAAAGTTGTTTCTGAAGCAGTGGGCGGAGCACATAAAGTTTATGGGGCTATAACACATGCTATGCTGTGTAAATATTCTAATAAAAAATATTTGTGTACAGACACAGGAGCTGGATACAACGGAAAAATGTTTAGCATGGCTGCAAAAAAATTTGGTCTAGGGTGTAAAGTTTTTATGGGTATTAAGGACATAGAAAGACAAAAACCAAATTGTGATGCAATGCGAAGTAATGGTGCAGAAATTGTACCTGTTTATACTGGCAGCCAGACATTAGTTGATGCTGTTTCAGAAGTTATGCGCTATTGGGTCTCAAACTGTAATACGGTACATCTTGGAGTGGGTAGTACTGTTGGTCCAAATATTTTTGTTAAAATTTGTGGTTGGAGCACCACTCAAATATCTAAAGAACTTACTAAACAAATAAAAAATGAATTTGGAAATGTTCCAAAAAAATTAAAATTAATAAACTGTATTGGAGGAGGAAGTTCAGCTTATGGATTTTGGAGTAAATTTATTGATTATGATAAAAGTCAAGTTGAGCTCATAGGTGTTGAGGCTGGTGGACCAAAAAATTCAAAACTTCATGCTGCTCCTCTAAGTAGGGGTGCTAAAATAGGTATACTTCATGGAGCGGCTTCTTATGTTTGTCAAAACTCCGAAGGTCAAATAAATGAAACTGAATCTATTTCAGCCGGACTCGATTATCCTGGCTGCTCTCCTATGCACTCCCTTTTAAAAGACACAAAAAGGGCTAGATATACTTTTGCTACTGATGAAGAGGCGCTAAACGCTTATCAATTAGTTACAAAATATGAAAACCTAAATCCAAGCTTAGAACCAAGTCATGCATTTGCAGAAGCAATAAAAATAGCTCCAAAATTAAGTAGAGATACAATCATAATTGTTAACTCCTGCGGAGATGCTCAAAAAGACAGGGATATTTTAAAACAAAGATTGGGAAATTAAATAATGGCCATATCACCAATTAGCTTAGCATTTAAAAAATCTGATGAGGAAAAAAGACCTGCTTTACTTACTTATACTGTGGCTGGAGACAATACTAAGAAAAAATCA
>CACIOV010000052.1 GCA_902588335.1 uncultured Pelagibacteraceae bacterium
AGATAGATCTATTGAAGCAATTTTTGCTTTTTCACCAATTTTTTCCATAAATGAATTTTTAGACATTCTATACCTTTACCAAGTCATCCTTATGAATGATTTCTTCTCTACTAGAATATCCTAATATATTTTTTATTTTGCTGCTATGTGAACCTTTTATTTTTTCAATTTCAATTGATGAAAATGAAGTTAGTCCTCTAGCACATTCAACATCGTTTTGATCCTTTACCAAAATATGGTCTCCTTTCTCAAAAAAGCCGTTAATTTTTTTAACTCCAGCTGGTAATAAACTTTTTCCATTATTTATTGCTTTTATTGCGCCCTGATCAATAATAACTTCACCCTTAGGAGCAACCGATCCAATTATCCACTGTTTTCTAGCATCAAGTTTAGAAATTCTTGGCAAAAACCAAGTGCTTTTTTTGTTTTCAATTATTTTTTTTATTGGATTTTTATGATTTCCATTGGCTATTACCATATAACATCCAGATAATTGACAGATTTTTGCAGCATCAATTTTTGTTTTCATGCCCCCTGAGCCGTATAAATTTTCTGCTTTAGTTCCATATTTTATTATATTTTCATCTATTTTCTTAACAGTCTTAATTAATTTTGTTTCCTTATTTTTTTTTGGATTGCCAGTGTAAAGACCATCAACATCGGATAATAAAATTAAACAGTCAGCTCCAATTATTTGAGACACTCTTGCTGCAAGCCTATCGTTGTCTCCGTATTTTATCTCAGTGGTGGCCGTAGTATCGTTTTCGTTAACAATGGGAACGATTCCCATAGCTAGCAGATTATCAATAGTTCTTCTTGCGTTTATTGATCTTCTTCTTTGTTCTGTGTCATCTAAAGTAAGCAATATTTGTGAAATTTTTATTTTTTTTTCATCAAAAGTTTTTTTATAAAAATTCATTAATTCAATTTGACCTATTGATGCTACAGCTTGACTCTTATCAACTTTCAAACCATTTTTTTTAATTTTAAGATATTCACAACCCAAGGCAATAGCTCCAGAAGAAACTATTACGATCTTTTTCTTTTTATTAATTAAATCTTTAATATCTTTACCAAATTCTTTGAGCCATTTTTTTTTAGGTTTCCCTTTATCATCTATTAAAATTGAAGATCCTATCTTAATTACAATTTTTTTAAATTTATTAATATGCATATCTAACTAGAACCCTTTTTATATCTGCTATACCCTTGTGTTTTAATGCAGATATTTTGTAAATTTTTTTTTTTATTTTTTTATTAAAAATATTTATTTTTTCATTAATTTCATCATCACTTACCATGTCTATTTTATTAAAAACAATTATTTCTCTTTTTTTTGTTAGTTTGTTGCTATATTTAAAAAGTTCTTTTCTAACTTTAGAATAATTTTCTACTAAATTATCATTAGTAATATCGATTAAATGTAAAATATTTTTACATCTTTCTATGTGTCTTAAAAATTTGTCACCAAGACCAACTCCTTCATGAGCTCCCTCGATTAGGCCTGGTATATCCGCTAAAGTAATTTCTTTGTTATTATAATTAGCAACACCGAGGTTAGGATTAATTGTTGTAAATGGATAATTAGCGATTTTGGGTTTTGCGCTAGTAAGAATTGATAGCAAACTCGATTTTCCTGAGTTAGGCATTCCAACTATACCAATATCAGCTATAACTTTTAGTTGTAACCAAACCCAAAAACTTTCACCTTTGTTTCCGTCAGTTTTTTTTCTTGGAGAACGATTTATAGAACTTTTAAATCTTACATTTCCCAATCCACCTTTTCCACCATTTGCAATTATTATTTTTTGACCAGGTTTTATTAGATCTTCAATTAAAGTGTTGTTATCCTCCTCAAAAATTTGAGTACCCACAGGAACTTTTAAAATTAAATCCTTTCCACTTTTTCCAGTTTTTTTCTTTCCAGTTCCATTTTGACCTCTTTCAGCTTTAAAATGTTGTTTAAATCTAAAATCTACAAGTGTGTTTAAATTTATGTCCGCAACTAAAATTATTGATCCTCCATTACCACCATCACCACCATCAGGTCCTCCAAATTCAATAAATTTTTCTCGACGGAAACTAGCAGATCCCGAACCACCGTATCCCGCTTGAACAAATATTTTTGCTTGGTCTAAAAATTTCATAACTCAACTAAAATAAAATTATTTTGAAGTTGTCAGGGACTAGCTGGGGATAACAGATACAAAAGTTCTGTTTAGCTTTGATGTTTTAAATTGAACTTTACCTTTGATCAAAGAAAATATGGAATGATCCCTACCCATACCCACATGAGCGCCAGGGTGTATTTTTGTTCCTCTTTGTCTTACTATAATATTTCCAGGCAACACTGGTTGACCACCATATCTTTTAACTCCAAGGCGTCTTCCAGCGCTATCTCGTCCATTCCTTGATGATCCACCTGCTTTTTTTGTTGCCATGTTTTAATATCCTAACTTAATACTATCACTTTTTTTTTGTTGTTAAAGGTTTCTTTTTGACTTCCTTTTTTTCAACATTACTGGTTACTTTTTTTTCCTTGGATTTTGTTTTTTTTAATATTTTATTAACTTTCTGCATCTCTTCTGTTTTGGTCTTTTGTGCCTCAGATATTTGTTCTTTTCTTACTTTA
The DNA here is from genome assembly GCA_902588335.1 of uncultured Pelagibacteraceae bacterium. Taxonomy (GTDB): domain Bacteria; phylum Pseudomonadota; class Alphaproteobacteria; order Pelagibacterales; family Pelagibacteraceae; genus AG-414-E02. Next base: position 2,633 of record CACIOV010000052.1, read on the forward strand.
TCAGCTTTTACTATTTCTTTTGTTATTTTTTTTTGTGGCTCAGCTTGAGAAATTAATTTTCCATTTTTTGAAAAAATTTTTGTTATTCTAATGAGAGAGATTGGTTGTCTATGACCGTACTTTTTTCTTGAATTCTTTCTTCTTCTTTTTTTAAATACTAAAACGGTCTTATTTTTTGTATTTTTTAAAATAGTAGCTTCAACTTTTGCTCCTTGAATATTTGGATTGCCAATCTCAGTAGTTTTATCATCATTTAAAAAAAGAACGTTTTTAAACTCTACAGTTTTACCTTCTTGATCTTTTAGTCTTTCGATCTTAAGAATTTCACTTGCTGAAACCTTGTATTGTTTGCCACCTGTTTGAATAACTGCGAAAGACATTGTTTTAATTTCATATTTGGAAATACGGGCAATATAGCTTTCTAACTTGGTATGTCAAGTTATAACATCAACTAAAAATTGTCTTTTAAATCTCTAACTTTTCTAAACACTTTGAGCTCTTCCTCATTTTTCATATCTAATTTAATTTTTATGTCATTTTGAGCACATCTTAGAAAAATATTCGATTTTAATTCATCGTCTAGACTGGAGGGAACCGTTGGCAAATTTTTTGATCTTAATCTTTTAATTTTTTCAAACTTATTTTTTAAATTAATATTATCAGAATCATATTTCATGCAAAACTTTGCATTTTTGTAAGTATATTCGTGACCGCAATAAATCATAGTATCTTTGGGAAGTTCTTTTAATTTATTTAATGATTTTAACATTTGGTCATGATCTCCTTCAAAAATTTTTCCACAACCAAGAGAAAATAAAGCATCGCCAGTAAAAGCTATTTTTTCTTTTTCAAAAAAAAAACATATATGACCTGAAGTATGTCCGGGTATATGTAATATTTTTATCTGCGAATTTCCAAAGTTCCATTTTTCATTATTTCCAAGAGCTATGTCAATCCCAGGAATTCTATGTTTGTCACCTTTAAATCCAACAACTTTAGCATTGTATATTTTTTTTAATTCTTCATTACCTCCTATATGATCGAAGTGGTGATGAGTATTTAATATATAATTTAGCTTTAAATTTTTCTTTTTTAAAAAAGCAAAAATAGGCGACGATTCAGATGGATCAACTACACCCACAATCTTCGAAACATGATCATCGATGATGTATGAGTAATTATCTGTTAAACAAGGTATTGGAGTTATTTCCATATAAATTATTGTATAAGAAATATTCCAAGTTGTGAAAAAATATTTTTATAGCTCATATTTCTATTTGTAATTTCAGAAATTTTTTCATTAGTTAAGCACATAGATTTATCTATTTTAATATTTTT
>CACIOV010000053.1 GCA_902588335.1 uncultured Pelagibacteraceae bacterium
GATGAAGGAAAGCTTGCAGCGTTTGGCTTAACACAACATAATCAAATGATTTTTCAGGAAATTGAACCAACTCTTTTTCTGCATCACCTTCAATAACTGATAAACCTTTTGATATACATTTTTGTACAAGGTTTTTTTCCGGCTCCAACCCTCTAACATCATTTTGTTGATTTACTTTAAGATATTCCATTAAAGTTCCATCACCACAACCAACATCAAGTACCCTTTTATTGTTTTGAATTATTTGAGATATAACTTTAAATTCTTTTTTCATTATTTATTTCATCATAAGTTGAGTTAAGAAATTCACTTACTGTTTTTAAAAAATCTGGCACATTTAACAAAAAAGAATCGTGACCTTTATCAGAGTTAATTTCAACAAAACCAACATTTGCACCACAGGCATTTAAAGCTATAACTATTTCTTTATTTTCGACTGTAGGATAGAGCCAGTCTGATGAAAACGATATTATACAAAACTTAGATTTTGTATTTTTAAAGGCAAGAGAGAGATTACCTTTGAATTGTTTTTCTAAATCAAAGTAATCCATTGCTCTTGTGATGTATAAGTAACTATTAGCATCAAACCTATCTACGAAAGTTGCTCCTTGATAACGTAAATAACTTTCTATTTGAAAATCTGCATCGAAACTAAATTTTAAGCTTCCTTTTTCCTGAAGTTTTCGTCCAAATTTTTCCTGTAACCCTTTTTTAGATAGATATGTAATATGTGCAGCCATTCTTGCTACTGCTAAACCTTTACTAGGAGAAGAATTTTCTTTTTTCCAGTTTGGATCAGCCATAATAGCCTGTCGACCTAATTCATTTAGAGCAATATTTTGAGCTGAATGACTAGCGCTGCATGCTATTGGAATAGCAGAATATGCCAGATTCGGATATAGAGCAGCAAACTGCAAAACTTGCATTCCACCCATTGATCCGCCTATTACAGCGAGTAATTTTTTGATGCCCAGATGGTCTATCAAATATTTTTGGGCTTTAACCATATCTCTTATTGTTATAACTGGAAATGTGGTACCAAATAATTTATTAGTTTCTGGATTTATTTCTGTAGGCCCATAGGTGCCCATACAACCTCCTAAAACATTGGCACAAATTACAAAATATTTATTTGTATCAATCGCCTTTTCCGATCCTACAGCTGATGTCCACCAGCCTTCTCTTTTAGTTATAGGATTAATATTTGTGCAAAATTGATCTCCAGTTAATGCATGAAAAGCAAGTATAGCGTTGCTTTTATTTTTATTTAAAGTTCCATAGGTTTCATAAGCCACAGGAAAATTTTTAATTGTTTTTCCACAATCTAATTCTAGAGATTGGCTGACAATTAATTTTTTTACATTTTTTAGTTCACTGTTCATAATCAAACAAAAAAAAAGCCCAGCTAAACTGGGCAAAAACCTTTTTTAGCTGTTTTTTTAATGCGCTCGCAATTTAAGTTAAATCAGCGCGGGTTTCTTGTACTAAAAACCACATCTTTTGTCAAATTAGGTTGTATTTATTTTGCCACAAAGCTGCATATATAGTATTTACCGATACGATTTATATATAAAAAAATTATGAATTTGCCAAAACCAATAAAATTTCAGGTTGAAAGATATGTTGGGGGATTATCTCAATTTAAAAAAATTGTTAATCCAATAAAATTGTCCGCAAATGAATCTGCTCTTGGGCCAAGTCCAAAAGCAATTGAAGCATTTGAAAAGGAAAAAAATAAAATTTTTAAGTACCCGGAAACAGATTCTAATTCCTTGAGAGAAGTTTTGTCTGCCAAATTTAATATTGATGCAAAAAGAATTGTTTGTGGATCTGGCTCAGATCAAATATTTGATTTAACCTGCCGCTTATTTCTTGAGCCTGGAGATGAAGTAATCGTTACAGAATTTGGTTTTATTATGCACAAAATATATGCATCGCTGCATAAAGCTAAAGTTTTATTAGCTAAGGAAAAAAATTTTAAAGCATCAGTGGAAGAAATAATAAAAAAAGTTTCTGATAAAACTAAAATTGTATTTATTGCAAATCCTAACAATCCTACGGGTACATATTTATCCAAAAATGAAATGCTTGATTTGAGAAAAAAACTTAGGAGCAATATTCTTTTAGTTGTTGATGATGCGTATTTTGAATTTCTAAATTCTAAAAATTTTTCATCAGGATTAGATCTTTTCAAGGATTCTCTCAATGTATTAATAACTAGAACTTTTTCTAAAATTTATGGTTTGGCTGGTTTGAGACTAGGTTGGGGTTACTCTTCTAAGGAAATAATTGAAAACATGTATCAAATAAAACCTCCTTTTAATGTTAACAGGGCCGCTCTTAATGCGGGTGCGGAAGCTATTAAAGATAATGAATGGACAAAAAAAGCAATTGAGCATAATACACTATGGTCAAAAAAAATATTCTCTGTTTTAAAGGAATATAATATTAAAACAAATGAACCTGCAGTAAATTTTTTTTTGATGAATTTTGATGAAACAAAGATTAATTCAGATGAAGCTTTTGAAAAGCTGGCCACAGATAAGCTAATTTTAAGAAAAATGATACAGTATAAAATATCGAATTCTTTAAGATTAACTATTGGCAACAAAGAAGCTAATGAACAATTTATAAAATCTATAGGAAGTATTTTAAAATAATGTTTAAAAAGATATGCATAATAGGATGCGGTTTAATTGGTTCTTCCATTGCTAGAGCAATAAAAAAAAATAAGCTTGCAAACAAGGTAGTTTCTTCCAATAGATCGAATAACATTAATAAAAAAGTAATTAAATTAAATATAGCGGATGAAGCTAGCTCTGATACAAAAAAAATAGTTAAAGGATCAGATCTAATTATAATCGCTACTCCCTTGAGTAGTTATAAAAATGTAGTTTTAAAAATAAAAAGTTCTATAAAACATGGGGCAATATTAACCGACGTTGGATCAGTGAAAAAAAAAGCAATTTTATTAATAGAAAAAAATATTCCTAAAAAAGTATCTTGGATTTCATCGCATCCTATAGCTGGCACAGAAGATAGTGGACCCGAATCAGGATTTTCTGAACTTTTTAAAAATAGATGGTGTATTTTAACTCCCAGCAAACAATCAAAAAACAAAGATATTAAATTATTAGAAAAATTCTGGAAAAAATTAGGATGCAGAGTTGATATAATGGATGCAAAACAACATGATTATATTTTATCGATCACAAGCCATATGCCACACTTGGTAGCGTACAATATTGTTAATACCACTCTTAAAATTAAAAAGAAAAAAGATCGTAACATTGTAAAGTATAGCGCGGGAGGGCTAAGAGATTTTACAAGAATTGCTGCATCCAATCCTATTATGTGGAGAGATATTTTTATACAAAATAAGGAAAATACCTCAAAAATGATTGATGAATTTATTAGCAATTTAAAAGATTTAAAAAAAGCGATTAAAAATAAAAATGAAAAAAAACTAGAGAAAATTTTTACAAAAACTAAAAAAATTAGAAAAGAAATTATAGAAGCAGGTCAAGATATTAGTAAACCTGATTTTGGCAGAAAGTAAAATTAAGAAATATTTTTAATTTCATCGTAGATTTTTATCTCTAAATTTTTAATAAATTCATCTCTAC
>CACIOV010000054.1 GCA_902588335.1 uncultured Pelagibacteraceae bacterium
TAACAAGAAAAGATAAAAAAAACTTATTAAATGAAAAATACAAAGTATTTACCAATGAATTTGACGCGGTACAAAATGCTGAGGAATTAGAAAATGAAAGTGAAATTATTAGACTTAGAAAAAACCTAGATCAGCAACTCGTTAATTTACAAAATTTGGTTGCCAAACTTGCTAATAAACTTCAAAGACAGTTGCTAGCTAAACAAAATAGGTCTTGGGATTTTGATTTAGAGGAAGGTATGCTTGATGTTTCTAAACTATCAAGAGTAATTGTAGACCCATTTCATCCTTTATCTTACAAAATGGAAAAAGAAATTGAGTTTAAAGATACCATAGTTACCCTTCTTATTGATAATTCTGGATCTATGCGTGGAAGACCAATTTCTGTTGCAGCAATTTGTGCAGATATTTTATCAAGAACTTTGGAAAGATGTTCAGTTAAAGTTGAAATATTAGGATTTACGACAAAAAATTGGAAAGGTGGAAAAAGTAGAGAAAAATGGAATTTAGAAAATAAACCTAAAAGTCCCGGAAGACTAAATGATCTAAGACATATTATTTACAAATCTGCAGACAAACCCTGGAGACAAGCGAAAAAAAATCTTGGATTAATGCTTAAAGAGGGTTTGTTAAAAGAAAATATTGATGGTGAAGCTCTTTTGTGGGCTTATAAAAGAATCTCTGTAAGAAAAGAAGAGAGAAAAATATTAATGATAATTTCAGATGGAGCTCCGGTTGACGATTCTACCTTATCGGTAAATTCAGGAGATTATCTAGAAAAACATTTAAAACAAACCGTTAAGTGGATTGAGGAAAATTCAAATATTGAAATTTTAGCTGTAGGCATAGGACATGACGTGACGAGATATTATAAAAAAGCCATAAAAATAGCTGATGTTCAAGAACTTGGGGATGTAATGATTAACCAGCTCACCAAACTTTTTTCAGAAAAAAATAAAAAAACTATACACTAATTTTTTTTTCAGTATTTGTATTTTCATGAATACGAGAAAGTAAAAGTCTGAAAGGAATCAGCATTAATAATGCTACGAATATTTTAACAAACAAATCACCAAATGATAAACTTACCCAATTTATTCCCGTTCCATAAAATGAAATTGAAAAGAATAAAAAAGTATCAACAATAGACCCAATCAAAGATGATGTTAAAGGTGCGGCAAACCAAATTTTTTTTCTTAATCTGTCAAAAATATTTATATCAATTAATTGAGCAACAAGAAATGCAGTCCCTGAACCAATTGCAATTCTAATTGAAATCAAATCTGAATAATTTGTTGAAAAATAAAGCGTTAAAAAAACCCCTAACGTAAATCCTAAATATACGATTTTTTTAGCTGTATTTTTTCCATATCTTCTATTTGATAAATCTGTAATTAAAAATGCTACTGGATAACTAAAAGCCCCATAGGTTAGTAAATCTTGAAGCCCAATATAATTTACAGGAAATTGAACAAGATAGTTTGATAGGGTAACTATCAAAGCCATTAAAAACGCTAAGACAAAAAAGAAGCGGTTTTCTATCTTAATCATCAAAAATTAAGCTTTTGCAATTATTTTGTTTTTAAGTTTTTTTGCCTTTGGAGACAATTTAAATGATTTAACGCTTTTTAAATAAAAATCTAATCCGCCTTTATAATCCACAGTTCTCAAAGCTGAATTACTAACACTAAGTTTAATATTGCGTTTCAATATATCACTTTTAAAAGTCACATTTTTTAAATTAGGAAAAAATTTTCTTTTCATTTTATTGTTCGCGTGGCTAACTCTATGACCTTTCAAAGGAGACTTGCCTGTAAGTTCACATTTTTTTGACATATTGAATTTCCTATGCAGTATATAGATCCAGTAAGAAATGGAATCAAGAGGATATATTAAATGAATACTACACTATCTATTGCTTTTTTGGCTGGGTTAATCAGCTTTTTATCTCCATGCGTTCTTCCATTAATTCCAGGATATATTTCCTATATTTCAGGTACATCTTTGGAAAAGCTTGTCGAAAAAAAAAATAATTTAGTAATTATCAAAACAATTTTTTTTACTTTAGGATTCTCTGTTATCTTTATAATTTTAGGATCAACAGCATCCCTTCTTGGAAAGTTTTTTTTAAATAATTCTAATATTTTAAGAATCCTGGCTGGTGCATTTATAATATTTTTTTCTCTACAGCTTATGGGAATTATAAACTTAAAATTTTTGAACATGGAATTTAGATTTTTTACTAGTCAATATAGCAATAATTTGACTTTTCCATTTCTTGTGGGTGCTGCCTTCGGTTTTGGCTGGACTCCATGTATAGGACCTATTCTCGGTTCAATTTTATCTTTAGCTGCTATTGAAGGAAACTTGGGTAAAAGCGTATCTTTGCTTTCATTTTATTCATTAGGGTTAGCTATACCATTTATTATCTCGGGAATTTTGATAGATAAGTTTTTGTTTTTTTCTAAAAGCTTAAAAAAATACATTACATCTATTACAAAAATTGGTGGTTTTATTTTATTATTAACTGGAATAGCTATCCTGACTAATCAATTGCAAGTTTTAGGTTTTTTTATATTAGAATACTTTCCTCTTTTGGGTAATATTGGTTAACTAAACCCCTTTGCCAATAGCGTCCTTAATATTATTAATTCCTTCGGTTTTTAAAATTTGAATCAATTCTTTTTTAATTTCTTTAGCTACCGAAGGTCCCTTATAAACAAAACCCGTATAAAGTTGCAACAGAGAAGCACCTGCAATAATTTTTTCATAGGCAGATTTTCCTGAATTAATTCCACCAACACCTATAATTGGAATTTTATTATTCAATTTTTTATAAAACTTTTTAATCATATTTGTCGATATTTGTTGTATAGGTTCTCCTGAAAGTCCACCTTCTTCCTTTTTGATTTCGCTCACTAAATTATCTTTGTTACCATTTGTAGTATTTGTGAGTATTATTGCAGAAACGCCAGTTTTTATTGCAACATCAGAAATATTTAAAACAGAATTATCTTCAATATCAGGCGAAACTTTTAATAAGAGCGGAATGTTAGTTTTTTTTTCCTTTTTTATTTTATTAAGAGTAAACAGAAGATCTTCAAGTTTTTCTTGATCATGAAAATCTCTTAATCCTTCAGTGTTTGGTGAAGAAATATTTATTGTAATATAGTCTGCTATATCAAAAAATTTCTTCAAACCTAAACAAAAGTCATTTTTTTGATCTTTGGTGTCTTTGTTGGGCCCAATATTAATACCTAATATTCCTCTCTTGCTGTCTGCATTTATTCTATTTTTTATGATGGTCATTCCATCATTGTTAAACCCAAGCCTATTAATTAAAGCTCTATCTTCCTCAAGTCTAAATATTCTTGGTTTGGGATTTCCGTATTGCTGCAAAGGTGTAACGGTTCCAACTTCTACGAATCCAAATCCCAATTTTAATATCGAATTATATGCCTCGGCACTTTTATCAAAACCCGCCGCAAGACCAATAGGATTTGGAAAATTTTTTCCTAACAGTTTAATGTTTAAAATT
>CACIOV010000055.1 GCA_902588335.1 uncultured Pelagibacteraceae bacterium
TTTTTGGATGTCCATATTGTTCTAAATATTTCGTTGAACCATAAACATGATAATTAATGTCAATTAATTTTTTTTGTATATAATTTAATTGTTTAGGCCTTCTCATCCAAATTCCAATATCTGCTTGACGTGTACTTAGATCCAATTCTTTGTCATCAAAAATTAATTCTATTTCTATTTCAGGATTAAGTTTCATAAATTCTTGGATTCTAGGTGTCAACCAAGTAGTTCCAAAACTAACAACTGTGGTCACAGTTAATTTTCCACTTGGTTTATCTTTTTTATCTATTAATGTTGATTCAACATCCTTGAGTTTGGAAATAACTTCGTGAGCTGTTTTAAAAAGATACTCACCGTTTTCAGTTAAAGATAAACCTCTAGCATGTCTTTCGAATAGTTGAGTTTTTAATTCTTGTTCTAAAGACTGTATTTGTCTACTAATTGCTGATTGGCTTAAATTAAGTATGTAAGTAGCTTTAGTAAAATTTCCTGCCTCTGCGACGGCATGAAATATTTTAAGTTTATCCCAATCCATATTACTTGTTTACATCTACTAATATTTTATTAGATAATTTTCCCTCAAGCATGTTAGGAAAAATTTTTAAGAGTTCTGATAAACCAACTGTCTTAATTGATTTTTCTAATATTTTAAAATCAATAAGTTTGGACATTTCACCCCAGATAAATTCTTTTCTTTTTTTACTAATTGCAACTGAGTCTACTCCCCATAATTTTACACCCCTTAAAATGAAAGGAATTACTGAAGTATTTAGCTTGTTTCCACTAGCGTTACCGCATGCAGCAACTATTCCAGAATGTTTAGTTTGAGATATTGCATTCGCTAAAATATTTCCTCCGACAGTATCCACTACTCCATCCCATTTCCCTTTATCAAGCAATTTGGGTTCTGCTTCTAATTCTTTTCGATCAATTATATTTTCAGCTCCTAGCTCTTTTAAATATTCGCTATGACTCATTTTTCCTGTAACCGCGCTGACTTTACAACCAAGTTTTGATAGAGCCATTACAGCAATACTTCCTACTCCACCAGTCGATCCTGTCACCAAAACTTCATTAACTTTTTCACCTAAGAGTAAATCTTCTCTTGCTTTTACCGCAAATGCACATAGCACTGCAGTAAATCCTCCAGTACCCAACATCATTGCTTGTTTTGTAGTAATTTTTTCAGGCTTTTTAATTATAAATTCTTTTTTAACTCTTGCATATTGCGAATATCCACCGTGATATAATTCTCCAACTCTGGATCCGTTCACTATAATTTGATCGCCTTTTTTAAAATCACTGACATTGCTTTCTTCCACGGTTCCGGAAAAATCTATACCTGGGATTCTTGGATATTCTTTTATTAATTTTCCGCCATTTTTCAATATCATCGCGTCTTTAAAATTTAGATCGGAATATTCAATCTTTACTAAGATATCCCCATCTTTTAAAAAACTTTTATCTATAGTCTGTACTTCCCTTGAAAATTTATCTCCAGATTGATTTAGAACAATTGCTTTAAACTTTTCGCTCATTTTGAAATGTAGGATTAATAACTTTTAAGTATTAATCTTTATTAATATATCTTAAGTATCGATTTTGAAAACTCAAATCATCCTTGAACGCACCAAGAAAATAATTTGTAACGGTAGTTGTATTTTCTTTTTTAACTCCTCTATTAGTCATGCATTGATGTGATGCATCTACAGTTACCGCAACACCTCGAGGTTGCAAAACAGTCATAATAGTTTTAGCAATTTGCATGGTCAGGCGTTCTTGTGTTTGAAGTCTTTTTGCAAAAACTTCAACAACTCTTGCTAGCTTGCTTAGTCCTACAACCTTATGTGACGGAATGTAAGCTACATGAGCTACTCCAGAAATTGGTGCCATATGATGTTCGCAATGACTTTGTATACTTATATTTTTTTCTATAACCATATCGTCATAACCTTCGACTTCGGTAAAAGTTTTTTTTAAATATTTTGACGGATCTTCTTTATAACCTTGAAAATACTCTTTAAATGCATTTATTACTCTTTTGGGTGTCGATTTTAAACCTTCACGCTCAGGATCTTCACCTATCCAAGTTATAATAGTTTTAATTGCTTCCTCTGCTCTTTCGTCAGAAACTTCTTGTTTTCTTTTATTTATCTGGTCTGTGTCTTTAACTAATTTCATGTTATTAAGATCTTTATATAATGTAATTTATGTATAAAAAAAGAGATAATATTAAAGAAGTTGAAGAAGGCAAGTATTTATCACCAAAATTTAATGAAAATGGCCTTATTCCTGTGATTACAGCAGATTATCAAACCGGCGATATATTGATGCATGGCTACATGAATGATGAAGCCTTAAAAAAAACTATAGAAACAAAAGAAGCTCATTATTGGAGTCGTTCTAGAAAAAAAATATGGCACAAAGGACAAATCAGTGGTTTTGTCCAAACGGTAAAAGAAATTAGAATCGATGATGACCAGGATGCGATATTGTTATCTGTAGATATTGGAAATGGAGCTAGTTGCCATGTAGGGTATCGTTCATGCTTCTATAGATCAATTCCTTTGGGAAAAATTCAAAATACACAAGAATTAAAAATGAAATTTAAAGAAAAGAAAAAAAATTTTTGATCCTAAAAAAGTTTATAAAGACGAACCTAATCCAACAAAATTATAATGGATAAAGAAATTTATCAAAAAAATGTTTTGGGGGAAAAGCTTGAAGAATGCTCTGCTGATCCGTTAACAGGTTGGATGAGAGATGGTTGCTGTAATACAAATGAAGATGACTATGGTATTCATACTGTTTGCGCACAAGTTACTACCAAATTTTTTAGAGTGGGCAAAATTAGCTGGCAATGATTTAATTACTCCTCATCCTGAGTATAATTTTCCTGGATTAAAAAATGGAGATAACTGGTGTGTCTGTGCTGGTACATTTGCTGAGTCTATAAAAGAAGGAACTGCGTGTAAAGTTTTTTTAAAAAAAACAAATTATAAAACTCTTGAAATAATACCCTTAGAGAAATTAAAAAAATACGCAATTGATCTTTCTTAAGTCAATTCGTAATCATTTACTTTACCAGAGCAAGATAATTCTTTCTTCATGATGGGGTGGAATATTGTAACATTAACAAACATTTTATTTAATAAAAATTCTTCTTCTTTATCATTAAAGCTAAGATTACCAAAAAAATTTCTTTTAAAAATATCCTCCATTACGCCCACTGAAAGCACGGGATCTCTTTTTTGGCTAAAAAATTTATAACCTTGCTTATTATAAAAAATTAAATTTCTAACTTGGTTGCAATCACTTAATTTTTGAATGTATTTTTTTTTTTTATATCTTGCTCTATCCATAATTGCATGAATATTAATCAAAATTTCTTCCTTTTTATTAT
>CACIOV010000056.1 GCA_902588335.1 uncultured Pelagibacteraceae bacterium
CTAAAAATAGATATTTAAAAAATATTGAAAAGAAAAAAGATTATTTTATAAAAAAAAATATAAATAAATGGTCAAAAGTCAAGTTTTCACACTCTCTTCCTAGTCCTATTTTTTTAATTGGATTTCCTAGATCTGGAACAACTTTGCTTGATACAATTTTAAGATCCCACCCTAAAATTGAAATTGTCGAAGAAAAACCAATGGTTTTAAAAATGGTAAACAAAATAAAAAATAATGATTTATATTCGTTACAAAATATTAACGCTACTGAAATTCAATATCTTAGGGAAGAATATTTTAATGAGTTAAAAAAACATATTGATTTCAATAATAAATCAACTCTATTTATAGATAAACTTCCGTTAAATATAATTAACACCGGAGAAATTTTCAGAATTTTCCCTAATGCTAAATTTATTCTTTCGTTGCGTCACCCAGTGGATTCTGTTCTGAGCTGCTTTATGCAGGATTTTAAACTTAATGATGCTACGATTAATTTTATGAAACTTGAAGATGCTACCATGTTATATAAAAAAACAATGGAATTATGGAATCAATATATTTCTGTCTTAAAAATAAATTATATTTCAATCAAATATGAAGATTTAATAAAAAATCATAAACACAATATAAAAAAAATTTTAAAATTTCTTAATTTAGATTGGAATAAATCTTTATTAAATTATAGAAAAGCAGCAATCAAAAGAGAGAACATTTCAACTCCAAGCTATCATCAAGTAATTCAACCTATTTACAAACATGCGAATCAAAGATGGATGCGTTATAAAAAACATTTAACTAATATTAAGCCAAATTTAAACGCACTGATTAAAAAATATAAATATTAAAATAAATTAAACGTTTGCATTATTACATTAAGTAAAATAAAATTAAATTAACAAAGCGATACATAACTCATCGTAAATTACGAAAGTGGGATCGGTCGGCTCTAAAAAGTGTTTCTCCCTTTCCCCCATGTGATCGTAAACGTCCCAAACAGTAATCAAATTGAATGACACTTTGAAAATAGTGTTGTAGCAATTAGTTATGTACCCAGAAAAACTAACTAACAAACATGAAACAAAATCGAGTAAAGATTTTCACGTGGAATTTTTTAACTTTTCTCAATAATTCGTTTAATTTCTGACAATTTTCTTTCTAAGTCGTGCAGAGCAGAAAATATATCTTTTTTTTCTGTTTCTGAAATTTTTTGCCCTTTTTCTCCAACAGGATCGGTGGCACTTTTAATTTTACCCATAAGTTTTCCCTGCAGAATTGTAAATTTTACTAAAAGATCATCAATGTCAGTAATAGAATCAATTTTTTGTAACTCTTTACCTATTATGTACTGATGTGTTGTTAACATTGGATGTCCTTTATTTTGCTTAATGCTATATAGATCAATTTTTACAGAATCTTTGTGATCTATTTGCTGATCAAGATCTGGATCGCTACATTTTCTTAAAAAGGAAGCGCTTTTACCTGTAGATTCTTCAATGCCTTTATCTTTTAATAGCTTAATGGCTTCAGCCAAACCATTTTCAATAGATGAAATATCTCTAGGTTTATTGGACATATAGTTTTTATATTTTAAGCCTTTTGTCCAATCTTTGAAAGCTTTTTACACATACAAAAATAAGAGGATAAGACATACCTATTAAGCATGAAAAACGCATGGATTATATTTGTTATTTATTTGCTGGTAAAAGTATCAGTATTAGGTGCGAGACACGTAAATAAACAAGATTATCATAGTTACAATCAAATGACTTATAACAGCACGCATAAAGATATGCCTGATTGGTATGTTCCACTAGTTAAACGAATAAACGAAGAAAACAGCGATTTAACAAAAAAAATTGAAAGATTAGAAAAAGGACACAAAAACAAATGAAAAAACTTTTAGGGATCTTGGTTCTGGGTTTGTTGCTTTGCAATATTGGATTTGCTGAAGAAATTAAGAGACCAGAATATAGTTACAGTAGTTTTAATTACAACATTTTAAAATATAAGTGGAAACACACGGGATCATTCAAAGGAGAAGGTGCAGTCAAAGTTATGACACTAAAAAAAGATCAATGGATTTTATACTGCGCAATATATCTTGAAGATACAGAATGCTGGTTACCTTAAATAAGGATAAAAATAATATGAAAAAATTTCTCGGGATATTAATTTTAGTTTTCATGTGTAGCAGTACAGGGATTGCAGCGACAATTGATAATCCTACGTATTTAAAATGTGGAAAACAATACTTAAAACTAACGGGGAATTATCTTTATATGAAATATAATGTTCGTACAAAAAAATTTATGAAATATAGACAAATTTCTGAGTACGGAGAAGTAATGATTTATGCTGAAGGTTATCATCTTAACAGAGATACTGGTGAGTTCGGCTATAGCAGCGGAACAAAAAAAGTTTGTGAAAAGATAAACTTTAACGGACTTCCTCAATTGAATGCTGAAGGAAAAAAATTTTAAATGATTAAAATTATATTAATTACTTTATTTAAGTCCTCAGCTGCTATGAAAGTTTTTTTCATAGGAGTTTTAGAAGCTATTGGAAGAGGCTTTGATAATTTAAGTTATCACATAATTCATCCAATTCGACTAATTCGTTTTCAGGATGTAAGAGAATTTTTAGCTGATAACTATCTGCTGGTAATTTTTTGCTTAATATTAATTATGATTGCCACATTTTTAATATACAATAAAAGGCAATTAAGGGGGGATAACACATCATAATGAAAAATTTATTTATGGGATTAGGTATAGTATTTATAGTTCTTGGTGTAGGAGATTTTGCTTCAGGTTGGATGGGCTATAATTTTACTTATTTTCTTGGTCCGCTTTCTAGCTTTACTCCAATAATTTTAGGAGCAATTGGAATAGGACTTATTAATCTTGGTTCAAAAAATTAGTTTGTGGAATTAGTAATTATATTACTAGTTATCGGAGCTTTTGGTTTTGCTATTTATAAACTAGCAAAAAGTAAAAACAGAGAACCTATAAATTGGCTTTTATTATGCTTAATAATATCGCCACCTATTATTTTAATAATCCTAGCTTTTATGAAAAAACTTCCTAGAGAAAGAACGAGGTCTATATCAAAATCAAAGAAAAAAGGAAGAAGGTAACGAGTTGAAAAAAATATTTTTAATTTTTTCCTTTACCCTAATTTTTTTCAACCAAAGTTTAGCAGATACCATTCGGATAATTGATGGTGATACTATAGAAATAAATAAAGAAAAGATTCGATTTGCAAATATAGACACTCCAGAAATAAAACAAATATGTTTTTTAGACAGTATAGAAATTTTTTGTGGAAATTTGGCAAAAATAGTACTTGTTGCAAAAATAGGACAAGAAACTCCTCAGTGTAAAA
>CACIOV010000057.1 GCA_902588335.1 uncultured Pelagibacteraceae bacterium
GTTGTCATAAAGCATCTTCTCAAAATGTGGAACTATCCATCGATCATCAGTTGCATAGCGCGCTATCCCTCCTAATAAATGATCATACAATCCTCTTGAGCAAACGTTATCAAGTAAAATTTTTACCGCATCATAAAATTTTTTATTTTTTGTTTTTTTATAGAAATGTAAAAAACTTTCAAAAACATAAAATTGTGGAAATTTAGGGCTTCCTTTAAAGCCACCCCATTCGTAATCAATATATTTGGTTAAATTTTCTAGGTAAGGAATTAAATTTTGACCAATAACAGCTGATTTTTTTAAATCTTGTTCAAATATTTTTTTTAACTGAGGGGCTTGTTCTACAATTTTATCTCTATTTTTAGAATAAAAATCTGAAACTTGATTAAGTATATTTACAAAAGAAGGTCTCCCGTACATTTCTTTTGGTGGAAAATATGTTCCTCCTGAAAAAGGTACACCGTTTTCATCTAAAAACATTGATAAGGGCCAACCACCAGGTGTTCCCGATATAATTGCTAAACTTTTCTGAAATACATTATCTAAATCTGGCCTTTCTTCACGATCTACTTTGATATTAATAAATTTTTCGTTCATCACAGAAGCGGTTTTTTCATCTTCAAAACTTTCGTGCGCCATAACATGACACCAATGGCAACTTGCATAACCTACACTTAAAAAAATTGGTTTTTTCAATTCTTTAGCTTTTTCCAATGCCTTTTTATTCCATGAAAACCAATTAACAGGGTTATTCTCATGTTGTTTAAGATATGGACTTTTCTCGTTTTTAAGCAAATTACTCAAGAAGTTACCTATAAATAAATTTAATAATAATTGACATTAATATAAACGAGTGTTTAAATTAGTACATAGCGCCGATTTGAATCAGATTGCGGGCGCTTTAAAAATCCTGCTAAAGCGACACTTCTAGACCACCGCTTTAGCTGGTGGTTTTTTTTTGAAAATCAGATTCAATTAAAAACTGGGTATTTAACCGAATTGTGCACCCGACATTCGTCAAAGCACTAAATGCGGAAGGTGATAGACATGAAAAATGATAAATCAATGTCTAAAGATAGAAAGAGAAGTTTAATCGAAAGATTAAATTCAGGACCTGTGATTTGTGCAGAAGGTTTTCTTTTCGAAATAGAAAGAAGAGGATACATGGCATCTGGAGAATTTGTACCCATGGTTTCTTTAGAGCATCCAGAAGCTTTAGAGAATCTTCATAGGGATTTTCAACATGCTGGTTCGGACATAGTTCAAGCATTTACCTATAATGGTCATCGTGAGAAAATGAGAGTTGTTGGTAAAGAAAAACTAATAGAACCACTTAACAGAGCTGCACTAAAAATTGCAAAAAAAGTTGCAACTAGCCCTATTGGAAAAGAACCCAACTTAATGGCTGGAAATATTTCAAACTCAAATATTTGGAATGACAAAGATCCAAAGACACATTTGGAAGTTGAAAAAATGTTTTCAGAGATGGTTGGTTGGGCTGCTGACGAAGGTGCAGATATGTTGATAGGAGAAACTTTTTATTATGCTGAAGAGGCTTATACAGCTTTGAAAGTAATGAAAAAAACAGGACTTCCTTCAGTTATTACAATTGCTCCCATGGGTGAAAATATTATGAGAGACGGCGTTTCAATTGTGGATACTTGTAAAGAGCTGGAGCAACTCGGAGGAGATGTAGTAGGAATGAATTGTTTTAGAGGACCAAATACAATGATGCCTTACATAAAAGAAATTAGAAAAGTTCTAAAATGTCATGTTGCAGCTTTGCCTATTAACTTTAGGACAACCGAAGAACACCCCACTTTTTTTAACTTACCAGATAATAATGGATGTACTTGTCATACGCCACACAAGACTCCATTTCCTACAGCATTAGACCCAATGCAATGTAATAGGTATGAAATTGGTAAATTTGCAAAGGAAGCTTTTGATCTTGGTATAAATTATTTAGGTGTATGCTGTGGAGCAAATCCAATGCTAATTAGAGAAGTAGCGGAGGCTGTCGGACTAAAAGTACCAGCTAGCAAATATAGAGAAGATATGTCTACTCATATGTTATTTGGAACACATAAAAGAATTCCAAAACATCAAAAAGATTACGTAGATAAGGCTTAAACTTTGATTTGAATATATAGGCTTGTATCGTTAAAATACTCAAATATTTTTTTAACGAACAAGCTATATATGAATGAAAATCAAAAAAATGCTGACACAAAAATAGTTTCCCACGCAAAGGTAGGAATAATAGGTGGTGGCATTATGGGAGTGAGTTTACTTTATCACCTAGCCAAAGAGGGATGGAAGGATTTAGTTTTGTTAGAAAAAGGAGAACTAACTTCTGGTTCGACATGGCATGCAGCTGGTCAATGTCCTCAAATGATGGGAAGTTATAATTTAGCTAAAATTCATCGAGAATCTAACAATCTTTATAAAAAGTTAGAAAAAGAAACAGAACAACCTACGGGATTTCATGCATGTGGAAGTTTAAGAATAGCATACAAAAATGAAGATTTAGATTGGTTTAAGTACGTAAAAGGAATTTTAGATAATATTGGAGCTCCGTCAGAAATTATTTCAACAAATGAAATCAGAAAAGTGCACCCTTTCATCAAACTTGATGGAGTTGTTGGTGCATTTCACACACCTGATGACGGACATACAGATCCAACTAGCACAACAAATGCGATGGCTAAAGGTGCAAGAAATTATGGCGCCAAAATATACAGAAAAAATAGAGTAACAGATATAAAACAACTTTCTTCAGGAGAATGGAAATTAATTACTGAAAAAGGAGATATTGTTTGTGAACATGTTGTTAATGCAGCAGGAAGCTATGGCCCAGAAATTGGAGCAATGGTTGGATTAAAGAATATTCCATCTATTAACATGATTCACCATTATTTAGTTACAGAAGAGCATCCTTCCATTGCAAAATTAGAAAAAGAACTGCCAGTTGTAAGAGATCCTCAGGCTTCGGCTTATTTAAGACAAGAAGGAAAAGGCTTGTTAATAGGCCCTTATGAAAAAAATACAAAGTGTTGGGCTTTAAATGGAATGGATTGGAAATTTGATATGGAATTATTAGAGCCTGAGCTTGATAGAATCGAAGAACATTTAAATATTGGAATGGATAGAATACCTGAGTTTAAAGACGTTGGTATTAAAAAAATCATTTGTGGACCTATCACTCATACGCCAGATGATAATTTTCTAGCAGGACCAGCTCCCGGATTAAAAAATTTTTGGATGTTTTGTGGCGCAAGTATTGGCATAGCTCAAGGCGGAGGAGCTGGA
>CACIOV010000058.1 GCA_902588335.1 uncultured Pelagibacteraceae bacterium
TTGGATCTAAATAATCCATTAATAATGGCTGATCTTTGTCTAAAATATTTACTCTTCGAACAGCTACCGTAACTATATCTGCTCCGGAAGCTTTAACAGCATTTGCTGTTTCTTCAAAGTTTTTATATTTTCCTGTGCCAACAATTAATCGTGAGTTAAAATTTTTGTTAGCTATGGTAAAAATATCTTCCATAAAACCTAGCCTCCTCCAATAAACTGGACTATTTCTACTTTATCACCTTTATTTAAAATTAAATTTGGATATTTGTTTTTTTCAACAATTTCTCCGTTTACTTCTATAGCTACTTTGTTTTTCTTTATTTTAAGCTTATTTAATAGTTCGTTTAAATTAGTTCCATCATTTATTTCGTAAGGATCTCCATTTAATTGTATTTTTGCCACATTTAAGTTATTCATTTAAATTATTTTAACTTATTTAAATGACAAAAAAAATACTAATAATAAACGGACCTAATTTAAATCTCCTTGGAGATCGTGAAGAATCTAAATATGGAAAAGTGACACTTGAGGAAGTTAAAAAAAATTGCGAATCTCATGCAAAATCAATTGGATTTAAAATAAGCTTTGAACAGTCAAATATTGAAGGTGAAATAGTAACAACAATACAAAAATCCAAAGGTGTTTATGATGGAATAATTATTAACGCTGCAGGTTATACACATACTTCAGTTGCAATTTTAGATGCTCTTCTTGCAATTAAATTGCCCACTGTAGAGCTCCATATAACAAATATATATAATCGTGAAGAATTTAGAAAAAAATCTTTAATAAGCAAAGCTGCAAAAGGAATTATTTGTGGATTTGGTGTAAAAGGATATATTATGGCACTAGACTCTATGAAAGAAATTCTAAACTAAATGAAAATTGATAAAAAAATTATTGAAGAGTTGGTAGGATATTTAAAAGAATTTAACCTCAGTGAAATTGAATACGCTGAAGGTGCTACGAAAGTTAAAGTTTCTCGAGGTATGAGTAACGCAAGTGTTATATCCTCTGAGACAAATAAAAAAAAAACAATAATTGAAAGCAATGGAACAAATGTAACTTCTCCATTGGTTGGAACAGCATATCTGGCTCCAGAACCAGGGGGGAAAAAGTTTGTAGAAGTGGGACAAAAAGTAAAAAAGGGACAAACTATAATGATCGTTGAAGCAATGAAAACTATGAATCACGTACCCTCAACTGAAAATGGTGTTGTTAGTACAGTCTTTGTTAAAGATGGTGAACCTATTGAATTTGGCCAACCACTCATATCAGTTAAATAATGTTTAAAAAAATTTTAGTTGCTAACCGTGGTGAAATTGCGGTTCGAATAATCAGAGCTTGTAAAGAATTAAATATTCCAACAGTAGCAATTCATTCAGATGTCGACTCAGATTCAATGCATGTAAGGTTATCTGACGAAAGTATTTGTATAGGTTCTCACAAACCTCAAAATAGTTATTTAAATGTGGGAGCTATTATGTCAGCAGCGGATGTTACTGGAGCAGATGCAATTCATCCTGGATATGGATTTTTGTCAGAAAATTATCATTTTGCTGAAATAGTAACAAAAAACAAAATAAAATTCATTGGACCAAGCGCAGAAATAATGAAAAAAATGGGAGACAAAATTGAAGCCAAAAGAACTGCTAAAAAACTTGGACTACCTGTTATCGAAGGATCTGAAGGAAATATTAAATCATTAGAAGAAGCCAAAAGAATTTCATCAAAAATAGGATATCCAATTTTAATTAAAGCTTCTGCTGGAGGAGGAGGAAAAGGAATGAAGTTAGTAAAAAATGAAAAAGAACTTGATAGTTCTCTTTCTTTAGCGAAACAAGAAGCAAAAAAATATTTTTCAAACGAAGAAGTTTACATAGAAAAATATTTTGAAACACCAAGACATATCGAAGTGCAAATTTTATCAGATAAAAAAACTACTATACATATGGGTGAAAGAGACTGCTCTGTACAACGAAAGCATCAGAAACTAATTGAAGAATCACCAAGCCCAATATTAGAAGAGAAAACAAGACAAGATTTATTAAACAAAACTGTAAATATGGTAAGCAAACTTGATTACGAAGGAGCAGGAACTGTTGAATATATATATGATAATGGAAAATTTTTTTTTCTAGAAATGAACACCAGAATTCAAGTAGAACATCCAGTTTCCGAAATTAGAGGTGGTATAGACATCGTTAAAGAGCAAATAAAGATTGCTTCTAAAGGTAAAACATCACTAAAACAATCAGATATAAATTTTCGAGGCCATGTCATTGAATGCAGAATAAATGCCGAAGATCCAAGCAAAAATTTCCAACCAAGCCCAGGAACAATAAGCATTTGTCATTTGCCATCAGGTTTTAGAACTAGAGTAGATGGTGCTATATTTCAGGGTTGTAAAATTACACCATACTACGATAGCTTAATTTGTAAACTAATTTGCCAAGGTAGAGACAGGGAGGAAGCAATACAGAGATTACAAAGATCTTTAGGTGAATTTGTAATAGAGGGCATTACAACAACCATCGACTTACACAAAAAAATACTTAATCACAAAAAATTTATTAGTTCTGATTTTGATGTCAATTGGCTAATGAAAGAAAATTTTTATTAGATATTATCACAACTTATAATCCATAAATCATAAACTGGATGATCAATTGATTGTAAAGTTGGGCTAGATGCAAATGTCCACCCATTGAATAAAAAAACTTGGTTGTTATCTTTAGTAGATAAATCTCTAACCTGCAAATAAGCAACTGTATCTGTAGAATCGTTATTTTCTGAAAGTTGACATTTTAAAGCTTTAATTTCTAAAGGACCAAAAAATTTCTTTTCTCCTACAGCCAATCTAAAATTAGATGTTTTTGCAGTTATTTTATCTAAAGCTTTTAAATTTATATAAATTTTATTATTTTTTTCTGTCTTAGATTCTTTTGGAATATCTTGGTTTTTATCTAGGTTTTCACTATTTTCTTCTACCTTTTCTAATTCATCTTTATCTTCTTC
>CACIOV010000059.1 GCA_902588335.1 uncultured Pelagibacteraceae bacterium
AACAGTAAGATTAATGGACACAAAAGATTGGCCATTACCAAAAAGCATGTATTCCAAATCTGGTTTATTGGAAAAATTAAAAAAGGAGGGTCTTATAGGTTTTAAAAGGAAATTTGGTTTAATTTTATATACATCTGATATATATATTGCGTATTAAAAAAATTAATAATGAAAAAAAAAATTTCAAAAAAAAATATAATAGAAATAATTGCAAAAAAATTAAAAATGCCTCCAACACAAGTTGTAAAACTAGATAATTTTTCTAAAATGAAAAGCTGGGATTCTCTTGCACATTTAGAAATATTAAGTGCTCTAGATGCAAAGTTAAATAATAAGGTAAATAAAATCAAAAATATATCAGATATAAAAAGTGTTAAAAAAATTGTTTCAATTTTGAAAAAAAAATCACTTATAAAATGAATGGATCAAAAAAAAAGAATTCCAATTAATAAATGGACAAAGAAATATTATGTTGATCCAGTTTTTTTTAAAAGTCAACTAGAAACCAAATCGGTTAATTACCTAAAAAATCAAAATTACCTTGATTTTAAAAAAATTTCTCAAATATTAAAAATTAATTATAACAGAAAAAATCCTTTAGGTTACGTATTAAAAACGCAAAAAAAAATAGTTGGCTTTGTAGGCACTTTATTTTCAAAAAGAAAAATTAATCATAAAAATTATATATTTTGCAATATCCACACATGGGTAGTAAATGAAGCGCACAGGATAAGTTCGCATTTACTCTTTGATTTATTAATAAAAAAAAAATATGTAATTACTGTATTAAGTCCACTAGATAGACTGTGTAAAATTTTTGAAAAAATGGGCTTCAATATTTTAATTATGAAATATAGAGTTGTTCTTTTAGTAAATTTTTATAATTTTTTTCACAAAAATTCATTTTGTCTTGAAAAAAATTTAATTAGCATTAAAAAAAAATTAAACAATAAAGATTGGAAAATTTTTCAAGATCATTCTAATCCATCATTTGTAAAATTTATAATTTTTAACGAAAACAAAAAATCAGATTTTTCTTTAATTATTTCAAAAATAATAAAAAAAAAAAATTACTTTAAAGTTTTAAATTTGCTGTACGTTTCGAATGGAAAATTTATAAAAAAAAATTGGAATTTAATTAGTGTTAAAATATTGAAAGAATTTAAAATTATTTTTTGTGGACAACATTTTTTAAAAGAGAAGGATTGTGCTTTACCAAATAATATAGCTTTATCTTTAAATTTTAAAAAAAATATTTGTGTGAAAAATTTACCTTCAAAAATAAAATTTGACACTATATACTCTGAGACTATTTACTAAAATATGATTGCTAAAATTAAGGAATATATAAAAAAAAATACCGGAATTTTAATTCGTCTCGATGATATTGCTGAAAATATGAATTGGGATTTAATGAATAAATCAGAATTGTTATTCGAAAAATATAAAATTAAACCAGTTTTGGGGGTTATCCCTAATAACAAAGATAGTGAACTTTTATCCTATCCAAAAAAAAATGACTTTTGGGAACAAGTAAGAATATGGAAAAACAAAGGTTGGGAAATTGCTATGCATGGATCGACACATGTGTACGATATTGACACAAAAAATAAAGATTATTTTGGTCATGGTGGAAAATCAGAATTTTGTGGACATCCCTTAGAAGAGCAGATGTTGAGAATTAAAAATGGATTAGAAAAATTTAATAATGAAAAAATAAAAATAAGATCTTTTTATGCTCCAAACCATACCTATGATAAAAACACATTAAATGCGCTCAAAAATTCAGGAATAAATGAAATAATAGATGGTTACGGTTTAATGCCTTACACAGAAAATAATATAAAATTTATACCACAATTATTTTATAAAATTTTTTTACTACCTTTTGGTATCCAAAGTACTCAGATACATTTAAATTACTGGAAACAAAAAGATTTTGATAATTTTGAAAAATTTATTTTAAATAATTCAAATAAAATCATCACATATGATCAAGCTTTGGAAAAAATAAATAATAATTTATTTTATAAATTTATTAATTTTTTAACAAAAATAATTCTTAAAACTAAACGTATTATAAAAAAATAATCTTCTATTTTATTTTTTGAGGGCAGGAAATACTGGACTAATCTTTAAAAATAATCTTTGATACTCTTGTTTAATACATTTATTAGAAACATAAAAAATATTTTTTGATTCTATAATTTTTTTAGCATCATCATTTTGAATACCATATTGAAGCCAAAAAGTTTTTGCCTCAATTTTTACTGCTTCTTCAGCTATCATTGGAGTTTCTTTTGAAGGTCTAAATACATCAACTATATCTACTGGTATTTTAATATCATTTAATTTGGCAACTATAGTTTCTCCATGTATCTTTTCTCCAGCAGAAAATGGATTAACCGGTATAACCCTGTAACCAAATTCTTGCATATATTTCATCACAATAGTTGAGGGTCTTCTTTTAATATTTGTAGATATTTCTTTTTTAATTGAACTTACCCCAACCATAGCAATCGTTTTTGATGTCTCGAGGGTTTTTTTTACTAGATCATCTTCAACCATTTATTTATTTTTCCAATTTGGTTTTCTTTTTTCTAAGAATGCTGAAATTCCTTCTTCTGCGTCAAGTGCCATTGCATTTTTGGTCATGATTTCACTTGTA
>CACIOV010000060.1 GCA_902588335.1 uncultured Pelagibacteraceae bacterium
AAACCTGACTACGCTTTAGTCCTAGCTTGGAATTTTATTGATGAAATTAAAAAAAAGAATAGTGATTTAGCACACAAATTTATAAGTATTAAAGATCTAGAGATTTAATTTTACTTTGATAGCAACCTACTGTAAAAAGTTTTAAAAATGATTTAATGGGGCGGTTAGCTCAGTTGGTAGAGCATCTCGTTTACACCGAGAGGGTCATAGGTTCGAGTCCTTTACCGCCCACCATTTAGGGGGGTGTAGCTCAGTTGGTTAGAGCGATCGCCTGTCACGCGATAGGTCGCGGGTTCGAGTCCCGTCACTCCCGCCATTTTTCCTTAGTTTTAAGCTTGTTAGTAATATATTTTGTGACAATCTCACAACTATAAGTATAAAAAGAAAAACTATATAATCTTACCATCGAATGTTAATTGATTTTTTAAAAGACTATTTATCTATAATTATTTTCTTTTTCGTAGCTCTCGGATTAAGTATAGGTTTTATTGTTTTAAATTTTCTATTTTCACCAAAAAATCCAGACCCTGAAAAACTTTCTGCTTACGAATGTGGTTTTGAAGCATTTGGTGACTCAAGAATGGAATTTGACGTTAGATTTTACCTAGTAGCAATTTTATTTATTATTTTTGATTTAGAAATAGCATTTTTGTTTCCCTGGGCAATATCTTTAGGAAACATTGGAATTTTAGGATTTTGGTCGATGATGATTTTTCTTTTCGTTTTAACCATTGGTTTTATATATGAATGGAAAAAAGGAGCATTAGATTGGGATTAATATGATTAATACAAATCAAACAAATGAAAAAATGCCAAGCGAATTTAAAAAAATTGCAAAAGATTTTAGTGAAAAGGGATTTATTACAACTTCATCTGACAATTTAATTAATTGGGCAAGAACAGGGTCTTTGCATTGGATGACTTTTGGCTTGGCTTGTTGTGCGATTGAAATGATGCAAACTTCGATGCCTAGATATGATTTAGAAAGATTTGGAGCTGCGCCAAGAGCTTCACCCAGACAATCTGATGTTATGATAGTTGCGGGAACATTGACAAATAAGATGGCCCAACCATTAAGGAAGGTCTATGACCAAATGCCCGAACCAAGATATGTAATATCCATGGGTAGCTGTGCTAATGGTGGAGGTTACTACCATTATTCTTATTCAGTTGTGAGAGGTTGCGATAGAATAGTTCCTGTTGACATTTATGTTCCTGGCTGTCCTCCAACAGCCGAAGCTTTGCTTTATGGAATTTTACAACTACAAAAAAAAATTAGAAGAGAAGGTAGTTTAGAAAGATAAAATGCCAACGACTGTTAATGATCTAGAAAAAACAGTTAATTCAGGTTTAACTACTACTATAAAAAGATCTGAAATCAATTTAGACCAACTTTTTATTTATGTGAACGTTGAAGATATAGTTTCTACAATTTTGTTTTTAAAAACCAATGAAAAATGTAAATTTAAGCAATTAATAGACATAACTGCAGTAGATTACCCACAAAATGAAAAAAGATTTAAAATTGTTTATTTGTTATTGAGTCATGAAAAAAATTTAAGAATTATAATTAATACAACAATAGATGAAAAAACTACAGTACCTTCTATAACTAAAATTTTTCCTTCCGCTAATTGGATGGAAAGGGAAGTTTTTGATATGTATGGCATATCATTTAACGACCATCCCGACTTAAGAAGAATACTAACCGATTACGGTTTTAATGGATATCCTCTTAGAAAAGATTTTCCATTAACTGGACACACAGAGGTTCGGTATAGCGAAGAGAAAAAAAAAGTAATTTCTGAACCAGTCAAATTGGAGCAGCAATATCGTAATTTTGATTTTGAAAGTCCTTGGGAAGGTACAAAATATATTAAACAAGAAACAAAAAAGAACAATACAGAGAAAAAGTAATGACTAAAAAAAGAACTATGAATCTAAATTTTGGTCCGCAACATCCTGCTGCTCACGGTGTGTTAAGGTTGATACTTGAGTTAGATGGAGAAATTGTAGAAAAAATTGATCCACATATTGGACTTTTACATAGAGGTACAGAAAAACTTATAGAACATAAAACTTATACACAAGCAGTTCCCTATTTTGATCGGCTTGATTATGTTGCTCCAATGAATCAAGAGCATGCCTTTGCTTTAGCAGTTGAAAAACTTTTAAATATAGAAGTTCCTATTAGAGGACAATACATTAGAGTTTTGTTTTGCGAAATTGGTAGAATTTTAAGTCATCTATTAAATATTACAACGCAAGCGCTTGATGTTGGGGCATTAACACCATCACTTTGGGGTTTTGAAGAACGAGAGACACTAATGACTTTTTATGAGAGGGTTTCTGGTTCTAGATTGCATGCTAATTATTTTAGACCAGGAGGAGTACATCAAGATTTACCAAGAGGATTAAGTGACGATATTATTTTATTTTGTGAAAATTTTCCTAAAATAATAGATGACCTTGAAACACTTTTAACAGATAACAGAATATTCAAACAAAGAAATGTAGATATAGGTGTTGTTACTAAACAACAAGCCTTAGATCATAGTTTTTCTGGAGTTATGCTAAGAGGGTCTGGTGTA
>CACIOV010000061.1 GCA_902588335.1 uncultured Pelagibacteraceae bacterium
GTATCATTCCTGAACAAACCAAAGTTCCATGTAAAGCTGATAAAGATGAATTTTTAAATGTAGTAAAAAAACTAGTATCATTAAAAATTAAAACTAGAAAAGAAAATATTCCACAAAATAATCCTGCAACTGCAACAGTTGTAAATGTTGGTGTGTTTTTTCTCCACCGTAAAGAAACAGAAAAAAATGAAAATCCTAATGCTGACAAAAGTCCAATTACCAAACCAAACAAAGTTCCAATTTGTAAACTGCTAAGCGCCATAAAAATAATACCTATGGCCGCAACAATTATTGATATAAAAGTTGTTCTTGAAATTTTTTCTTTAAGAAAAATATAGCCCAAAATTGCTGTCATAAAAGGCATTGCCGCTAACATCAAAAGTGTAACGGCTGCTGTTGTGTGAGTTATTGACCATATAAAACACATCATGGCAATTCCTAAGCTTATACCTCCAAGAATTCCGGATGTTCCAATTTTTTTATAATTTTTAATAAATGCTTTTCCTTCTCTTAAAAATAAATAAAAATTTATTAATATAAAAATAGTAAAGCCTCTAAAAAAAAGGTACTGCCACGGAACTGAACGTGCATCTTCGATAAAGCGAACAACCAAAGCTCCGAATGACCAAAATATTCCCGCTATTAAAACAATTAAAATTGCTGAATCGGTTGTATTGTTTTTCATTTTATTTTATTTCTTTTTTAGGTCTTAGTGAATGTCCCGGAAGCCACTCATCTTTTCCATCAATATAATGTTCTTTTTTCCATATAGGAGATTGATGTTTAACTTCTTCAAGAATATATCTGCAAATTTTAAATGCTTCATCTCTATGTCCCGATCCAACCGCTATTAAGATGCTTATTTCACCTACAGGCGCATATCCCTTTGCATGTTCTAAAAAAATTTTCGCATTTTTATCAAATTTATTTCTTGCGTTGTTGCAAATGGATTGAAAAGATTTAATTACTGCTTGATCATGAGCATCATAGGTTACAGCTACAACTTTTTTTCCATCATTTTCATTTCTGACTTTTCCAACAAAAATGGACTCTGCTCCATTTCTTTCTGAAGCAATAAATTTTTTTGCTTTTTCTGAGGAAATTTTTTCTTCCTCTACTTTAACGAGAGCTGCATGTAAACTCATTAACCACCGCCAATAGGAGGAATAATTGAAATGAATTCTTTATTACTTAGCTTATAGCTATCATTTATAACCTCATCCTTTTCGCTAAAAAAAGCTGCGGTTTTAGGTAAATTTTTTAAATTACTTTTTGAATATTTTTCAGAAATAATTTTAGTTAGAGTGTCTCTAAGTTTTCTTATATTAGAATTATTTGGCAATTGGATATTTAAAATATCTTTATCACTTAATATTTTGGATGAACCATAAAGTTTTAATTGGATTTCCATTTAACCACCTGTTACGTTCATATGCCTTGGAACAAATTTTTCTTTTTTTTTTCTTTCAATAACAAAATCATGTCCTTTTGGTTTTCTTGAAATTGCTTCATATATCACATCCTTTAATAACTGATTATTTTCTCTTTTTCTCAAAGGAGTTTTCAAATCCGCTTTATCCTGCTGACCTAAACACATATACATTTCTCCAGTACAAGTAATTCTTACTCTATTGCAAAGTTCACAAAAATTATGAGTGTGTGGAGTTATAAAACCAATTTTTTGATCTGTTTCATGGCAATGAACGTAACGCGCTGGTCCAGCAGTTCTTAGTGGATCATTAGTAATGCTGTATTTTTTTTGTATTAAACTTTTAACTTCGGTTAAAGGCATGTATTGATCTACTCTTTTTTCTCCAATTTCCCCCATTGGCATTACTTCTATAAATGTTAATGAAAATTTATTTTCCCCACACCAATTTACTAATTTTAAAATTTCATCGTCATTAATCCCTTTTAAAGCTACTGTATTAATTTTTATTTTTAGTCCTGCTTTTTTTGCTGCCATTATTCCCTTTATAACTTTATCAAAATTGCCGTTTCGGGTGATGTTTTTAAATTTATTTTTATCTAAAGAATCTAATGAAATATTAATCCTTTTAACTCCAATATTGAATAGATCTTTTGCATAGCGATCGAGTTGAGAGCCGTTTGTAGTTAGTGTTAATTCTTCCAATCCTTTACCTAATTTTTTTCCTAGATTTTTGAATAATTGCATTATGTTTTTTCTAACAAGAGGTTCTCCTCCGGTAATTCTAAGTTTTTTTACACCAAGATCGATAAAAGTATTACAAAGTCTATCTAATTCTTCTAAGGATAAAATATCCTTTTTTGGTAAAAATTTCATATCTTCTGACATACAATAAGTGCATCTAAAGTCGCAACGATCTGTAACTGAAACTCTTATGTAAGATATTTTTCTTTGGAAAGAATCTATTAACATAAATAAATTAAATCATAAAAATTATATATTAGCTACTAGGAATTAAAGGCACCCACTCAATAATATCCCCTGATTTGAATTGATCTTTGCCGCTAGGAAAAATACCCCAGCAGTTTGCTTTTGCAAATGATTTAATTCTATGAGATTGTTGCTCTTGCAATACACGCAATTCTACCAAACCTTTAGAA
>CACIOV010000062.1 GCA_902588335.1 uncultured Pelagibacteraceae bacterium
AAGAAAACCATTGGTTGATCAAATGGTATTTCATCGAGTAGAGTGCTTGATAATATAGCTGCAGATGTATTTTTCTTAAGGGGTTCAAGCAAAATCTTATATTTTCTAATTTTATTCTTAGTTAAGTATTTTCGCACTAAATTCAAATAAGAAATATTAGTACTAATAATAGGATCATCAAAAATTGGATTCCTAATTCTTTCAAGTGTTTTTTGAAAGAGTGTCCAACCACCAAAATCTATAAACTGCTTAGGTATATTTTTTTTAGATTTGGGCCACAATCTTGTGCCTGCACCACCACTTAAGATAACTGGTTTTATCTTCATTTGTTTTTATATATCAGCGTATGATTTTTTTTCTTTATAGGCTCCAGGGTGTGTAACAGCACCCTTGAATGCTGGACCAACAGATTGAGAATATTTCCACAATGTACCCGAATTGTATTCAATCTTTTTAGGCTTCCATTTCTTTTTTCTTTTACGTAGTTCTTTGTTTGTCAAATTGACCCTGATAGTTCCCTTTTCAGAATTTATTTCTATAATGTCGCCATTTTTTATTAATCCTATTGCTCCTCCTTTTGCTGCTTCTGGTCCAACATGTCCAACACAAAATCCGTGTGTTGCTCCAGAGAATCGTCCATCAGTAATAAGAGCAACCTCTTCTCCTAATCCTTGACCATAAATTGCTGCAGTTGTTGATAACATTTCTGGCATGCCGGGACTCCCTTTTGGACCCTCATACCTAATAACGATAACATCGCCAGATTTAATTTTCCTATCTAAAACTGCCTTTAAAGCAAATTTTTCACTGTCAAAACATTTTGCTTTACCTTTAAATCTTTTTCTTTTCATTCCAGCTACTTTAACAATAGCTCCTTCTGGTGCTAAATTTCCTTTTAAGCCTACAAAACCACCAGTGGGATTTAAAGGTTTAGATGTTGTATAAATTATTTTTTGATTCGATGGAAAAGTAATATTTTTGTGATTTTCACCAATTGTTTTTCCTGAAACTGTCATACAATTTTCGTGCAAATAACCTCCTTCCAATAAAGCTTTTATTAAAATTGGAACCCCTCCTATTTCGTATAAATCTTTAGCAACATATTTGCCGCCAGGTTTAAGATCAGCAATATAAGGTGTTTTCTTTGAAATTCTTGTTACATCTTCTAATGTAAATTTTATGCCGGCTTCATTTGCGATAGCAGGTAGATGTAATGCCGCGTTTGTTGATCCACCAGAGGCCGCTACAATAACTGCTGCGTTTTCTAAAGATTTACGAGTAACTATATCTCTTGGTCTAATTTTTTTTTCAAGTAAATCCATAACTGCTTTACCACTATCCACAGAAAATTTATCACGTTCCTCGTAAATAGCTGGCGTACCAGCGGAACCTGGTAATGCTAATCCTATCGCCTCTGATACACATGCCATAGTGTTAGCTGTAAATTGACCGCCGCAAGCGCCTCCTGAAGGACAAGCAGATGTTTCCAATTTATATAAATCTTCTTTGCTCATTTCGCCTGTTGAATGTTTTCCAATGCCTTCATACACATCAGCTATTGTTACATCCTTACCTTTAAAATTTCCTGGAAGTATAGATCCTCCATAAATAAAAACTGAAGGAACATTTAATCTAACCATAACCATCATAAGTCCTGGTAATGTTTTATCGCAACCTCCTAGACCAACTAGGGCATCATAACAATGGCCCCTCATAGTTAGTTCAACGGAATCTGCGATTACTTCTCTACTTATAAGTGAAGATTTCATGCCAGCATGTCCCATAGCTATTCCATCAGTAACTGTAATAGTTGTAAATTCACGAGGCGTTCCTCCTGCTGCTTTAACACCTTTTTTTACCGATTGAGCTTGCCTAGAAAGAGTTATATTGCAAGGAGCGGCTTCATTCCATGTTGTAGCAACACCTACAAAAGGTTTTTCAATATCTTCTTTTTTTAAGCCCATAGCATAATACATCGAGCGATGGCCAGAGCTTTTAACACCTACCGATACATGTCTGCTGGGTAATTTAGATTTATCAAATTTCATAATTAATTTTTAATACTATTTAGAATACTATTCAACTTTTTAAGTTCAATCTCATAATCTATTAAAGCTTTTTTATCCCTGCTTATTATCTGTTTTGGAGCATTTTTTAAAAAAGATTTGTTTTTTAACTTGTTTTTTATTGAAGTTATTTTGTTTTGTAAATCTTTAACTTTATTAGATATTTTTTGTTTTTGCTCTGTCAAATCTAAATTTTGATCGAAATATAATATTACTGTTTCTCCACCAACAATTATTTTTACCCCATTTTTGCCCAACTTTGAGTGATT
>CACIOV010000063.1 GCA_902588335.1 uncultured Pelagibacteraceae bacterium
CCGATTTCAGCGCGTGGGGAAAATTTCCATTAATATTTTTTCTTTTTTTGATGTTTATTGGAGGTTGTGCTGGATCAACTACCTGCGGTATTAAAATTTTTAGATTTCAAATACTTGGTCGTTTCATATTAAACCAAATTAAAAAATTAGTTTATCCTCACGGAGTATTTTCTATTAAATATAATAACGAAAAAATTAGTAACTCTTTTATTTATTCAATAATGTCTTTTATTTTTCTTTATTTTTTCATCTTTTTTATTTTGGCAGTAATTTTGTCTCTGGACGGTTTAGATTTCATTACAGCAATATCTGGTTCTGCTTCTGCAATATCTAATGTGGGACCAGGACTAGGTGACATGATTGGCCCTAATGGTAATTTTAGCAATTTACCTAATTTTTCCAAATTAAGTTTGAGTTTTGGTATGCTTCTTGGTAGGCTTGAACTGTTTGCTGTATTAGTTTTATTTTTTCCCTCTTTTTGGAAAAATTAAAATTTTTTTTGGTGTGTTATGGAAATAGTTAAAAAACAAACATTATCAGAAACATTTTCCGTTTATTTTGATAAACGGATGATTAGAATTCTTTTACTTGGAATTATAAGCGGCTTTCCTTGGGTTCTCATTGGGAGTAGTCTCAGCCTCTGGCTGAAAGAAGATGGTCTTAGTCGTAGTACTATTGGTTGGGCGGGACTAATATTTGGTGTTTATGCAATCAATTATCTTTGGGCACCAATAATTGATAGAATTCGTATTCCCTGGTTAACTAATAAAGTTGGTCATCGTCGTGGTTGGATTATAACCATGCAATTTATTATTTTAATCAGCTTGGTTTGTTGGAGTGTAGTTGATCCTACAGCAAATCTTGCCTTGGTAATTACTATTGGTTTAATTATCGCTATAGCTTCAGCAACTCAAGACATTACTGTAGATGCTTTAAGAATTGAACAAATTGGAGAAAATGAAGGAACATCAATGCAGGCGGGAGCCGCGATGGCCGTTGTTGGTTGGTGGACCGGGTATAAATTAGGAGGAGTGATAGCATTAAATGCGGCAGAATATTTTCAGAATGCGGGGTTTGAAAATTATTGGCAAGTTACTTTTCTAATTCTCGGTATTGTAGTAATTGCTTGCAACATTGGTTTAATGTTCGTGCATGAATCGCAGCCCACTGAAAGACAAATAGCCCAAAAACAAACTGACCAAATGATCGAAGAAAAATTAGGATCCTCAGGAGTTCTTACAAAAACAGCGGCGTGGATTAGCGGAACAATTGCTGGACCTATTATAAGTTTCTTTAAACGTAACGGTTTTAAAATTGCTTTAGGTATTCTAGGATTTGTATTTCTTTTTAAAATTGGAGAGGCTTTTCTTGGACGTATGTCCATTGTCTTTTACAAAGAGATAGGATTTTCTAAAGGTGATATTGCTCTTTATTCAAAAGGTATAGGTTGGATCACCACAGTCGTATTTACACTTATGGGAGGCTTGTTTGCAATACGTTCTGGGGTGGTGAAAGCAATGTTTATCTCGGGAATATTAATGGCAGCTACAAATCTTTTGTTTGCAGCTCTTGCTTGGTCAGGAAAATCAGAGTTACTTTTTGCTGCCGCTGTATTGTTGGACGATATTGCAGCAGCATTCGCTACTGTCGCCTTTGTTGCCTTCATATCACTATTGGTAGATAGAACGTATACAGCAACCCAATATGCTTTGCTTGCCTCAATAGGAACACTTGGTCGAACGACATTAGCTGCTTCCTCAGGAGAATTGGTTGACTGGTTAAATGGTGATTGGGGCATATTTTTTATAATTACCACAGTCATGGTAATACCTTCTTTAATTTTGCTGTGGTTTATTAGAAATAAACTGAAATTGCAGTGAGAAGCAATAGTTCTGTAATAAACGTCTACAAAAAAAATAGTATAAGATCTGAAGTAGTTACGCAGCTATTATATGGGGACACATTTAAAAAAATAAAAAAAACTGGAAAATGGATAAAAATTAAAAATGATTCAGATAATTACAAAGGTTATATAAAAAATCGTAAATTTCCAAATAATCAAAAAAATACTCATAAAATTTACAGCACTTTCGCAGCACTTTATTCAAAGCCAAATAAAAAAAATAAAATAAAAAAAAAACTTAGTTTTGGATCTAAAATTAAAGTTTTTAAAAAAATGGGTAATTTTTATAAATTTGATTATTTTTGGATTAATAAAAAGGATTTAAAAAAAGTAAATTATAAAACTAAAAATACTTTTCAAAATATAAAAAAATTTATTAACGTAAAGTATAAGTGGGGAGGAAAACACTTTAGTGGAGTAG
>CACIOV010000064.1 GCA_902588335.1 uncultured Pelagibacteraceae bacterium
CAATAAAAATTCTATCAACTTTAATATCTGTTATTTTTGTATTTGGTTTTAATCCCATATAATCTAATGATCTTTTCATAGAAGCTTTTCTATCTATATTTTTTTCTTTTTCAGGATCTGGAACAAATTCTGTAACAGCAACAACATCTTGTGGGGAAGTTCCCCAAGTGACCATTGGACTAATATCGCCGCCTTTTATTTCTACTTCCTGATCAAATCTAGCGCCTATATCAGATTTAAGTTTGGACCAATATTCAATTGCCTTATCCCAATCGGTTTTCTTAGGTGACATAGGTTTATCTTTTAAATATTGAATAGTTTTTTCGTCAGGTGCTATTAATCCTGCGCGAGCTCCAGCCTCAATCGACATGTTGCAAATTGTCATTCGTTGTTCAATATTGAGATTTTCTATTACCGAACCAGCATATTCTATTACCATGCCTGTTCCACCAGCAGTACCTATCTTGCCTATTGTTTGTAAAATTACATCTTTTGAAGTAACGCCTGTTGGTAATTTTCCAGTTACATTTACTCGAAGATTTTTTGATTTTTTTTGAATTAAAGTTTGTGTAGCTAGTACATGCTCAACTTCTGAAGTTCCTATTCCAAAAGCTAATGCTCCAAAAGCTCCATGAGTTGCGGTATGACTGTCTCCACAAACAATTACTGTTCCTGGTTGTGTAAAACCTTGTTCGGGTCCGATTATATGGACGATCCCTTGTCTTTTATCTTCCATATTAAAAATTTTAATATCAAATTCTTTACAATTTTTTTCAAGTGCTTCTACTTGAATTTTTGATTCTTCATCATCAATACCTTTTGATCTATCAGATGTTGGCACATTGTGATCGGCAACAGCTAATGTAAGATTTGGCTTTCTTACTTTTCTTTTTGATAATCTTAAACCTTCAAAAGCTTGTGGACTTGTAACCTCATGAATAAGGTGTCTATCAACATACAATAAAGTTGTTCCATCATCTTGTTGATGAACTATATGTTCATTCCAAATTTTTTCGTAAAGTGTTTGGGGCATTATAGAAAAAAATTATTTTTTCTCTGTTTTTAGTTTTTGTTTTTTATTTTCTGCTTTCGAAGCTGCATCTTTATCTTTTATAAGATTTTCTTTTTCTGATTCTTCTTTAATAATTTCGTTTTCGGAAACTTGTTCTGAAACGTCTATGCCAATTTTTTTCTTAATTTTTTCAGAAATTCTTGATGATTTGCCTTTTCTATCTCTTAAATAATACAATTTTGCTCTTCTAACTTGACCAGATCTTATTATTTTAATAGAGCCGATAATTGGGCTAAATAAAGCAAACGTTCTTTCAACTCCTTCTCCGAATGAAATTTTTCTAACTGTAAATGATGAATTTATATTTCTATTTTTTTTTGAAATACAAACCCCTTCAAAATACTGGATTCTTTCCCTTTTTCCCTCAACAATCCTAACCCCAATTTTCACTGTATCACCTGCAAAAAATTCAGGAATTTTTTTCTTTGATAGAATTTTTGTAATACTTGCTTTATTTATATCTTCTATATTTTTCATTTCTTTTTCTTGTACTTTTTCCATAAATCAGGTCGTCGGCGTCGTGTTATATCCTCTGATTGGGTTAAACGCCAGTCCTTAATTTTAGCATGATCTCCGCTTAAAAGTACATCTGGAACCTCTTTTTCTTCCCATTTTTGAGGTTTTGTATATTGAGGATATTCTAATAAATTTTCTTCAAAGCTTTCTTCGGCTAGTGAATTAGGGTTTCCAATAACTCCGGGAATCAATCTAAGAATTGTATCAATTACAACAAAAGCACCTGTTTCTCCTCCAGATAAAATAAAATCTCCAATACTAACTTCTTCTATATTTCGTGTTTCTAATAATCTTTGATCAATTCCTTCAAAATGACCACATATAATATTTATGTTTTTTTTAAACATTTTTTTTGCATAAATTTGATCAAATTTTTTTCCCTTTGGAGACATACAAATAATTGATTCTTTGTTGTTGGAGATATTTTCATCCAAAGAATTAGCTATAACATCTGCCCTCATTACCATTCCGCTGCCTCCTCCAAATGGAGTGTCATCTACTGTCTTATGCTTATCCAAGGCATAATTTCTAATATTTACTACTTCCAATGACCATAATTTTTTTTCTAGTGCTTTTTTATACAAACCAACGCCTAGAGGCCCTGGAAATAATTCAGGATATAAAGTAAATACTC
>CACIOV010000065.1 GCA_902588335.1 uncultured Pelagibacteraceae bacterium
CAATTTTTTTCTATATACTTTCTAAAATTCAAAAGTTGTTTTTTTATATCTTTTTCTAATTTAGTTTTTTTAAATACTTTATTTGATTTGCTAGATAAATTAGGTGCCATAACTGATTTTTTTATGTTCGAAGACTCGCAGTAAATGCACTTTATGAGTTTTTTTTTACTTAAATGATCAAATTCATTAGAGCTTGAAAACCAGCTAGCAAAGGTTGCTCCACATTTACATTTTAAATTATATTTTATCATTAATTTCTATAATCAGCATTTATATTAATATACTCATTTGTAAAATCACATGTATAAACTTTGTGTTCAGCATTTCCAATATTTAAATTAACTTCAATATTAATTGAATCCCATTTCATGTACTCTTTTACATCTTTTTCTACATAATTTTTTTCTACTTTACCTTGTTCTGCAACCAAATAATTTCCAATCTTTAATTGTATTTTATTTGCAACAATATTTTCACCTGATTTGCCGATTGCCATAATAATTCTACCCCAATTTGGATCCTCTCCAGCAATTGCAGTTTTAACTAAAGGAGAGTTTGCAATTGCAAAACCAATATTTCTTGCCATAGATGATGATCTCGCTCCTATTACATCTATTGTAATAAATTTTTTTGCACCTTCTCCGTCCACAACAATTTGTTTTGCTAAATTTAAACACAATCTATGTAAAGCTTTTTCAAAATCTAATAATTTAGGATCTAGCACATTGTAAATTTTAGAATTTTTTGCTTTTCCTGTAGCAAAAATACCAACCATATCATTTGTTGATGTATCGCTATCGACTGTTATAGAATTAAATGTTGTTACCATGGTTTTTTTTAAAATAGCTTTTAAAAAAACAGAAGGTATGTTTGCATCGGTAAATATAAACGACAACATTGTTGCCATGTTAGGAGCAATCATTCCAGAACCTTTTGCAATGCCAGAAATCTTGATTAATTTATTACCTATTTTACATTCTTCATAAGCAACTTTTGGTCTCGTGTCAGTTGTCATTATTGCGCTTGCCGCTTTAAACCAAACAAATTTGTTTTGTTTAGTTTTTAATTTTTTTACCAATTCAGAAATTCTATTTTTTATTTTTAAATATGGAAATTCTTCTCCTATAACTCCTGTTGATGCAAAAAGAAGATCTTTTATTTTTACAATTTCACTAACCCCTTCAGGTGATTGGGATGATTTTAATGTAAGAGACTTTGCCAAAGTTTGGGCAATTTCTTTTAAACCTTGCGCTCCCTTTGTGCCAGTAAAAACATTTGCATTTTGTGTATTTACCATAAGAGCCTTTACAAAATGTCTTTTGATATGCAAATTCCAATTGATGCTAGCAGAAGTAACTTTCGATGTTGTATATACTGCAGCGAAATTTGCTCCTTCCTTAAAATAAAATAGAGTTAAATCATCCCTTCCATCTTTATATAAATCTGCAGATATCGCTGATATTTCCAATCCTTCAATAGGTTGTAATTCTTGAAATTCGCCCATTTTCGAGATCTTAATTTTAGGATTAAGTAAATTTTTTAGGTTTAAGGTCATTGCTATTTAAATTTTTTTATTATTGATTATATAAGTCTAATATTAAAACAATATAACTATTTATGTTAAATATTAATAAGATTATCGGCAAATTTATAAAAAATTCAAGTCAAAGAAATATTGATAAGTTAAGGTCTCTTGTCGAGCAAATTAACGGCTGGGAATCTAAAGTCAAGAATATTCCAGATGAAAGCTTCCCATTAAAAACTCTTGAGTTTAAATCAAAAATTAAAAATGGAGCAAATTTAGATGAACTTTTGCCGGAAGCTTTTGCTTATGTTAGAGAAGCCGCAAAAAGAACTCTTAATGAGAGGCATTTTGACGTACAACTGATGAGTGGAATTATTTTGCATCAAGGAAAAATTTCTGAACAAAAAACTGGAGAGGGCAAAACTTTAGCAGCAACTCTACCGGTGTATTTAAATTCACTACTAGGAAAAGGTGTTCATGTTGTAACTGTAAATGACTTTTTGGCACAAAGAGATTCTTCCTGGATGGGCAAAGTGTATAAATTTTTAGGTTTAACAGTTGGCTGTATAACAAATGAAATGGATGATTCAAGCAGAAAAAAAAATTATGAATGTGATGTTACTTATGGAACAAATAATGAATTTGGTTTTGATTACTTAAGAGATAATATGAAATATAATACAAAAGAAATGGT
>CACIOV010000066.1 GCA_902588335.1 uncultured Pelagibacteraceae bacterium
ATTAACCATGCTGTATAATTTAATGGAGAATTACTTACTCTTGCCCCATATCCATCTGTAATTGAATAGCCTGAAATAAATAAACCTGTAGCTAGAGCATATACTATTGCAGAAAAATTCTTGAAAGAATTAATTTTTTGAAGACCTAAAGTTATAATTCCAAATGATATTATCAAAATTCCCATTAGTTCATATTTTAAAATACTTATGTTAAATATTAACAAAGATAATATGGCTACAAAAATTGGTGCAGTGCCACGAGCTATTGGATAAACTTTTGTATAATCTTCCAGTCTATATGCTGATAATAAACACCACTGATATCCCGTAAGAAATATTACAGACACAAAAATATATGGGATGCTCTGAATCGCTAGCATTGGGGTAAAAAGTATTACAACTATTGATATTGGTATATGTCCTAAAACTATTGCTGTAAGTGAAAAATATTTATCATTTTCTTTTTTTACCATCGCGTTCCAAATCGCATGCAAAAATGCAGCAAAAATAATTGCGATGAACACTTTCAAAGACATTCAAAGAATTAATCTCCTATCAGATGATGAGACAATGTTCTATTGTGCTGTTCTATTCTATGTTCAAATAAATACAGACCTTGCCAAGTGCCAAGCATTAACTGTTTGTTTTTAATACTTAATGTAAGTTGGTTATTTGTTAGAGCAGATTTAATATGAGCTGGCATATCATCTTTACCTTCTGTTGTATGTTTATAAAGTTTATTATCCATTGGAACTAATTTATTAAAGAAATTCTTTAAATCGTACAAAACATCTGAATCCGCATTCTCTTGAATTACTAAAGATGCGCTGGTGTGCAGTATATTTATGTTTAAAATTCCATTATTAATTTTTTGCTTAGTTACCCAGGAAATAGTTTGATCTGTAAAATCATAAAAACCTTGACCGCTAGTTTTTATTTTAATTTCATGAAATAGTTGTTTCATTATTTAACATCGATATCATTCATTAAATTAACAACAACAACGCCAATAACTATAAGAGCAATACCTATCATAGTTGGTATATTAGGCATTTGATTATATTTTAAGACTGCAATAATTGTTATGGCTACAATACCTAATCCCGCCCAACTGGCGTAAACTATTCCTACTGGAATAAACTTCATTGAATGTGACATAAGGAAAAGGCAAATACACAAAGATACAATAACCACCAGTGAAGGATAAAATCTTGTAAAGCCATTAGTATCCTTTAAAAAACTAGTGCTTAGTACTTCAAAGGCAATTGCCAAGACTAAGAATATATAAGCATATGTAAGGTTCATTATTTTAAAGAGATTTGACTATATATATAAAGAGTGAGGCTGCTAAACCATCTTTTTTGACCTTAAAAATAGTGTGGAAAAGTCTAAAAAACCTTGTTTTTATTGAGTTTTTGGTAACAAAATTGGCTAGCTATCTATATATAGTATGATACTAAGTCCCATACGCTATCGATAGTTGATTCGGTAGCACTTGTTTAAACAAGTTAACTAAGGGAGGTGTTAAGTATGAAAATGCTTGCAGGTTTCTCAGGTACAGTAAAAAGCCTAACACATGTAGTTATATCACTACTTGGATTAGGTATCGTTGTATCACTTCTTGGTGGAAATGTTCCATTTGTAAGTGGCATAGCTGACAACATAGTAGGGTTAGTTCAGTCACTAGGTGATGCAGGAATAGTCGGCTTAATAGCGGCTATTATTATATTAGGTTTTTACAAATAGATTTTTTATCCCGTTAGTTTTCCCTCTTAATAATTAACTAACGATTAAAAACCTAGCTACCCTAGTTCAGGATTTTTGGACTAGGGTAGAAAGTTTAAATAAGTGAAAGGAAATTTATGAAGGCTTGGATTGGAACGATTAGATACTATTTAAGACAGTTTATTGAACTTGGCGTCCTATTGTTAGGAGTTTCTGTTTTTGCTGAAATTTTATTTGGACCTGATGTTGCTTTTTTTGGCTCACAAGTAACTGCAAATTTAGTTGCACTACTAAATAGTCTTGGTGAGTCAGGTATTGCTGCCTTAATAGTTGTCTTTGCTGTAATAATTACGTATCGAAAACTATTAAAATAGTAAATTTTTTACCTAATTAAGCTAAATTCTCCAGGGATTTACATCGAAAAATAAATCGATTAAGCTTTGCCCATGAATATAAATCTTTTATCAGGGGCATTGGGAGCTGAAGTAGACG
>CACIOV010000067.1 GCA_902588335.1 uncultured Pelagibacteraceae bacterium
TTAGAGACGAGTCTAATCATAAAGGAGTTAGAGTTGTTGTAGATTTAAGAAGAAATGTTGAACCAGAAACTATCAAAAGACAATTATATAAATTAACGTCTGTAGAGTCATCATTTGGCTTTAATACATTAGCGATAGTTGAGGGAAAACCTAAAATATTAAATTTAAAGGAATTTATATCTGAATTTGTAAATTTTAGAGAAAAAACTCTAACAAAAAAAATAAAATTTGATTTAGATAAAGCTTTAGAAAAAGCGCATATTTTATTAGGAATTTCAGCATCTGTTGAAAATATTGATACTGTAATTAAAATTATAAAAAAATCTGATACAGTAGAATTAGCGAGAAAATCTTTATTAGAAAAAAAATGGAAGATTAATAGAACTCGTAATTTAATAAAACTTATAAAATCAGAGAAAAACTCAAACACTTACACTTTGTCCAAAGAGCAAGTAGTTTCAATTCTTGAATTAAGATTACAAAAATTAACAGCTTTTGGAATAAACGAAATAGAGACCGAGATTAAAAAACTTGCAGAACTTATAAGACAATATGAAAAAATTCTAAAATCTAAAAAAGAACTCTTTAATGTAATTATAGATGAATTAAATAAAATAAAGGATAAATTTTCTGTAAAAAGAAGAACCAAAATAATCGATGCCGTGCTAAATTATAACATCGAAGAAACTATTCAAAAAGAAGCTATTGTTATCACGATCACGCATAAAGGTTATATTAAAAGAGGATCTCTTTCATCTGTTAAGATTCAAAAAAGAGGTGGAAAAGGTAAAGCTGGAATAAAAACCAGAGAGGAAGATTATGTAGTACAAATTTTTACAGCAAATTCCCACACACCTATAATGTTTTTTTCTACCCAAGGTCTTGTGTACAAACTAAAAGCTTGGAAGATTCCACAGGGATCAGGAAGCTCTAAGGGGAAAACTTTATTTAATCTTCTTCCTCTTAAAAGTCACCAATCAATTAGTTCTATTATGCCATTACCTGAAAATGAGAACGAATGGAAAAAATTTTATGTAATATTTGCAACAGCTAAGGGAAAAGTGAGAAAAAATAGTTTAGAAGATTTTATAAATATCCAATCAACAGGAAAAATAGCAATGAAACTAGATTCTGATGACAAAATAATTGGTGTAAAGATTTGTAAAGAAGATCAAGATATAATTCTAAGCACACAATTAGGCAAATGTATTAGATTTATGTCAAAAAAATTAAGAATATTTAAAGGAAGGTCTTCAAAAGGAATTAAAGGTATAGAATTAGGAGATAATGACAAAGTTATTTCATTATCTGTTCTAGATTCCTCTAACATAAATCCCAAAGTTGCAAAAAATTTATTAAAAAATGGAGCGGCGGACAAAGCTAAAAAATCAGAAATAATTGCTAAACAAAAATATATTTTATCTATAACAGAAAACGGTTTTGGAAAAAGAACTTCATTTTATGATTACAGAGTAACTAACAGGGGAGGAAAGGGCATAATTGGTATAGTTGCTTCTTCAAGAAATGGATATGTTGCTGCATCTTTTCCTGTTAATGAGGGCGATGAAATTATTTTATCTACTGACAAAGGTAAAGTAATTAGATGCGCTGTAAAAGAAATCAGAATTGCAGGCAGAAATACCCAAGGAGTTAGAATCTTCAAACTTTCTGGCGATGAAAAGGTTGTGTCAGCAATTAAAATAGACGATAATTTTAATTAATTTTTTACTAATGAACACAGTTGGTATTTACCCAGGAACTTTTGATCCAATTACAAACGGTCATATTGATGTAATTATGAGGTCTCTTAAAATAGTTAGTAAGCTAATTATCGCAGTTTCGAACGATTATTCAAAAGATTATTTGTTTTCATCAGAAGAAAGAGTTTCAATTATAAAAAACTCTCTTTTCAAGGATTTAAAATTTAAAAAAAAAAGAATAAAAGTTTTATCTTTTAACACTTTAACAACATCATTGTGTTCGAAATATAAAGCCTCAATTATATTTAGAGGATTAAGAGCTGTTTCAGATTTTGAATATGAATTTCAATTGGCTGGTATGAATAGGCAGTTAAATAAAAAAATTGAAACAGTTTTTTTAATGTCAGATC
Source organism: uncultured Pelagibacteraceae bacterium (assembly GCA_902588335.1). Classification (GTDB taxonomy): domain Bacteria; phylum Pseudomonadota; class Alphaproteobacteria; order Pelagibacterales; family Pelagibacteraceae; genus AG-414-E02. Next base: position 2,111 of record CACIOV010000067.1, read on the forward strand.
CTGATAATC
>CACIOV010000068.1 GCA_902588335.1 uncultured Pelagibacteraceae bacterium
AACACAATACGCTGCACCCACGCCAAATAAGAAGGTTAAAAACAAAACTCCAACTAAAAGTAAAATAGAATTAGAAATATACTTTAATAAAAATGTATTTTTTAAAAGAGAAAAATAGTCTGAAGTTGATTCAAAAAACCCAAAAAAAACTGTGATTATAGGTAAAGCTACTAAAATAGAAATTAAAAAAGAGCTTATATACCAAAAATTAAATTTATTAAATACCATTCTTTGAGCTTTCAAAAATTGAGTTAACAATTTTTTTTATTTCATTAATTTTAATCTCGTTTAATGATTTATTGTTAACTTTTTTTCCAATTTTTAAAGCTTCATTTAAACATGGCGCACATCCAGTAGAAAATTTATTTAAATCAAATGAGGGTTTGTTTAAATATAATTTTTTTCTATTTGTGCGCTTCATGTTTATCGATCTATTTTACTCCCAACCTGCTTCGGTCATTATTTTTAAAGCTTCCGCTTGGTTTTTCCCATATTTTGATACTTTGGTTTTTAAATCTTGTTTAAATGCAAGACCAAACTGAGCTATCAATTTGTTGGGTTCAACACCATCGATCATTGGATATTCAAATGTATTGTTAACAATATGTTCCTGCGCTTCTTTAGTTAATAAGAACTCTAATAACTTAATTGCATTAACCTTATTAGGAGCATGTTTTAATACTCCTCCTCCACTAATATTCATATGAGTTCCTCTTCCATCTTGATTAGGAAAAAAAGGTTTAACTTTTTTGGCAGCAGTTTGTTGCTCGGGTCCTTTTTTACCAGATAACATTAAAGCTATGTAATATGTATTTGCAACAGCATATTCTGCTTCGCCAGCAGCAACAGCTAAAATTTGTGCTCTGTCATTACCTTTTGGTTTTCTAGCCATATTGTTTACTAAACCTTTTGCCCACTCTGCAGTTTTCTTTTTACCATTATTGGCAATTAAAGATGCAACAAGTGACTGATTGTAAACGTTATTAGATTTTCTAATGACAACTTTTCCTTTATATTTAGGATCAGACAAATCTTCATATCTTAAATCGCTTGGCGGGTTTGTGCGTGATGGATCATAATAAATCACACGTGCTCTTTTAGCTATTCCAAACCAATAAGGAGATCTAAAATTAGATGGTATTGCTCCTTTCAAAGTTTTGGAACTTGCTTTCTGAAACATTCCTTTCTCTTGAAAAGCACCTAATCTTCCAGCGTCCGCTGTAATATATAAATCAGCTATGCAGTCTTCACCTTCTTCCATTATTCTTTTTTGAAGAGCTTTATCTTTGCCTGATACAACATTTACCTTAATCCCAGTTTTTGCCGTAAACTTTTCATATAGCTGAACATCAGAATCATAGTGCCTAGCACTAAAAATATTGACTTCGTTTGATACTGAAATTTCAGTTAATGCAAAAAAAAGTGATATAAATAATATTATTTTCTTCATATTTTTTCCTTTCATTACTATTAATTAAAATAGATCTATTAATGATAATGATTATTAATTGCAATGAGAATGATTATCAATATCATTTCGTCGCATATTATGCAACCAAAAAGTGTATAGGAGGTCAGGTTATCTGTGTATATGTTTGGTTGTATATAAAGATGACTAAAAATAAAACATCGATACTTTTGTCAGACGTTTCTATCGAGGGAGATTTAATTGAAAAGGACAAGATTATTTTCGATGCAAAAATCAGAGGCGATATTAAAGCAGATGAAATAGAAACTCACTCTAATTCAAATGTGCTAGGAAATATAAAATCAAAAAATGCTTCTTTAGGTGGGAAAATGAGAGGCAATGTAGATTCCGATCAAATTAATATAAAAAAAACTGCAGACGTTGATGGTGTTTTAAATCAAAAAACTTTGTCAATTGAAGAGGGGGCAGTGTTAAAAATTAAAACGGAAACTTATAAATAATATCTAAAACTCCCACTTTTTTACTTTGCTATATAAGAAATTTCTAAATGCTATAACTCTAGCAACATTCTTTAGAGATTGAGGATAAACGAAATGAGCTTCAGTTTTAGGTCCTTCAATTTGAGGTAAAACTCTAATAATATTAGGAACTGATACAGT
>CACIOV010000069.1 GCA_902588335.1 uncultured Pelagibacteraceae bacterium
CTCCACGGATAGTAATTATTTCTCATTCAATGAATTATGGTGTTAAGAAATGTGTTTGGACAGCATTTGGAGACGTATCTGCTAATATTATTCAGGGAACATTAGTAATTTTTGTACTTGGTTCATTTTTTTTAGAGAATCCAGATTTTTTAAATACTTTAAAATGGGTTGGGGTTGCATACTTATTTTATCTTGCGTATGACATTTACAAAACCAAACCAAAAAATCCAGACTCGAAAAACACCGCTGATAAAAGTTCTTTTTCCTTTTATAAAGACGGTTTTATAGTTGCAGGAACAAGTCCAAAAGCATGGGCTTTTTTCCCTTTAATTTTTCCTCAGTTTATAGATTTTAATTCTAATTATGTAATTCAATTTTTAATTTTGATAACCACATATGTCGTATTGGATTTTTTATCTTTAATAGCTTATGCCGTAGCAGCTAATAAATTAATTGTATGGATAAAAGCAAATCCAAAAGTTATAAATACAATTTCTGCGTGTGTTTTAATAACTATTGCTATCATTATTCTCTTTACGCAAAACTATTAAGGCTTAATGGACAGCATTGCTGTTGTCATTTTTTTTGAAAAATAGTCTAATAGTATAATTAATAATTATTAAGGGGGAATATAATGAATAGAATAATTAAATTTGCATTAGTTCTTCTTTCTACGCTTGGACTAATTTTAGGAACTGCTTCAACTTCTTTTTCAAAAGTTGAAGGAGACAAAATAATTTTAGGTGCTGCTGTTTCGCTTACTGGGAAATATTCATCAAATGGTGTTCATACTCAAAACGGTTATAATATGGCCGTTGACAGAATTAACAGCATGGGTGGTGTTAAAGTAGGTGGAAAAACTTATAAATTTGACATTATCTATTATGATGATGAATCAAATCCTAAGAGAGCAGCTCAACTTGCAGAAAGATTAATTAATCAAGATGGTGTTGAGTTTATGCTTGGACCTTACAGTTCAGGCTTAACGAAAGCTATGGCTCCAGTTACTGAAAAGTATGGAGTTCCAATGGTTGAAGCAAATGGTGCATCTAGATCTTTGTTTACAAAAGGATACAAATATTTATTTGCAGTGTTAGCTCCAGCAAATTTATATTTGGACGTAGCAATTAGAACTGCTGTTGAATTAAATGGTGGTAAAGGTGTTAAAATTGCTCAAGCTTTTGAACAGGACGCTTTTTCTCAAGACGTTAGATTAGGTATTTTAGATGCAGCTAAAGAAACTGGTTCTGAAATTATAATTGACGATAAATTACCAAAAGAACTTAATGATATGGCAGCTACTTTAGCTAAAGTAAAAGCTACAAAACCTGATGTTTTAGTTGTATCTGGTCATACAAAAGGAGCCTTAACTGCTATCAGACAAATCGCTGAAATGAAAGTTGATGTTCCAATGCTTGCAATGACGCATTGCGATGCTGCAAAACTATCTAAGCAACATGGTAAAAATGCTCAGTACGCTTTATGCGCTTCTCAATGGCATAAAACTTTAACTTACAAAGATAAGTGGTTTAAAGATGGTATGACATATGACAAAGACTTTACTAAAATGTTTGGATATGCACCGCCTTATCAAGCCGCTGAATCTTCAGCTGCTTTATTGGTTTTCAAAGATGCTTTTGAAAGAGCAAATTCTTTTGACCAAAAGAAAGTGAGAGATGCTCTTGCTGCTACTGATATGCAAACCTTTTATGGAAACATAAAATTTGCTCCAGGTGGTCAAAATGTTTCTAAACCAATGGTATTATTCCAAGTTATCTGTGATAGCTCTGGAAAATGTGAAAACAAAGTTGTTGCTCCACTTAAATGGGCTTCTGCTAAGTTAATTCATCCAATACCTAAGTGGTCTGAAAGATAAAAACTAATATTTTATGCCCCCTAAATTTTAGGGGGCATTTTTTTTTAATTAAAATTCTATGGACTTGCTAATTTTTCAAGCACCAATTTTAATGGTCCAAGCAACAATGGATGGAATTCTTCTCGGCATCCTATTTGCTTTAATTGCATATGGAATGGCTCTTCAATGGGGAGTAATGAATATTATTAATAT
>CACIOV010000070.1 GCA_902588335.1 uncultured Pelagibacteraceae bacterium
CACAACAAGTTTGGGCTTCATCATTTGGAATAGGCTTTGCTCTATTCATATTTACTGCAGCTCAAGGAATGGGTGCGCACTTATTAGGCGCTGACCCAGTTGTGAATGCAGCAGGAGTAAACATATCAAATGTACTTCCTGAATCGATTGGCAAAGGTGGTCAAGGAAATCTTGTTCCATACTTAATCAATACGATCGGGGATGCAGCTCCATGGTTTGTTGGTCTTCTTGCGGTATGTGCACTAGCTGCTATGCAGTCTACAGGTGCAGCATACATGTCAACTTGTGCTTCAATGTTAACTAGAGATATCTACAAAAAATTCTTCAGACCGAAGATGTCACACGGCGAACAAAAATTGTTTGGTCGTATTTGTGTGGTACTTGTAGTTGGTGCAGCATTATTAGTTGCAACATTCTCTACCGATGCATTAGTACTTCTTGGTGGATTAGCAGTAGCTTTTGGTTTCCAAATGTGGGTTCCATTAGCTGCGGTTTGCTATTTCCCATGGTTGACGAGAGAAGGAGTATCTTGGGGACTATTAGCAGGAATTATCGCTGTAATGATGACTGAAAGTATTGGTCAAAATTTATTTGGCGATTCTATACCTTGGGGAAGATGGCCTTGGACAATGCACTCTGCATTCTGGGGAATGTTCTTCCAGTTATTGGTATGCATACCAGTTTCTGCAATGACACAAAACTCAAGAGATCGTGCTCATAGACAAAAATACCATGACTTCTTAGCAGACCATGCTGGTCTTCCAGCAAGCAAGCAAAGTCTTAAGCCAGCGGCTTGGATAATTACAATTGCTTGGTTGTTCTTCGGAATTGGACCAGGAGCTGTAATAGGAAATGATATCTTTGGATCACCAAATGATATCAGCACATGGACATTTGGAATTCCATCAATTTGGGCTTGGCAAATATTATTCTGGTTATTAGGTACTGGAATGATGTGGTTCTTAGCTTATAAAATGGAAATGTCTACTATGCCAAGAAAATCAGTAAGTGCTCTAGTAGATGATATTGGAGACACAGCAAGAGGATAAATAATAAATTTATACTCATAATATTCAAGAAGGGCGGGAATTTCCGCCCTTCTTTTTTTTTGACATAATTCAAATATAAAAATATAAATTTTCCTATGGCTTCTATTAAAATTTCACCATCTATTTTATCAGCAGACTTTAGTAGATTAGGAAGTGAAATTCAGAATTTAGAAAAAGCAGATGCAGATTTAATACACATAGACGTAATGGATGGACATTTTGTTCCTAACATTACTATTGGACCAGAGGTAATAAAGAAACTGCGAAAATATACATCCTTACCATTTGATGTTCATCTAATGATTTCTCCAGTTGATAATTTCATAAAAAATTTTGCTGATGCTGGTGCTGATATTATTACGATACATCCAGAAGCTACTAGTGATTTGGTAAGTTCAATCAAAAAAATTAAATCATATAATAAAAAAGCAGGGGTATCTTTAAACCCAGAAACTCCAGTGAACAAGGTTATGCCTGTTTTGAACTTAATTGATTTGGTTTTAGTTATGAGTGTAAATCCGGGTTTTGGAGGTCAAAAATTTATAAAAGATGTTTTAAAAAAAGTGACAATATTGAGAAAAGAAATTGATTCAAAAAAACTTAAAACACAGATCGAAATAGATGGCGGAATAAATTTTGAAAATGCAAAAATGGCTAAAGAGGCTGGTGTCGACATACTTGTTTCAGGCACAACAATTTTTGAGGGAAATGGGGGAAATTTAAAAAAAAATATTCAATTATTAAAAACAGGATAAAAGAATGTATAGATTTAAAAGTATCAAACTATACTTTTTTTCTATTCTTAATTTATTTTTTTTAAGTCTTAGAAATTTTTATTTTAAAACTAATTTTTACAATAAAAAATTAATTACTTTTATCCCTGATAGGATTTTTTATAACCCGAGTACCTACCTAAGTGCTTCGCTCACAACAGCTAGTAGTGATTTTTATAAAATAACTAATGTATCTCCTGAATTATTATGGAAAAAAAATCC